>NZ_CP148752.1:4937500-5238125 GCF_040448305.1 Pseudomonas fluorescens | reverse complement strand
TGCCGGGTCAAAGTCGGCAAGGAGCTGTTCACCAGCTGCGCTTCGGAAATCGTTGGTACCCTGCGCGACAAGGGTTTCGAAGTGTTCCTGGACCTCAAGTTCCACGACATCCCGAACACCACTGCGATGGCCGTCAAGGCGGCTGCGGAAATGGGCGTGTGGATGGTCAACGTGCATTGCTCCGGCGGCCTGCGCATGATGGCCGCGTGCCGTGAAGTGCTGGATCAGCGCACCGGTCCCAAGCCGTTGCTGATCGGCGTGACCGTGCTGACCAGCATGGAACGTGAAGACCTGGCGGGCATCGGCCTGGACATCGAGCCCCAGGAGCAGGTGCTGCGCCTGGCCGCCCTGGCGGAAAAAGCCGGGATGGACGGCCTGGTGTGCTCGGCCCTGGAAGCCCAGGCGCTGAAAGCGGCGCATCCGTCGCTGCAACTGGTGACCCCGGGGATTCGTCCTGCGGGCAGCGCCCAGGACGATCAGCGCCGCATTCTGACGCCACGTCAGGCACTGGATGCCGGTTCCGACTATCTGGTGATCGGCCGTCCGATCAGCCAGGCGGCGGATCCAGCCAAGGCATTGGCGTCGGTCGTGGCTGAACTGGCTTAAACACCGCTGTACCTGTGGGAGCGAGCTTGCTCGCGATGAGGGAGGGTCAGTGACGTCAATGGCGCCTGACACTCCGCTATCGCGAGCAAGCTCGCTCCCACATTGGTTTTGTGATCACTTCAACTGTTGAGTCAAACCTTCAACACCAACTTCCCGAAATTCTCGCCGCTGAACAATTTCATCAACGTCTCCGGGAAAGTCTCCAGTCCTTCGACGATGTCTTCCTTGCTTTTGAGCTGCCCCTTGGCCATCCAGACGGCCATTTCCTGGGCGGCGCTGGCGTATTGGGCGGCGTAATCCATCACCACAAATCCTTCCATGCGTGCACGGTTGACCAGCAGTGACAGGTAGTTGGCGGGGCCCTTGACCGCCTCCTTGTTGTTGTACTGGCTGATGGCACCGCAAATCACCACCCGCGCCTTCATGTTCAGGCGGCTCAACACCGCGTCGAGAATATCGCCACCCACATTATCGAAATACACGTCGACGCCTTTCGGGCACTCGCGCTTGAGGCCAGCGAGGACGTCTTCGCTCTTGTAGTCGATAGCGCCATCGAAGCCCAGTTCATCGATCAGGAACTTGCACTTGTCGGCGCCGCCTGCGATGCCGACCACCCGGCAGCCTTTGATCTTGGCGATCTGCCCGGCAATGCTGCCCACGGCGCCGGCTGCGCCCGACAGCACCACGGTGTCACCGGCCTTCGGAGCGCCGACGTCGAGCAGGGCGAAGTACGCCGTCATCCCGGTCATGCCCAGTGCGGACAAGTAACGTGGCAGCGGTGCCAGTTTCGGATCGACCTTGTAGAAGCCTCGCGGCTCGCCGAGGAAGAAATCCTGCACACCCAGGGCGCCGTTGACGTAATCCCCGACCGCGAACCCCGGGTTGTTCGACGCAATGACTTTGCCCACACCCAAGGCGCGCATGACTTCGCCAAGCCCGACCGGCGGGATGTAGGACTTGCCCTCGTTCATCCAGCCACGCATGGCCGGGTCCAGGGACAGGTATTCGTTTTTGACCAGGATCTGACCCGCCGCCGGCTCGCCGACCGGCACTTGCTGATAAGTGAATGTCTCGCGGGTCGCCGCGCCAACCGGACGTTTGGCGAGCAGGAATTGGCGATTGGTCTGGGAGGTCATGGCAGGCACTCAAGATGAATGAAGCCTTGTTGATAGCCGGTCAGCGACGATGTCGCAAGTTCGGCTGATACGGCGAATGCAGGTTGATCCAGTGCAGTGATAGTTGGTACGACAGTTCCATCACTGCAACTCATGGGCGCCCAACCGGAGCCTTGATAGTGCTGCCGTGTTCAAGACCTCCATGGCTAGACTGGTCCCACGCGATTCCCCGCATTCTTCTTTTCGAGGACATAACAATGAGCATGACGTTTTCCGGCCAGGTGGTCGTGGTGACAGGCGGGGCGGCCGGTATTGGCCGCGCGACCGCCGAGGCATTTGCCGCCGAGGGCCTGAAGGTCGTGGTGGCCGATATGGACGTGGCGGGCGGCGAGGGCACGGTGGCGCTGATTCGTACCGCCGGTGGCGAAGCGACCTTCGTGCGCTGCAACGTTACCCTGGAAAGCGATGTAAAAAATCTGATGGAGGAGGTGATCAATACTTACGGTCGCCTCGACTATGCCTTCAACAATGCCGGCATTGAAATCGAGAAAGGCAAATTGGCCGAAGGTACGCTCGACGAGTTCGACGCGATCATGGGCGTCAACGTCAAAGGTGTCTGGCTGTGCATGAAGTACCAGTTGCCGCTGTTGCTGGCGCAAGGGGGCGGCGCGATCGTCAATACGGCATCGGTGGCCGGCCTCGGGGCAGCGCCGAAAATGAGCATCTACGCAGCCTCCAAGCATGCGGTGATCGGCCTGACCAAGTCGGCGGCCATTGAATACGCCAAGAAGAAGATCCGGGTCAACGCAGTGTGCCCGGCGGTGATCGACACGGATATGTTCCGCCGCGCTTATGAAGCCGACCCGAAAAAAGGCGAGTTCGCCAACGCCATGCATCCGGTCGGCCGCATCGGCAAGGTCGAAGAGATCGCCAGCGCGGTGCTGTACTTGTGTAGCGATGGGGCGGCGTTCACCACGGGGCACTCATTGGCCGTGGACGGTGGTGTAACAGCGTTCTGAAGCAATGCATCGCTACTGAAGGAATAGTTGCAACTTGTGGGAGCGAGCCTGCTCGCGATGAGGGCGTATCAGTCGACATTAATATCGGCTGACACACCGCTTTCGCGAGCAGGCTCGCTCCCACAGGTTTTTTGGTTCGTCAAAGGGACCAGGCAATGTGTTTCAAATGATTAGAACAAAGGATTTTGGCGGCGTTGTCGCACATGTTTTCGAACACTCCTGTGATTAACTGCTTCTCGCAAAATCAACAGGAGTTTGCTTGCTCATGGAATTGAGAATCGACCGACAGGCGCTGGTGCCCGTCGTACAGCAAATTGTTGACGCGCTGACCTGTTGGCTTCATTCCAGCGGGGTATTGCCCGGTACGCGCCTGCCTTCGGTGCGACAGATCGCGCGGATCAATTTGCTCAGTCAGTTAAGTGTCGCTCAGGCCTGCGAACGCCTGGTGACGCAGGGGATGCTGGTGTCCGGCCATGGGGCCGGCTATACGGTTGCCGACCCGGCATTGGCCGCGGGCGCAAAGCATGAGCCTGCGTGGTTCGAGGGGGCTGAGCCTGAGTGCGGGCCTTTTTCGAGTGAATTGAGGCTGGGCTGTGGCGGGCTGCCTGAAAGCTGGCGCGAGACCGACGATCTGATTTACGCGATTCGGCAAGTCAGTCGTACCGATACGGCCAGCCTGTTCAACTACAGCACGCCGCTGGGATTGCCAGCCTTGCGACAACAGATACTCAAGCGCCTCAGGCAACTGGATATCCCGGTGCAGGACAGTCGGATCATGACCACGGCGGGGGCCAGTCAGGGACTCGACCTGGTTGTGCGGACACTGTTCAAGGCCGGTGACTGTGTAGTCGTGGAGAGTCCCGGTTATCCGGTGCTGTTCGATCTGCTCAGGCTGCACGGCATCCACATGGTCGAGGTGCCGCGAACACCACGCGGGCCGAACTTTGAAGTGCTCGAATCGGTGCTGGTCAAACACCGGCCTCAAGGGCTGCTCATCAATAGCTTCTATCACAACCCGACCGGCAGCAGCCTTGCACCGGTGGTGGCGCGCCGCGTGCTGCAACTGGCCAGGACCTTTGGTGTGCAGGTGATCGAAGACGACGTTTATGCGGACTTGCACAGCGGTTCCGGTACGCGACTGGCTGCGCTGGACGACAACGTGATCTACGTGGGCAGCTATTCCAAGACCCTCAGCAGTTCCTTGCGGGTCGGTTTCGTGGTGGCCGGTTCCGAAGTCATTACGCGTCTGGCCGAGGTCAAAATGATCAGTGGCATGGGCGCCTCACGATTTTGCGAGTCGGTGCTGGCGTGCCTGTTGGCTAACGGTGCCTACGGCAAACTGGTGCAGCGTCAGCGCCAACGTTTGAGCAGCGGCCGGCTGGCGGTGTTGCAATTGCTCGAAGATGCCGAATGGGAGGTTTTCGGCAAGCCGACGGGAGGCCTGTTCATCTGGGCGCGATCACCAATGTCTGACTTCGATAAGGTGCGGACCCAGGCACGGCGTCTGGGTGTACTGCTGTCATCGAAGACCGCCTTCAACCCCTCGGGTGAGGCCAGTGACTGGCAGCGTATCAACGTGGCCTATGCCTGCGACCCGCGTGCCCGTGCGCTCTTTCAGGCCACTGCCCGGGATCGACCTCAAGCGTTCTGAAAACGACGTTGATGTAGCTTTTTGCCATTATTCAGGCGCCGGAGCCTTGTGTTGCTACTGGCCCGTTGCGAATCTGCGACTACAGACTTTGGCAGGGGACTAAGTGCAATGAATTCGGCCGTGCAAGGACGTTTTGCCAACCTCGGTATGGCGAAAAAACTGGGTGTCGGGTTTGTCCTGGTGCTGTTGTTGACTGCACTGGTGGCGGGCATTGGTGTCTGGTCCCTGCAAACCATCAGCCAGCGCTTCGACGGGCTCAAGCAAATGTCATCGCTCAACAGCGGTTTGCTCAAGGTGCGGCTACTGGAACAGGAGTACGCCTTGCACGGCAATCCGAAAACCGTCGATGCCCTGCACGAGGGCGTCGATGGCCTGATCGCTCTGGCCGACCAGCTCAAGGCCGCGTCTGCGGCCAACGTGCCGGTGATGAATGATGTCGAACAGTCCCTGGGTGCCTATCGCAAGGCCTTCGACGAGTTTGTCTCGCTCACCCAGGCCAAGGACCTGGCGCTGGAAATGGCCAGTTGGTCGGTGTCCAGCGTGGCCAATAATCTTGATGTATTGCAATCCGGACTCGCCGATGACGGCGCCTATACGCTGAAGGATTCCGAAGGCAAGGACGGTGCGCAATTCATCGAGCAGGCCAGCCAGGTCAGCCAGGTTTCACGCTTGATGCTGCAAGCCATGAATGAAGCACGCGTGCGTCTGGATCAAAGCCGCAAAGGCGACGACAGCGCCGGGCAGGGCAAGATCGAACAGGCGAGCCAGGCGTTGCTCCAGGCCGAGCAGCTCAAGACCACGGTCAAGGATGAGGGTTACCAGACCGTCCTCAATGAGGTGACGGGCCATATCGCCAGTTTCAGTGACAAGCTCGCCGAGTACACCGGCCTGCTGGAACAGGAAAAAACCGTCTATCAACAATTGCACCAGCGCGCATCCCAAGTGGTCGAGCGGGTGGATCAGGCTTATGTCGCGCAAGACCAGGCGATGCAGGCTGAACTGAAAAAGAACTCGCTGCTGATCATTGGCTCTTCCGCGTTGGCCTTGCTGGTCGGGCTGGTTGCCGCGTGGTTCATCACCCGGTTGATCGTGGCACCGCTGCGCCGTGTGATTCAGGTGGCGCAGCAGATTGCCTCGGGGGATTTGAGTGCGACCATTGACGTGACCCGCCGTGACGAAATCGGTCAGTTGATGCAGGCAATGCAGCAAATGGGCGCGGGGCTCAGTCATATTGTCAGCGGCTTGCAGTCGGGTATCGAGCAGTTGGCGACTTCCGCCCAATCGCTGTCGACGGTGACTGAACAGACCAACCTCGAAGTCAGCACGCAGAAAGAGGAAACCGAACAGGTCGCCACCGCAATGAATCAGATGACGGCCACGGTGCATGATGTCGCGCGCAATGCCGAGGAAGCGGCCCTGGCCGCGCAAACGGCTGACGGCAAGGTTGAAAGCGGTCAGCAAGTGGTGCGCCAGAGCATGGCGCGGATCGAGCAGTTGGCGGATTCGGCCACCTCGGCCAGTTCGAGCATCGAAAGCCTGAGTGCGGAAATCCAGAACATCGGCACGGTGTTGAGTGTGATCAAAAGCGTGGCGGAGCAGACCAACCTGCTGGCATTGAACGCGGCGATCGAGGCGGCCCGGGCCGGCGAGCAGGGCAGGGGCTTTGCAGTGGTGGCCGATGAAGTGCGTGCGTTGGCCAAGCGAACCCAGCAATCGACCGAGGAAATCGAACGCCTGGTCAGCGCTTTGCGCTCGGCGGCGCAGTCGTCGGTGCAGCAGATCCAGAGCAGTGGCGAGTTGGTGAAGCTGGCGGTCAGCGATGCCTTGCAGACCGAGAGTGCGCTGGGAAGCATTGCGGCGGCGGTATCCTTGATCCAGCAGATGAACCAGCAGATCGCCGCGGCGGCCGAGGAACAGAGCTCGGTGGCCGAGGAGATCAACCGCAGTGTCACCAGTATTCGCGCCAGTGCCGATCAGTCATCGCTAGCGATGCAGGGCAATGCAGCATCCAGTATTCAGTTGGCGCAACTGGGGGTTGAGCTGAAGGGGATGGTGGGGCATTTCAGGCTCTAAGAGCTTCCTGTAGGAGCGAGCTTGCTCGCGATGGTCGTTAAAGATAACGCGCGTTTACTGGTTGAACGCGGCGATCTGGAGTCCATCGCGAGCAGGCTCGCTCCTACATAGGATCAATCAGTCGTAGATCACTTTCTTTTTCCAGTCCGCATCGGCCTCGACGTCTTTGAGGCCTTCGGTCAACGGGTTGACCTCGCCTTCGACCGGCGCGATGCGATCCATGACCTGGTCGTTGGCCCGGGCCAGGAGTTTTTCCAGGTACTCCAGTTGCTCGGCGTAGACCTGTGGTTCCTGCTGTTTGCGCAGGTATTGCACGCCGCGTTCGAATGCCAGGCGGGCCTGTCCGGGCTGGTTCTGTTGCAGGGAATGCTGGCCAAGGTTGTTGAAGAACTCGATGTGCAACAGCACGAGGATGTGGCGCACTTCACGGATCCAGCGCTTGGCTTCGTTGGGCGGCAAGAAGCCGTCCTGTGCCGCGCGGGTAATCTGGCCGTGCAGGGCTTCGAGCAGGAAGCGGACATCCTTGGCCTTGGCTTCGGTCTGGATCGGTGCTGGCGGGTTGTTGACCGGGATGGATTCACCCTGGCCGACCAGGGCCTCCAGTTCGGCGATCCGTGCCTTGAGGTTGGCGCTGGATTTTTCCAGGTTAAGCAGGCGCTGGCAGACGTTCAGTTCCAGGCGGGCCAACAGTAGCTTGATTGCCGGGGTCATCAGCTGGCCGGGGAACGTCTCGGTGATTTCGCCGCAGCGTCGCAGGCGATCGTTGAGCTCGATCTTGGTACGGGCCTTTTCCAGCTTGTTGTTTTCCACCACATGGTTCATGTAGCCAATGGCGATCAACAGTGCGATCCCGGCTACGACTAGCAGGGTGATCATGAGTGGCGTCACCGGTAAGACCTCTTTATAGGTTACGCATGCGAGTCTGGTGGCTTGGCATTTGAGCAACCAGGCCCGCACGACGGGTTGGATCGGACATGCTTGTACTTATATCGGCCGCAGCCCCGTTTCTATGAATGATGGCACTCGACACACAAATTGCCATCATTGGGTGGACTATAACGTCTTGGCGAGTGCCAGAATATAAGCGTCAAACGCCGGGCGGCGGAAAACCGCAACGGCTCCCAAAAGCAGGGTGAAGTCATTGATTTAAATAAATTTATATCAGGGGGTTGACGACATCTCAATCCATCCATAGAATGCGCGCCACTTGCAGCGTAAAGCACACAGCGAAACGAAGCAGGGAGTGAATGTAGTATGTGTGTCCCCTTCGTCTAGTGGCCTAGGACACCGCCCTTTCACGGCGGTAACAGGGGTTCGAGTCCCCTAGGGGACGCCAATGCGGGAATAGCTCAGTTGGTAGAGCACGACCTTGCCAAGGTCGGGGTCGCGAGTTCGAGTCTCGTTTCCCGCTCCAATTTTAAACAGCGTTGCTTTCGGGCAGGGCTGAGTGAAACCAGAACCAAGTCTTCGGATGCGGCTCTGGACACCGAAACACACACCATGTGTTCCGGGTAGCGTGTCCCCTTCGTCTAGTGGCCTAGGACACCGCCCTTTCACGGCGGTAACAGGGGTTCGAGTCCCCTAGGGGACGCCATTTGCGGGAATAGCTCAGTTGGTAGAGCACGACCTTGCCAAGGTCGGGGTCGCGAGTTCGAGTCTCGTTTCCCGCTCCATATTTAACGAAAACGCCGCTCATTGAGCGGCGTTTTTGTGTGCGCGTAAAAAACCGGATCAACTGCTGAGGCTTTGGACCAGGCTTTCGAGCGCTTCAGTGGTTTTCTCATCCTGCACCGGTTGCGTAGCGGCAGCCGCTTTGATTTGGCGTGCCAGGCGGTATTCGCTGGGCGTGCAGTTTGCGAACTGCTTGAAGGCACGGGCGAAGTAGGAAGGATCCTTGAAGCCGGCCTCATAGCCGATGCTGGTAATCGGCATCTGGCTATTGTCGAGCAGATCTTTGGCGAAGTTCATGCGCTTGTCCAGGATGTAATCCGTGAAGCCAAGCCCATTGGCTTCCTTGAACAGGCGGCTGAAGCGAAATGTCGTCATTCCGCAGCGCTGCGCCAATTCCCTCTGATCGATGCTGTCTCGAAAGTGCTGTTCGATGTACAGCATGACATTGCTCAGCGCCTGGTGTTTTTGGTGTCCTGAGGTCCGACGGATGCTGTCCGGCAGGGTCGGGGAGTGGTCGATCTGCGATGACTTGCCCCGGCCGTTGGCATTTCGGCGCAGCTCGCAGAGCTGCACCACCGCCGTCAGGTAACGATTCTTCTCGGTGGTCGAGAGCGGGAGCACCATGTATTCCCATACGCTGGAGCGCATGGCCCATACGGCCAGTTCCTCCGAGTGCTGCACGGTGAACATGGTGATCGGGATGCTGGGGGTGGTGCGTTTGATCTCCAGCAATAGCCTCAAACCTGGGGTGTCGGGGCGATCAAAATGGACGCAGATCATGTCTGCCGGTTCCGCGATGGGCAACACGGAGTTTTTCGCCAGTTTGCAGTCGCAGGTACCCTCGAACTGCGCGACGAGTTCTTTCGTGGACCGATCATGAGTCAGATCGAACCACAGGAGCGATGGCCTTTTGGTCAAGTTGGACGTCATGTCTCTACTCTGGGGTTCTTGGTGACTCACTTCGCTAGTATTGCCAATGTGCTATCACCTTGCAGATTTAATCCCGATAGGAAAGACGGTTTTTAGTTCTATTCGCTCTATGGGTTGCCTGGAAGGCAGCCCGGGCGAGTGTTTGTTGGTGTGCTTTCGACAAACCGCGTTTAACCGCTTGTCGCTTGTGAATCAATGACAATTGCCTTTGCGTTTCAATGCCTTGTTTACCCCCTCCGTTACTTCTGCAAAGACCAATACGCCGTATTTGGCCGCCCCGCAAAAAAGTCCTAACGATGTGCAAAATCTTCCTAACGCCCATGCCTGTTCCCTGACTAGGGTTGCATCAGGCAGATGCAGAACGTACTGCCTCCGGAAAAACAACATTCGAGTGAGGTGGGCAAAATGAACATGCAAACAATCAAGGCTTCGGTAGTGAAGTTCGTCAAAGACGAAGATGGTCTGACCATTGTGGAATATGCGGTTGCGGGAGGGCTAATAACCCTGGCGGTTGCCGCTAGTTTTACCACCTTGGGCGCCGCCATTACCAAACAGATCGGTTTTCTAGCTACTTGTATGGCCGGTGGGGCGTGCAAGTAAGTCTATTCCCTGTGAGAGGGATGCAGCAGAAAAACAACATTCGAGTGAGGTGGGCAAAATGATCATGCAAGCGATCAAGGTTTCGCTAGTGAAGTTTGTCAAAGACGAAGATGGTCTGACCATTGTGGAATACGCGGTGGCCGGCGGGCTAATAACCCTGGCGGTTGCCGCTAGTTTTACCACCTTGGGCGCGGCCATTACCAAACAGATCGGTTTTCTAGCTACTTGTATGGCCGGTGGGGCGTGCAAGTAAGTCTATTCCCTGTGAGAGAGATGCAGCAGAAAAAACAACATTCGAGTGAGGTGGGCAAAATGATCATGCAAACGATCAAGGCTTCGCTAGTGAAGTTCGTCAAAGACGAAGATGGTCTGACCATTGTGGAATACGCGGTGGCCGGCGGGCTAATAACCCTGGCGGTTGCCACTAGTTTTACCACCTTGGGCGGCGCCATTGCCACGCAGGTCGGTAGGCTAGCTACTTGTATGGTCCCCGGTGGGGCGTGCTAGTAAGTCTATTCCCAGTGAGAGATGCAGCGATGCCTATTGAGCAGATGTTTATATCAATTGTTCTGTTAGGGCTGCTAGGTATTGCGGTGGTGAGCGACCTTCGTCGCCACCGCATCCCCAACCTGCTGGTTCTTTTAGGACTTGTTTTGGGTTTGACCAGTCAGGCTTACGCCAGTGGAGTTGAGGGGCTTGGTAATGCTGCGTTGGCCATGCTGATCGGCTTTACAGTGTTTCTACCCATGTACGCCCTGGGCGGTATGGCCGCCGGGGACGTCAAGTTGATGGCCATGGTCGGATGTTTTTTTACACCGCATGTCGCGTTGTGGACGGCGCTTTTCAGTCTGATGGCCGGTGGTTTGTGCGGTTTTTTGATCATCCTTTTTCGTGGCCAGCTGCTGCAAACCTTAACGCGCTACGGGTTGATGTTAAGGGCGCGAACCTACTTGGCTCCGGCGGTAGATGAAGTGGCCGGAAAGCCTTTCCCATACTCCGTTGCAATTTTGCTCGGAACCCTGGCCAGTGGCTATTGGCTGCAGATCGGCCCGTAGCCCAGGAGGCTAGCCATGCACGTCATCGTCGAAAGTGATGCCTACCCCAGCGATCGGAGCGCGGTGCAACGCCTGGCTCCTCAGCCCTGCACTATCCGTGAAACCGGCCTGACCGACAGTTTTCTCGGTGAGTTGGTGTGCAAGCATTTGTTTGATGCCGGCGTGCTGGACATGTCGCGGCTGGTGGAGCGCCTGGCGCTGACCGGCGCGGTACTTGAAGAGGTCCTGGCATTTCTGCGCAAGGATGGCCGAGTCGAAGTGCTTGGCCAGGTGAGTCAAACGGGTGGGCAGTCGCTGCGTTATGGCCTGACCGAACGCGGACGCAGTGCCGCCCGCGATGCCCTGTCGCGTAGCGGTTATATAGGCGCAGCACCGTTTCCGGTGAGTACCTACCGGTCCCTGATCAAACTACAGACCATTCACCATGGTCGCATCAACGCCAACGATATGCGCAATGCCTTTGCTGGCGTAGTGCTCACGGAGGAGATGCTCGATCAGTTGGGTGTTGCGATGAACTCCGGGCGCGCAATCATGATTTATGGCCCCGCGGGGACCGGCAAGACCTATGTCAGCAGTCGGCTGATCCGTCTGTTCGCCGAGGCCATCTGGGTCCCCCATGCCATCGTCATCAACGAGTCGGTGATCGAGATCTATGACCCGCAGGTGCATCAGCGGCTCGATGATAACGTTCAACAGAACAGTCTGATGCTCAACGAAGGGATCGACCGTCGACTGTTGTGCTGCAAACGCCCGATAGTCATCACGGGCGGTGAGTTGAGCATGGAACAGCTGGACGTTCGCTATGACCCCTTCACCCGTCAATACCAGGCCGCCTTGCAGCTCAAGGCCTGCAATGGCCTGTTCATCATCGACGACATGGGGCGCCAGCGCATGGCACCCGCCGAGCTGCTGAATCGCTGGATCGTCCCGATGGAGGAGAAACGCGATTTCCTCAACCTGGGCGGCGGTCGGCATTGCGAGCTGCCGTTCGATCTGATTCTGGTGTTTTCCACCAACCTCAATCCCCTGGAGCTGGCCGATGAGGCCTTCCTTCGCCGGATTGGCTACAAGCTGCAATTCGGTTACCTGAAGCCCGAGGAGTACGAAAAGATCTGGCGTATGGAAAGCGAGCGTCTGGGTATTTCTTATGACCCGCTGTTGGTGCGTTATGTGCTGCAAAGGCTTTATGCAAGTGAAGGCATGCCCCTGGTGCCCTGCCATCCCCGAGATCTCCTGAACATGGCGCTCGATCGCCAGCGTTATATCGGCGGTTCCGGACCACTGTCACCGAAAGAGTTGGAATGGGCCTGGCACAACTACTTCGTCCAGCTCAACTTTCTTTGATACGGAGATACTGACATGAGCTCTCGTACGCTTACCCTGATAGGCGCTTCCCTGGTCATGGGCCTTGGGGCTGCATGGATGGCCGACTCCTGGCTGAGCGCGCGGCTCAATGCCAGCCCGGATGACCACTTTCGAAACGTGGTGGTTGCCACGGTAGAGATTCCATTCGGGCAGATGGTCGAAGCCCAGCAGGTCACGACCGTACGCATGCCCATGGATACGATCCCGGACGATGCCTTCGATGCCAGCGAAAAAGCCGTGGGCAAGATTGCAACGTTCGACATTCTGCGGGGCGACATCGTGCGTGGTGCACGTCTGAGCGAGCACCTGGGGGGCAGCACCCTAGCCTCTTTGATTGCTCCTGACAAACGCGCCATATCGGTGCGTGTGGACGATGTGGTCGGTGTCGGCGGATTCCTGTTACCGGGTAACCGGGTCGATGTACTGGCGACCAAAACCACCAATTCGGGCAGTAACAGCGCCACGTCCAGGACCATCCTCGAGAACTTGCGGGTGTTGGCGGTGGATCAGACCGCGGGTACCGATAAGACGCAACCGGTAGTGGTGCGCGCCGTGACGCTGGAGATGTCGGCCGCTGAAGCGGAGGCCCTGGTTACGGCGCAGACAGAAGGCAAGTTGCAACTGGCGCTGCGTAACCCACTGAACCTCGAGAAGAAAAGCCCGGCCGTTGCGCCTGCTACGCCAGTTGCCCCAGCCATGGCTGTGGCCACCGCCGAGGCGCCAAAACGCGTGGTACAGCGCAGCAGTGGCGAGGGCGGGGGTATCACCGTTATCCGCGGGATCGAAGCCAAAGTAGTAAACATTCGCTGACGGGACGCAACAGGTCTCTGGGCACCACGGTATTGGCGGAGCCGATCCGGATCAGTATCGGCAATCGAGGGCTTGATGATGAATCTTCGTATTCAGCGGCCGTTCACTTCGACGCCAAGGCGCCAGGAAGGATCGGTGAGTGTCTTGATGGTGATCGCGTTGGCGGCGATGGCCATGATGGCGGCGTTGGCTTTGGACGGCGGGCATATGATGCTGAACAAAACGCGCCTGCAGAGTGCGGTGGACGCCGCCGCCCTGAGTGGCGCCAAAACCCTGAGTCAGGTGGAGGGGGGCGTCAACAGTGTCAGCGCGGCCAGCGCGACGCGTACCGCCGCGCTCAATACGTTGACACAAAATGCCAATGCTGCAGGCAACAACGAATTGGCCACGGCTGTCGGCGGCAATGCAGGCACATTTGCAGTGGTGGAGATGGCAAGCAGCGTCTATGGCCCGTTCTCCTATCCCGGGCCAACGGATGCCAAGTACGTTCGGGTATCGGTAGCGAGCTATAGCCTGACGGGATTTTTCTGGAACTTCGCCCAGTCATTAGGCGCCCTGGGGAACAAGGCGGTGGCGGCGATCGCCACCGCGGGACCCAGCCCTACCAGCCCCTGCGATCTCGCGCCTTTGATGGTCTGTGGCGACCCGGCTCAATACAACCCGGGCGCCGGTATGTTCTGGGGCTTCCAGTTTGGTGAATTGAAGGTATTGAAGACGGCTGCCGGCAATAACTCGCCCATTGGTCCAGGCAACTTTCAGTTGCTCGATTTTGGCACTGGCGGCAATGCGATCAGGGAGGAGATGGCCGGAGGCGGCAAGGTCTGCCGCAATGTGGGAGACAACGTGGCGACCGAACCTGGCAACAAGGTCGGCCCTGCGTCTCAAGGCCTGAATACACGCTTCGGCATCTACAACGGCCCGGTCAGCGCCTCGGCCTATCCGCCGGACCTGGTGACCTCGTCCAGTAACCCCGCAATTACTGACGACGGCACAGGCCCGAAGTACCAGGGGCAAACCGTCACCTCGAGCAATGGCACCCTCACGGCGGGCGGCAACGCGATACTGGACTATAACGACTGGCGTACGAGCGTTGCCGCGTGTGTGGCAGGGGCCAGTGGCTGTGAGAGCAATGGGGTGTTCGAGCGCCGGATGCTGAAAATCGTGGTGGGCGACTGCGCCGGGAAAAATAATGGTTCAACCTCGATCCCGGTCCTCGGTTTTGGCTGTTATTTCGTGGTGCAGCCCATGGACGGCGGCGGCGCGGAAGCGGAGATCTTCGGCCAGTTCGTGAAAGAGTGCGAAGGCGACAACGTGGCCGGCCCCTCGCCGTCCACCGATTCCGGCCCGCAGATCATTCAGCTCTACAAAACCTATCTCAACGGCAGCGGCACTCCGAGCACTGACTCGTAGGAGGCGTCATGAGACTTCACGGATTTAAACATCCGCAGCGCCAGCAAGGCCTGGCCATAGTGGAATTCACCCTGATCCTGCCGGTGTTGCTCCTGATGTTGCTGGCCTTCGGTGAGTTCGGCCGCATGCTCTATCAGTACAACCTGCTGCTGCAGGCCAGCCGCGATGCCGACCGTTTTGTCGCCAGCCAGGCCTGGGACTCAACGCTTGGCAAGGTTGCTCTGAGCGATACGCTGGAGACCCAGACGAAAAACGTTGCGGTGTTTGGCGTGCCTGTCGACACCGGGGCTGCGGTGTTGTCAGATTTGACGACTGGCAACGTTATCGTCGCCCCAGAGGGCACTGACCATGTGCGGGTCACCATCACTTACACATTCTGCCCGGTGATTGGCGGTGGCAAATGCGCCGGAGCGCTTCCCGGTTTTTTTGGTAATCAGATTGCACTGGGCATTCCGCTGGTCGCCACTACCGTGATGAGGGCCCTGTGATGAATAGAAAATACATGCGCGGCACCTATACGGTGGAGTTCGCCGTCATTGGTCTGCTGGTGTTCACGCTGTTGTTCGGCGTAGTGGAAATGGGCCGCCTGTACTTCACGGTCAATGCGCTGGATGAGGCCGTGCGCCGTGGCACGCGCCTGGCGGCGGTATGCAATATCAGCGATCCGGTGGTGTTGCGGCGGGCGATCTTCAATGCCGCGGGCGATGCAGGTAATAGCAAGCTGATCGGCGATCTGGCCACCACCCACCTGACGTTGACCTACCTGGACGTAAACGGTGCACTGGTGGCCAACCCCGCTGACCTGGTCAGCGTCAATGGTTTTCGTGCCATCCGCTATGTCCGGTTGAGTCTGCAAAACTTCGTTTTCAATCTGTTTATTCCCGGGTTCGGCGTGCCCATTACCTTGCCCCCATTCAGGGCAACGTTGCCACGCGAAAGCCTCGGGCGTCATTCCGATTCCGGGGAGATCACGCCATGCTGAATACCAAGGAAACTCCCGTCTCTACCTCGACCAGCAAAGCCGGGCTACGGTTGCTGATCAGCAGCCGTGATGCCACGTCGTTGCGCGACCTGCAAGGCGTCTGCCAACGCATGCCCAGCCTGGAGGTGAGTACTCGGCTGGTGAGCAACGGGCATGTCGACCCACTCTACGGTCTGGACCGGATGCCCGATCTGTTGCTGTTGCGCGTCAGCCACCTGTGGCGTGAAGAGCTGGCGGCACTGTTGCAGCGCCCGGCCCATGAGCGTCCGCCGATGCTGGTGTGCGGTCTGCTGAGCGAACAGGAAGGCATGCGCCTGGCGATGCAGGCCGGCGCCCGCGACGTGCTGCCGGAGCCCGTCGCCGAGACAGAACTGGTCGCCGCCTTGAATCGGCTGGTCATGGAGGTTCGGACCGGCAGCGGGACAGAAGGGAAATTGCTCGCCGTGATCAGCGCCAAGGGCGGATCCGGCGGCACCATGCTGGCTTGCAACCTGGCTCAGCAGCTCAGCATGAAGGGTGGCAGTACTCTGTTGCTGGACATGGACCTGCAATTTGGCAGCGTGACGCATTACCTGGATGTGGCGCAAACGCACAGCCATCTTGAGGTGTTGCATCAGATCGACGGCATGGACAGTGTTGCGCTACGCGGTTTTTGCAGCCACTTCAGCCCGACCTTGCATGTGCTGGGTGGCCGGGCCGGTGAGCTGTGTCTGCCGCAGGATGCCCAACCCGAGCAACTTGATACCCTGATGCAGTTGGCCCGCGCCAGCTATGACTGGGTAGTGATCGATCTGCCGCGACAAATCGACCACCTCACCGGTTCCGTGCTGGAACAGGTGGATCGGGTGTACGTGGTGGTGCAGCAGAGCGTCAGCCATCTGCGCGATGCCAGCTCCCTGGTGCGGATTCTTCGCGAAGACCTGGGCGTGCGTGGGGATCAATTGCAGATAGTGGTCAACCGCTATGACAAGGCGGCAGCGGTCAGCCTCAAGGATATCGGCGAGGCGCTGCGCTGCACGAACCTGTCGAAATTACCCAACGACTTCAACCTGGTCAGCCAGAGCCAGAACACTGGCGTGCCGTTGAGTGTGCATGCGCCGAAGGCGGCGATAACCGCTGCCCTGCGCAACGTGGCCGATGACCTGGTCGGCAATCAGATGGTTGGAAAAAAAGGCGTGTTCAAACGCGCCTTCAACCGTTTTTTCGGGGGGTGACCCATGATCAGCGACTTTCGTAACCGCTTGCGCAAACAGTCCGGTAAACCCGCCTCATCGTCGGCTAACCAGCCGGGTGACGACCAGCCGGATCCGGCCGAGGAAGTAATGGCGTGGGAACGTGCAACGCCGGACGTTCTTTACGAAACCAAAAGTCAGGTCACCCCGGTGGAGGCCGAGTGGCGAGAAAAGATCTACCAGCAGTTGCTCAAGGTCATGGACCTGTCCTTGCTGGACTCCCTTGAACAGGCAGAGGCCGCGCGGCAGATTCGCGATATTTGCCAGCGTCTGCTCGATGAACACTCGGCACCGGTGAGTACTTCCAGCCGCCAGTTGATCATCAAGCAGATCACCGACGAGGTGCTCGGTCTGGGGCCTCTGGAACCGCTGCTGGCCGATCACAGTGTGTCCGACATTTTGGTCAACCGGCATGACTCAGTGTATGTCGAGCGCTTCGGCAAGCTGCAACGCACCGATGTGCGTTTTCGCGATGATCGGCATTTGCTGAACATCATTGACCGCATCGTTTCCAGCCTGGGTCGGCGTATCGACGAGTCTTCGCCGTTGGTGGATGCGCGGCTCAAGGACGGTTCGCGGGTCAACGCGATTATTCCGCCGCTGGCCATCGACGGCCCTAGCATGTCGATCCGGCGCTTTGCCGTGGACCTGCTCAATACCGACAGCCTGATCCAGGTGGGGGCGTTGACCCCGGCCATTGCCCTGCTGCTCAAGGCGATTGTCCGTGGGCGCTTGAACGTGCTGATTTCCGGCGGTACCGGCAGCGGCAAGACCACCATGCTCAATGTGCTGTCCAGTTTCATTCCACACAACGAGCGGATCGTCACCATCGAAGACTCGGCTGAACTGCAACTGCAGCAGCCGCATGTGGTGCGTCTGGAAACCCGGCCTTCGAATATCGAGGGGCGCGGCGAGGTAAGCCAGCGGGAGTTGGTGCGCAACAGCCTGCGGATGCGGCCGGACCGTATTGTGATCGGCGAAGTGCGCGGCGCCGAGGCGCTGGACATGTTGACAGCGATGAACACCGGTCACGACGGTTCGCTGACCACGATCCACGCCAACACCGCACGCGATGCATTGGGGCGAATCGAGAACATGGTGTCGATGACCGGGGCGACCTTTCCGATCAAGGCCATGCGCCAACAGATCGCTTCGGCCATCGGAGTGGTCATCCAACTGGAACGCCAGGAGGACGGCAAGCGCCGCCTGGTCAGCGTGCAGGAGATCAACGGCATGGAGGGCGAGATCATCACCATGACCGAAATCTTCTCCTTCGTGCGCCACGGCGTGAGCGAAAACGGCGAAGTACTCGGTGATTTTCGGCCCAGCGGCATGATCCCCGCCTTCCGCGATGTGCTGGCCAAGCGCGGTATCGAGTTGCCGCTTGCGATGTTCAGGCCTGAGTGGATGGAGGCACGGCAATCATGAACCAGGTTCCCGGTGAATTCATTCTGATGTTCCTCGGCATGGTGTTTATTGCCGTCTTCCTCTTGTCCCAGGGCGTGGCGGTGCCGGTATTCGGCGAGGCCGGCAAGATGCGCAAGCGCATTCGTGGCCGCCTGCACGTACTGGAGAAAGCCAACAATCAGTCCAGCATGCAGACCGTGTTGCGACAGAAATACCTGACGCGTTTGTCGCCATGGGAGGCCAGGCTTGAGCAGCTGCCTTTTATGGAAGCATTGACGCAAATGATTGAGCAGTCCGGGCACGAATACCGGGCCTATCGGGTGTTGCTGCTCGGGCTGGTGCTGGGTGTCTGGGCGGGTATCTTGATCTGGATGGTTTGGTCAGTCTGGTGGATGGCGCTGCTGGCGGGTTTCGCGGTCTTCTGGTTACCCATACTGAAAATCTCTCGCGACCGTGGCAAGCGTTTCGCTGCGTTCGAGGAAGGCCTGCCGGATGCGCTGGACGCCATGTGCCGCGCTTTGCGCGCCGGGCACCCCTTCAACGAAACCCTGCGCCTGGTGGCCGAAGAACACAAGGGGCCGGTCGCTCATGAGTTCGGCCTGACCTTCGCCGATATCAACTATGGCAACGATGTGCGCCGGGCCATGCTCGGCCTGCTGGAACGCATGCCGAGCATGACGGTGATGATGCTGGTGACCTCGATCCTCATCCATCGCGAGACCGGCGGTAATCTGACCGAGGTGCTGGAGCGTCTGAGTCGCCTGATTCGGGGGCGCTTCCGCTTTCAGCGCAAGGTCAGAACCTTGTCGGCCGAAGGGCGAATGTCGGCCTGGGTGCTCGTGGCTATTCCCTTCGTGTTGGCGGCGGCGATCCTGGTCACAACCCCCACCTACATGCCTTTGCTGCTCAATGATCCGGTTGGCCATAAGCTGATCATTGGGGCTTTCATTGCCATGTTGGTCGGGATTTTCTGGATACGCAAAATCATCCGGATTCAGGTTTAAGCGGTATTCGCTACCGGGAGGTACAGGTCATGGATTTTTTGCTCGGGTTGTTCAGTCGGGTCACGGGGAACGAGGAGATGGCGCGCCTGTTGTTCCTTGGCGCGATCGGTTTGAGTACGGTGCTTGCGGTCGTCGCCGTGATCTTGCTGATGATGGGGCTTCAGGATCCGGTGCAGCGTCGTCTGGCGCTGATCAAGCGTGGTCATTTAGGCAATACCGCCGGGCAGGAGGCTCCGGGTAATCTGCAACTGTTGCTGGAGCGGGTCGGCCAGCGCTTTGCCTCGGCCGAATCGGCTCAGACGTCCGTCACCCAGACTTTATTGACGCATGCGGGGTACCGTTCCTCTTCGGCGGTGCAGATGTACTGGGCGGTTCGCTTGATGTTACCGCTGTTGTTGGTCGGCGTTGCGTTGCTGCTGTTGCCGATGATTCCCAAGGTGTCCCTGATCATGGGGCTGCTGTTGGTGTTCATGGTGGCCGGTATCGGATGGTTGGTGCCAGCACTGTATGTCGCCAAGCGCAAGCAGTTGCGACAAGGTCGGCTGCGTGCTGCGTTTCCGGATGCGCTGGATCTGATGGTGGTGTGCGTGGAGTCGGGCCTGGCCCTGCCCACGACCATCGAACGGGTGGCTGAGGAGATGTCGGTCAGTCAGGTCGAACTGGCTGAAGAACTGGCCCTGGTCAATGCGCAAATCCGCGCGGGCATTTCCAGTACCGAGGCGCTCAAGCAACTGGCCGTACGCACGGGCCTGGATGACGTACAAGGGCTGGTCAGTCTGTTGGCGCAGAGTATCCGCTTCGGCACCAGCGTGGCCGATACCCTGCGCATCTATGCCGATGAATTCCGTGACCGGCGTACGCAGGCCGCCGAAGAGATGGGGGCGAAAATCGGCACCAAGCTGATATTCCCACTGATTTTATGTCTGTGGCCGAGCTTCTTTTTGATCACCATTGGCCCCCCCCTGATCGGGGTACTCAAAGTATTCGGTAAGTGAACAGGAGTGGCTTGCTGTCGAACAGGATGGCTGTATTGCATAAGAACGAGGTGGAGCAGGCGAACGGAGTGCATTCACTTCAATCGCCTGCTCCACCTTTTAATACCTGGACTGTATTTTCCTGCACACGACATCAAACCCGGCTTTGCAGCCAGGCCACTCAGGACTACGCCAGAGGCTGATCACCCATCGACAGGCCTCAGTTGCCGATGGTCATTTCTCCCGCTGTATCCTGGTCAAAATATTGCGGAATCGGATAGTTGAAGCTATTCAGCCAGCGCTGCATGGCCAGGTCACGTTCGGTGGCCGAAGCGGTTTGCAGTTTTGGGGAGGCAACCACACCGCGAATCTGCAGCTGCAACCACTGTTCGGTGCCTTGTTGATACGGCGAAGCGGGGCCCGGCTCAATGGCCCAGGCAGTGGTGGACAGGCAAGCCATGCACACGATCAACAGCCTTTTGGTATTCATCTCGACTCCTCGTACGTTCTACTTGTTCGCACTGGTAGAGGCATCGGCTACCTCAGTCTTGCGATTGCCATCGGTAGCCACCACTTTTTTGGCGGAGGCCTTGAGTTTTTCCGCGCGGGTTTGAGCCTCTACGACTTGCTGGGGGCTCAAGTCGGCGCGGGTCACGAGGTCGGCAGCCGCCTTCCAGTTATCCTGGTAGATCAGCAACGTCACCATATTGAGTGCCGCCAGTGTGTTTGCCTGCTTGAGCTCCATGGCGGTCATGAACTCAAAGCGTGCTTCAGAGATCCGTCGCTGATTGAGGTAGACGACCCCCAGGTCATTGCGCATTCTGTCGTCGGTGGGGGCCATCTTCACCGCACGCTCAAGGTGAGTGGCAGCGCTGGCGTTATCATTTTTGGCTGCGGCCAGCTGGCCCAGGCCATGTTCCCCTTCAGCCGCCAGACAGGTGCCGAGCAGGCTTTCGTACAATGGCTGCGCGTCGCCGCTACGCCCCATCAAGCGCAGCACCCGAGCCTTGCGCAGGCGAACCTGGACCAGGTTATCGGGCAAACCTTCAAGATTCGCCAGGCTGGCATACAAACGGCCTTCTTCGGCCATGTTGTCGGCCAGGTTCAGGGCCAGTTCTTGCTCCGAACCGGGCTTGGCACAGCTGGCCGGTTGCGAAGACAGGCCATTGCTGGCACAACCCGCGAGCATTAATGTCGCCGCTATTGCTATGACTGCTTTCATCGAAGGTCCCCTGGCCGCAACACGTTGAACGCCTGGCCAATGGCAATACAGCTGGCCCGGCAAGCGTGCAAAGTCACCGTTACGCGTGAGGGCGAGGCAAGTCTGGTTCAGGCTCCGGTTCATTGCGAGAGCCCGCTGCGACTGTCGAAGTCGCCATTTTCCAGGAAGAACATGCGGTAGAAGTTCGGGTCATAATTGCGCAGCTGCTCGCCAGGCAATGACGGTAGTTGTGCATTGGCCGCCAATGGCTGGACCAGATGCGGGGTGACGATCATCAGCAGTTCGCGCTCTTCACGGTTGATGGTGTTGTCGCGGAAAAACGCGCCCAGAACCGGGATATCGCCCAGCCCCGGAAATTTGTTCACCTGGGAATCGTTGTGGGAGCTGATCAGGCCGCTGATGACGAAGCTTTCGCCGTCGGCCAGGGAGATGCTGGTATCGGTACGGCGCACGGTCAGGGCCGGGACTATCGTGCCGGCGATGCTCACGGCGTTGGTGAAGTCCAGTTCACTGACTTCCGGCGCCACCTTCAGCGCGATACGGTTTTTCCCGACGATGGTCGGCGTCAGGGTCAGGCGGATACCGAATTCCTTGTATTCGATGAAAATGTTATCGCTGCCTGAACTGGGCACCGGAATCGGTATTTCACCGCCGGCCAGGAAGCTCGCACTCTGCCCGCTGAGCGCTACCAGGCTTGGCCGCGCCAGGGTATAGGCGAAACCGCTGCCCTCTAGCGCGTTGAGTGCCACCAGGGTACTGCCGGTAGCAAACGTGAGGTTGAACTGGTCGTTTCTCACCGGTATCGACGGCGTGACAATGCCGCCAATGGTGGGCAAGGTTCTCGGCGAGCCGAACAGCCAGTTACCGCGGACGCCGAAAATCGAGGCGGAGGCTTCCTTGAGCTTGGTCCGGCTGACTTCAACGAAGCGGATATCGGTCTGCACCTGGCTCGGCAGCAGCGGGTCGTCGGAAGGCACCGACGGCACGCTGGTCAGCGCCGACGTGGCCTTGCCCTTGACGAACACCATGCTTTGGCGCGGCGTTTTCGAACAGGCGGTCCAGACCATCAGGCTGGTGGTCCCCGGCGCAATGCCCGTGAGTATGAAAGCGTTGCTGCCGCTGGGTTGCACGTCGGCAATTTTCGGGTCGCCCACCGCCAGTTGAGTTACCGGAACGGGGCTGCGCAGTTCATTCTGCAGCCCCTGACCGACCTCGTACGTTGTCGGCCAACTGTCCAGTTGCTGGCAATTGGCCGGCGCGGCCTGAGCCGCATCCACGCTGAGGCCCATCCAGAACAGGCCATGGAAAATTCGCTTGAAAGCGGGCACGGTACGAAGGCTCATTAAGTACATCCTCACTGGATAGACCGTCTTTAGGCGGACTGAGTTGTCTCGGATCACTTCACGGGGATCGGGCTATCCCCCCCAATGCGCCCGACCACTCATCCATGGCCTTGGCGTTATTCCTTGCGTGCTACACACGAGCGGGCGCAATTCGCTGATCTGGCGGGACAGCGAGCGACCTTTGCTGAATCGGTTTTTAGTGATCCGGTTACCTGGACTGCCCGTCTGAGCGATACTCGTGCCTATGGGTCGACCTGGTTCCCCCGGAAAGTCATCGGCAATGAAGGTACAGAGCCGAAAAGCGCCTGCCAGGATCATGGTGAGGTAACTCCTTTTGCCAATCCGCTGTCTGATCACTGAAGCTGACGTGGAAAATCGAGCCGTCATGACTTCTTATTGTTTGAAGGTAGTTCAATCAAACCAAAGTGCCATGAATTTAAACAAAACCATTGGTGCAAAGGCTGGAGATAGGCGGGTGGGCAAGGTCGCAGCACAGTGCGGTTGACGAAATTGACGGGTTGCGCTGAAGGCAATAAAAAAAGGCCCGCATGCTCAAGCATGCGGGCCTTTTGGCATCACTGATTGAAGATCAGTGCTTGCTGTCCTGGTTCGATAGCGCCAGCAGCTGCTTTTCCTGGTTCCAGTCGAAAGGCTCGTCGTTCTGTTCGGCTTCGAAACGGCGCTCTTCCAGTGCCTGATACAGGTCGATTTCATCATCGGGCATGTAATGCAGGCAGTCACCGGCGAAATACCACAGCAGGTCGCGCGGGACCAGGTGAGCGATTTGCGGATAGCGCGTAATGACCTGGCACAGGATGTCCTGGCCCAGGTACTGGCTTTCGATCGGGTCAATCGGCAGCGATGCAAGCAGTTCGTCGAAGCGCTCAAGGAACAAGGCATGACTTTCGTCGGGAACCTGCTCGGCCTCACCTACGGCGACCAGGATGCTGCGCAGGTGGTCGAGTAAAACGAGATGATCGGCAACGATGTTGGACACGAGATAAGTCCTCAAGAGCAAAACGGGCGCGGGAGTATAAAGCGCCTGCGCCCGTTTTTACATGCTTGAAGGGATCAGCGGACTTTTCCCTTGGCCAGTGCCAAAGCCTTTTGGTCAAAGTCATCGACATCGATCACCTTGCGCCGGGCTGCTTCGGCTTCACGCAGGGTTTGGGCTTCCACCGGCTGTAACACGCCAGCCTCGAGGGCGGCATCGATCACCGACTCGCCGGCCAGCGGTTTGACCTGGCCACTCTTGACCGCCACGTGCAGTTTTTTCTGCAACGGCTGTGCGGCGCTCAACAGATTGCAGGCGTGTTGCAATGCACCGACCGGATCGTCGCTCGCTTGCGGGCGATAGCAACCCAGGAGTAATTCCTCCAGGGCAGGGTCGTCCTTGGCGCGGCCAATCAACCCAGCGACTTCGGCTCCGAGTTTGTCCGATGGCCCTTTGTGCCGGCGACCGAACGGGAACACGATCACCCGCAACAGGCAGCCGACGACTTTGTTCGGGAAGTTATTCAACAGCTCATCCATGGCCCGTTCCGCCTCGCCCAGGCTTTCTTCCATGGCCCAGGCCAGCAGCGGTGCCATGTACTGCGGTGAGTCGAGATCGCTGTAGCGCTTGAGTGCGGCCGAGGCCAGGTAAAGGTTGCTCAGCACGTCACCCAGCCGTGCGGACAGACGTTCGCGGCGTTTCAGTGCGCCGCCCAGCAGCATCATGCTGAGGTCGGCGAGCAGGGCGAAAGCCGCGGCCTGACGATTGAGAGCGCGGAAGTAACCCTGGCTGAGCTTGTCGCCCGGGGTGTGTTCGAGGTGTCCGAAACCGAGATTGAGCACCAGTGTGCTGGCGGCGTTGCCCACGGCAAAACCGATGTGCTTGAGCAGCAGGCCATCGAATTCTCTGAGCGCCTGATCCTTGTCTTCACGGCTGGCGAGGGCCATCTCCTTGAGCACGAAGGGATGGCAGCGAATCGCACCCTGGCCGAAGATCATCAGGTTGCGTGAGAGAATGTTCGCGCCTTCGACGGTGATGAAAATCGGCGCGCAGTTCCATTTGCGGCCGAGGTAATTGTTCGGCCCCATGATGATCGCCTTGCCGCCGTGCACATCCATGGCATCGCTGATGCAATCGCGGCCGCGCTCTGTGAGGTGGTACTTGAGAATCGCCGACAGCACCGACGGTTTCTCGCCCAGATCGACCGCGTTGGCGGTCAGCATGCGGGCGGCGTCCATCATCCAGGTGTTGCCGCCAATGCGCGCCATGGCTTCCTGAATGCCTTCGAAAGTGGCAATCGGCACATTGAACTGCTCGCGAACCTGAGCGTATTGGCCCGTCACCAGGCTGGTGAACTTGGCCATGCCGGTGCCCACCGCCGGCAGGGAAATCGAACGCCCGACCGACAGGCAATTCATCAGCATCATCCAGCCTTTGCCGAGCATCTCCTGGCCGCCGATGAGGAACTCCAGGGGGACGAACACGTCCTTGCCTGAGTTCGGGCCATTCATGAACGCGGCGCCCAAGGGTAGGTGCCTGCGCCCGATTTCGACACCGGCGATGTCGGTTGGAATCAGCGCCAGGCTGATACCCAGGTCTTCGTTGTCGCCCAGCAGGTGATCCGGGTCGTAGGCCTTGAAGGCCAGGCCGAGGAGGGTGGCCACCGGGCCGAGGGTGATGTAGCGCTTTTCCCAGTTCAGGCGCAGGCCGAGGACTTCCTGGCCCTGCCATTCACCTTTGCAGATCACCCCGGAGTCCGGCATGCCGCCGGCGTCGGAGCCGGCCAAGGGACCGGTAAGGGCAAAGCACGGGATGTCGTCGCCGCGCGCCAGGCGTGGCAGGTAATGATTGCGTTGTTCGTCGGTGCCGTAATGCAGCAACAGTTCGGCCGGGCCGAGGGAGTTGGGGACCATCACGGTGGAGGCGAGGTCGCCGCTGTGGCTCGCCAGTTTCATCGCCACTTGCGAGTGGGCATAGGCGGAGAAGCCCTTGCCGCCAAACTCCTTGGGGATGATCAGGGCGAAAAAGCCGTTGTCCTTGATGAATGTCCAGGCTTGCGGCGGCAGGTCCATGGTTTGACTGAGCTGCCATTCACTGACCATGGCGCAGAGCGTTTCGGTCGGCCCATCGATGAAAGCCTGCTCCTCTTCATTCAATTGCGCTTTGGGATAGGACAGCAGTTTGTTCCAGTCCGGACGGCCACTGAACAGTTCGCCGTCCCACCAGACCGTACCGGCGTCGATGGCATCGCGTTCGGTTTGCGACATGGGCGGCAGGGTTTTCTGGAACCAGTTGAACATCGGCGCGCTGAACAATTTGCGGCGCAGGTCGGGCAGCAGCAAGGGCGCGGCGACGGCGGCGATCAATACCCAGTAAACCAGCAACAGCCAGCCCGGCGCGCGGCTGAAAGCGCCCATGGCCACGACATAGACGGCCACGATGCTCAGGGCGGGCAGTGGGGCGATGCGGCGGTGGGCCAAATAAGCAATCCCGACCAGCAGAACCAGTATCCACAACAGCAGCATATTCATTCCTCCGTGAAACCAGGGCGAACCAGCCCACAGAGCTTAGACGGCATCCGCGAAACAGGCTGGTTGGAGCGATGTGTTTGGAATCGTGGAAAAAGCGTTCATCGAGCAAGCGGCAAAGCGCCCATATTTGGCCGAAATGTCGTTATCTCTGTGCTGAAGCTCTCGCTAGACTCGGGGCTTCCCCAGGAGATTATTCTCATGCACGAGTATCTGAGTCCCGGCCGCTTCATCGATAGTGACCATCCGTCCGTCGTGGAGTTCGCCGAAAAGCACCGTGGCGCCAGTCGCGATCCGCTGGAGCAGGCGATCAGTCTCTATTACGCCGTGCGCGAAGCGGTGCGCTACAACCCGTATACATTCAGTCGCGATCCGCAAACCTTGTGCGGCAGTTATGCGTTGGCGGCCGGGGAGAGTTACTGCGTGCCCAAGGCTACGCTGCTAGCAGGTGCAGCGCGGCATTGCGGGATTCCCGCCCGGATCGGCCTGGCGGATGTGCGCAATCATTTGTCGACGCCACGGCTGCTTGAGTTGCTCAAGAGCGACATGTTCGCCATGCACGGCTACACCGAGTTCTATTTGCAGGATCGCTGGGTCAAGGCGACGCCAGCGTTCAACCGCAAACTCTGCGATCTGTTCAATGTGGCGCCGCTGGAGTTCGACGGGATCAACGACAGTGTTTTTCATCCCTTCAACCGCGATGGCGCGAAGCTGATGGAGTACCTCGTCGATCACGGCCAGTTCGCCGACGTACCTGAAGCGTTCTTTTTCGAACACCTGGAAAAATGCTATCCGCACCTGTTCGGCGAGCAACAGCAAGCGCTGTTGGGTGACATGCAGAGCGATTTGAGTCGCGCCTGATCCGGCGTATGCTGCCTGCCCACTTATCGAAAAAGAGGCGGTCATGCTGAAGATCTGGGGTCGGAAAAACTCGTCGAATGTCAGAAAACCATTGTGGGCCGCCGAAGAGCTGGGGCTGGCCTATGAGGCGATCGATGCCGGTGGCGCCTTTGGTGTCGTCGATACGCCCGACTACCGCGCCATGAATCCCAATGGTCGCGTGCCTGTCATTGAAGACGACGGTTTTGTGTTGTGGGAATCCAACGCCATCGTGCGTTACCTGATGGCCTTGCATGCCGACGGCACGGCCTGGTACCCGAACAATCTTAAGGCCCGCGCCACTGCCGACAAGTGGATGGACTGGACCACTTCGAGCTTTGCCGGCCCGTTCCGCACCGTGTTCTGGGGCGTGCTGCGTACCCCGGCAGACCAGCAGGACTGGCCCGCCATCAAGGCGGCGATCAAGGAATGCGAGACGTTGCTGGCGATGGCCGATCAGGCGTTGGCGAACAAGCCCTACCTATCCGGAGACGAGATCGGCATGGGCGATATTCCCTTGGGCAGTTTCATTTATGCCTGGTTCGAGATGCCGATCGAGCGTGCGCCACAACCGAATCTGCAGGCCTGGTACGCACGGTTGAAACAGCGTCCGGCGTATCGGAAGGCCGTCATGACCGCGTTGACTTAATACTCACTATCGACACGCTTGACTGTACTTGTGTGGCGGCGACAAGCACCATTGTGCCAGTTCGCTGCGGTTGTATTGTTCGCCGCCGCCCATACTTATCCCTTTCTTCCCTTCTTGGTGCGTAAATCAGATATGAGTTCCGCTCTGTCCATCCGGCAGCTAACCAAAACCTACGGCAACGGTTTCCAGGCCCTGAGTGGTATCGATCTGGATGTCGCCGAAGGTGACTTCTTCGCCTTGCTCGGCCCGAACGGCGCCGGCAAATCCACGACCATCGGCATTCTCTCGACCCTGGTGAACAAGACCAGCGGCACAGTGAATATCTTCGGCCACGACCTGGACAGGAATCCTGCGCAGCTCAAGCGCTCCATCGGCGTGGTGCCTCAGGAGTTCAACTTCAACCAGTTCGAAAAGACCTTCGACATCGTCGTGACCCAGGCCGGCTACTACGGCATCCCGGCGAAAATCGCCAAGGAACGCGCCGAACAGTACCTGACCCAGCTCGGCCTGTGGGACAAGAAGGACGTGCCGTCGCGTTCACTGTCCGGCGGCATGAAGCGTCGCCTGATGATCGCCCGCGCGCTGGTTCATGAACCGCGCCTGCTGATCCTCGACGAACCGACTGCCGGGGTGGACATCGAGCTGCGTCGCTCAATGTGGAGCTTCCTCACCGAGCTGAACCAGAAAGGCATCACCATCATCCTCACGACCCACTACCTGGAAGAGGCTGAGCAGTTGTGCCGCAACATCGGCATCATCGACCACGGCACCATCGTCGAGAACACCAGCATGAAGCAGTTGCTCAGCCAATTGCATGTGGAAACGTTCCTGCTGGATATGAAGAACACGTTGCAAGTGGCGCCTCAGTTGCTCGGCTACCCGTCCCGGCTGATCGACAGCCACACCCTGGAAGTCCAGGTGGACAAATCCATGGGCATCACCGCGCTGTTCACCCAGTTGGCGCAGCAGAACATCGAAGTACTGAGCCTGCGCAACAAAACCAATCGGCTTGAGGAGTTGTTCGTGTCCCTGGTGGAGAAAAATCTGTCGAAGGTGGCGGTATGAGTTCCGAGCTGCGCCCCAACCTCGTTGCCCTCAACACCATCGTTTACCGTGAAGTCCGGCGTTTCACCCGGATCTGGCCGCAGACCTTGCTGCCACCGGCCATCACCATGGTCCTGTACTTCGTGATCTTCGGTAATCTGATCGGTCGGCAAATCGGCGACATGGGTGGCTTCACTTACATGGAGTACATCGTGCCGGGGCTGATCATGATGTCGGTGATCACCAACTCCTACGGCAACGTGGTGTCGAGTTTCTTCGGCAGCAAGTTCCAGCGTTCCATTGAAGAACTGATGGTCTCGCCGCTGTCGCCGCACACTATTCTGATCGGCTACACCCTGGGCGGTGTGCTACGCGGGTTGATGGTGGGGATCATCGTGACTCTGCTGTCGCTGTTCTTCACCCATTTGCAGGTGCATCATCTGGGCGTGACTATTCTGGTGGTGGTGCTGACCGCGACGATCTTCTCGCTGCTGGGCTTCATCAACGCCGTGTTTGCGCGCAACTTCGATGACATTTCGATCATTCCGACTTTCGTGCTGACGCCACTGACTTACCTGGGCGGGGTCTTCTACTCGATCACCTTGCTGCCGCCGTTCTGGCAGACCGTGTCCCTTGCCAACCCGGTGCTGCACATGGTCAACGCGTTCCGTTACGGCATCCTTGGCGTTTCGGATATCCGCATCAGCGTGGCCATCGCCTTCATGCTGGTCGCGACCGCGGTGCTGTATCTCGGTAGTGCACGGTTGCTGGTCAGCGGGCGCGGGATGCGTACTTAAGGGATACCGTGTCGCCTGCATCGCGAGCAAGCTCGCTCCCACAGGGGATCTACTTTGCGACATGGATCGAGTGTGGGAGCGAGCTTGCTCCGGGCGGCGTTCCGACGATGGCGTCAGCCCAGACACCGCATAAAAAAAACGGCCTCCCAAGTGGAGGCCGTTTTGCATTCTCACATTCGACTTTGCCTGCGCCGCTTCCATTGCCGCGCCACCCACCAGCGCCAATACATCATCACCAGGAAGTAGGCCAGTGCACCGAGTGCCAGCCCGGTTACAACCGAGCCCAACAGAAACGGTTGCCACAGTGTCGAGATTTCGCCCCTGATCCATTCCCAGGTCAGTGAGTCCGGCAACTGCCGGGTGGGAACGTCCATCAGCCAGGCGCCAGCCTGGTAGGTGCAGAAGAACACCGCAGGCATGGTGATCGGGTTGGTCAGCCAGACCAGGCTCACGGCAATCGGCATGTTGCCGCGCACGATGATGGCGAGGATGGCTGCCAGCAGCATCTGCAACGGGATCGGCAGAAACGCGGCGAACAGCCCCACCGCCATGGCGCGGGCAACGGAGTGGCGGTTGAGGTGCCACAGGTTCGGGTCATGCAACAGCGTGCCGAGAAAGCGTAAGGATTTGTGTTCCCTGATGCTCATCGGGTCTGGCATGTAACGTTTGAATAAGCGCCGGGGCATAAGGCTTCTCGGTCGGTCAGGGCGGCAAGTATGTCTGGATTCTATGAACTGCCCATTCAGACTTTGTGACAATTATTGACGACGCCCATGTGACGGGCGGGCTAAGCATTGAAGGGTACTCTCAAGGACGGGCTTATGCGCACAGGGATGATGGCGCTGGCGTTGGGTCTGTTGACCTTGCGTTTTTTACCGGCATTACCGCCGGTCTGGTTGTGGCTGGCGATGCCGGTGGCGGGTTTGATGTTGCTGCCGTTCAGGACCTATCCGGTGGCGTTTTACCTGTTCGGTTTGAGTTGGGCCTGCGCGAATGCGCAGTGGGCGCTGGATGACCGATTGCCGCCGACGCTGGACGGAGAAACCCGTTGGGTCGAAGGGCGGGTCACAGGCTTGCCTCGGCATGACGACGGTGTCGTGCGTTTCGAATTGACCGACATCCAGTCCCGACGTACCCGGCTGCCGCGGCAAATGCGTCTGGCCTGGTATGGCGGGCCGCCGGTGAACAGTGGCGAACGCTGGCGCCTGGCAGTCAAGTTGAAGCGCCCGGTCGGGCTCCTCAATCCGCAGGCCTTCGACTACCAGGCCTGGTTGCTGGCACAACACATCGGGGCGACCGGGACGGTCAAGCAGGGCGAACGCCTTGCGCCAGCCCAATGGGCCTGGCGTGATGCAATCCGTCAGCGTTTGCTGGCGGTGGATGCCCAAGGGCGAAGCGGCGCGTTGACGGCGTTGGTGCTCGGGGACGGCGCCGGGCTGAGTCGCGAAGACTGGCAGGTATTGCAGGACACCGGCACGGTGCATCTGTTGGTGATTTCCGGGCAGCACATCGGATTGCTGGCGGGCGTCGTGTATCTGCTGATCGCTGGCCTGGCCCGCTTGGGGCTATGGCCGAGTCGTCTGCCATGGTTGCCCTGGGCGTGTGGCCTGGCATTCGCCGCTGCGCTCGGTTACGGGATGCTGGCCGGTTTCGAGGTGCCGGTACGACGGGCCTGCCTGATGATTGCAATGGTGTTGTTGTGGCGTCTACGGTTCCGTCATCTCGGTGCATGGTGGCCACTGTTGTTGGCACTCAGCGGCATTTTGCTGCTGGAGCCGCTGGCGAGTCTTCAACCTGGGTTCTGGCTGTCTTTCGCGGCCGTGGCAGTCTTGATATTGACCTTCGGCGGACGTTTGGGGCCTTGGCGTTGGTGGCAGACCTGGACCCGTGCCCAGTGGCTGATTGCAATCGGGCTGTGCCCATTGTTACTGGTTCTGGGGTTACCGATCAGTCTCAGCGGGCCGCTGGCCAATTTGTTCGCGGTGCCCTGGATCAGTCTGGTGGTACTGCCACCGGCCTTGCTCGGGACGCTGTTGCTGCCGGTGCCTTACGTGGGTGAGAAATTGCTGTGGCTGGCGGGCGGCCTGATCGACGGGTGGTTCAGGGGATTGGGGCTCGTCTCCGGTCAGGTTCCCGCGTGGGTGCCCGCGGCAGTCCCGCTATGGGCCTGGGTAATCGGTGCCATTGGCGCCTTCTTGCTATTGCTGCCGCGAGGCTTACCAATGCGCCCGTTAGGGTGGCCCATGCTGTTGATGCTGGTTTTTGCGCCCAGGCCGATGTTGCAGGAGGGCATGGCCGAAGTCTGGCAACTGGATGTCGGACAGGGCCTGGCGATCCTGGTGCGCACTCGGCATCACACGTTGCTTTATGACGCCGGACCGCGTTTCGGTGAACTCGACCAAGGGGAACGGGTGGTGCTGCCAGCATTGCGCAAACTTGGGGTGAAGGGGCTCGACCTGATGCTGATCAGCCACGTCCATGCCGATCATGCCGGCGGTGCCCCGGCGATTGCCAGGGGCTTGCCGGTGAAACAGGTAGTCAGTGGTGAACCGTCAGACTTGCCTGCGCAATTGCAGGCCGAGAGCTGTGAGAGCGGCCGGCAATGGACCTGGGATGAAGTTGATTTCCAGCTTTGGCACTGGCCGTTGGCCGGCGACAGCAACCAGAACTCCTGTGTCTTGCTGATCGAGGCCAATGGCGAACGGATGCTGTTGAGTGGCGACATCGATGCCGCCGCCGAGAGAGCCCTGCTGGACAGTCCGTTGGCCCTGCCCACCGATTGGCTGCAGGCGCCACACCACGGCAGTCGCAGTTCGTCATCCAATGCCCTATTGGATGTCCTGCAACCTAAAGGTGCGCTGATCTCCCGCGGGCAGGGCAATTCGTTTGGCCATCCGCATGCGACGGTCATCGCGCGGTATCAAAAACGTGGGATGGCGATCTACGACAGCGTCGAACAGGGTGCCATTCGTCTGCAACTGGGACGCTTCGAGCCGCCGTGGTCAATGCGCCAGGAACGGCGTTTCTGGCGCGATCCGCCGCCCTTCAACCCATAACCGAGCGTTATCAAAGCCCGACCGGATGCGACATCACGGTCTTCGGTGCTTGCACCCCCTATGTTAGAGTGGCGCACTTTTTCGAGGGGACTGTCACTGTGTGGGAATTGGTCAAATCCGGCGGCTGGATGATGTTGCCGATCATTCTGAGTTCCATCGCGGCCATGGCGATCGTCGCCGAACGCCTCTGGACCCTGCGAGCCAGCCGCGTGACCCCGGAGCACTTGCTCGGGCAGGTCTGGGTCTGGATCAAGGACAAACAGCTCAATAAGGAAAAACTCAAGGAACTGCGCGCCAATTCGCCTTTGGGCGAGATCCTGGCGGCCGGCCTGGCCAACTCCAGGCATGGTCGCGAGATCATGAAGGAGTGCATCGAAGAGGCTGCACAACGAGTCATCCATGAGCTCGAACGCTACGTCGCCGCCCTGGGCACCATCGCCGCCATGGCGCCGTTGCTGGGCCTGTTGGGTACGGTGCTGGGCATGATCGATATTTTCAGCGCGTTCACAGGCAATGGCATGACCACCAACGCCTCGGTACTGGCCGGTGGTATTTCCAAGGCCCTGATCACCACGGCAGCGGGCCTGATGGTGGGTATCCCCGCGGTGTTCTTCCACCGTTTCCTGCAACGCCGGATCGATGAGCTGGTGGTGGGCATGGAGCAGGAAGCGATCAAGCTGGTCGAAGTGGTGCAGGGCGATCGCGATGTGGACCTGACCGGGAGCAAAGCGTGAAATTCCGCCGCAAACCACGGGAAACGGTGGACATCAACCTCGCGTCGCTGATCGACGTAGTGTTCATCCTGCTGCTGTTTTTTGTCGTGACCACCACCTTCACCCGTGAAACCCAGTTGCGCGTCGATCTGCCGGAAGCCGTCAGCGGCACGCCGGCCGACGATCAGAGCAAGCCTTTGGACATCGCCATCAGTGCCGACGGCGTGTTCTCGGTGAACAACCAGATCCTGCCGAAAAGTGACCTGGCTTCGCTGATGGACGCGCTGCAAAAAGCAGCCAACGGCGACACCAACCGACCGCTGTCCATCAGCGCCGACGGCAAGACTCAACATCAGTCCGTGGTGACCGCGATGGATGCGGCCGGCAAGCTTGGTTTCAGCCATTTGCGCATGACCACTATCGAGGCGGCGCCCCCCGCGCCCTGATGAGCATGTCCAATCGATTGCTCGCCGCGTGGTATGACGGTCATCCGGCCCTGAAGCTGTTGCAGCCACTGGAGTGGTTGTACCGGCGCGTGGTCATGAACAAGCGCAAGCGCTTTCTGGCGGGTGAGGGCGAGATCTATCAGCCGCCGGTGCCGCTGATCGTGGTTGGCAATATCACCGTGGGTGGCACCGGCAAGACGCCGCTGATTCTATGGATGATCGAGCACTGCCAGCGCAGCGGCCTGCGGGTCGGCGTGGTCAGCCGCGGCTACGGCGCCAAACCGCCGCAGTTGCCGTGGCGGGTCGAGGCCGAGCAAAGCGCTGACGTCGCCGGTGACGAGCCGTTGCTGATCGTCCAGCGCACGGGCGTGCCGCTGATGATCGACCCTAATCGCGGTAACGCCGTCAAAGCCTTGCTGGCCAGCGAGCCGCTGGACTTGATCCTGTCCGACGACGGCATGCAGCACTACCGCCTGGCGCGTGACCTCGAGCTGGTGCTGATCGACGCCGCCCGCGGCCTGGGCAACCGTCGATGCCTGCCTGCCGGGCCATTGCGCGAACCGGTCGAGCGCCTGCAAAGCGTCGACGCGGTGCTCTACAACGGTGCCGTGGCTGACCGCGATGATGGATTCGCCTTTCAATTGCAACCCACCGCGCTGGTCAACCTGCGCAGCGGCGAACGGCGCCCCCTCGACCACTTCCCCAGCGGCCAGGCCCTGCACGCGGTGGCCGGCATCGGTAATCCGCAACGTTTCTTCAAGACCCTCGAAACGCTACACTGGCAGCCGGTTTCACATGCGTTTGCCGACCACGCCGAATACAGCGTGGAGGCTTTGAATTTCTCACCGTCATTGCCATTGGTGATGACGGAAAAGGACGCGGTGAAATGCCGTGCCTTTGCCACCGCCGATTGGTGGTACCTGGCGGTCGATGCTGTGCCGTCACTGGCCTTCGTGGCCTGGTTCGACACACAGTTGATGCGCCTGCTGCCGGCTCGTTTGTTGCCTTAACTCCATTTTTCCAGGGAATGCTCATGGACACCAAATTGCTCGATATCCTCGCTTGCCCAGTCTGCAAAGGCCCGCTCAAGCTCAGCGCCGACAAGACCGAGCTGATCAGCAAGGGCGCAGGCCTGGCCTACCCGATTCGCGACGGTATCCCGGTGATGCTCGAATCCGAAGCGCGCACCCTGACCACCGACGAGCGCCTGGACAAATGAATACAGCCTTTACCGTCGTCATTCCGTCGCGTTTCGCCTCTACCCGCCTGCCAGGCAAGCCACTGCTGCTGATCGCCGGCAAGCCGATGATCCAGCACGTCTGGGAACAGGCGAGCAAAAGCGGTGCCGAGCGTGTGGTAGTCGCCACCGACGATGCGCGCATTATCGAGGCCTGCAAGGGCTTCGGCGCCGAAGTGGTACTGACCCGTGAAGACCACAACTCCGGCACTGATCGCCTGGCCGAAGTTGCGATGAAACTGGGCCTGGCACCCGACGCCATCGTGGTCAACGTCCAGGGCGACGAACCGCTGATCCCGCCGAGCGTGATCGACCAGGTGGCCGCCAACCTGGCTGCTCATACCGAAGCGCGCATGGCCACCCTGGCCGAGCCGATCGAAGACGTGGACAGCCTGTTCAACCCCAACGTGGTCAAGGTCGTCAGCGACCTCAATGGCCTGGCGCTGACGTTCAGTCGTTCCACCTTGCCCTGGGCGCGGGATGCGTTCGCCGTGAACCCTGAGCAGTTGCCGGAAGGTGTGCCGTATCGCCGCCATATCGGCATCTATGCCTACCGCGCCGGTTTCCTGCAGGATTTCGTCAGCTGGGGTCCATGCTGGCTGGAAAACACCGAGTGCCTGGAACAGCTGCGTGCCCTGTGGCACGGCGTGCGGATCCATGTGGCCGACGCACTGATCGCGCCGCCAGCCGGTGTCGATACCGTTGAAGACCTAGAGCGCGTTCGTCGCCTGCTGGAGGCGTGATGCGGGTTCTGTTTGTCTGCCTGGGCAACATCTGCCGTTCACCCACGGCCGAAGGCGTGCTGCGGCATAAGTTGCGTGAAGCGGGGCTGGCCGACCAGGTCGAAGTCGCCTCAGCCGGTACTGGCGACTGGCATGTCGGCAAGGCGCCGGACCAGCGCAGTCAGGCCGCGGCAAAGCTGCGCGGTTATGACTTGTCCGCCCAGCGCGCCCGGCAAGTCAGCCGCGCCGATTTCACCACCTACGATCTGATCCTGGCGATGGACAACAGCAATCTGCGCAATCTCAAGGCCTTGCAACCGGTCAAGTGCAAGGCCGAGTTGGATCTGTTCCTGCGTCGCTATCAGTCGGACGTCGATGAGGTCCCGGACCCGTATTACGACGGCGACCAAGGCTTCGAACAGGTGTTGGACCTGATCGAGCGCGCCAGTGATTTGCTGGTGATCGAATTGAAGGGACGGTTATGAGTTTGCAGATTCAATCGCAGGTTTCGCTCAAGCCGTTCAACAGCTTTGGTGTGGATGTCCAGGCCCGGTTGTTTGCCGAGGCCCATAGCGACGCCGATGTGCGAGAAGCACTGGCCTATGGGCTGGAACACGAGGTGCCGGTGCTGGTGATTGGCGGCGGCAGCAACCTGCTGCTGACGGCGGACATCGATTCGCTGGTGCTGCGCATGGCCACCCGCGGGACTCGCGTGCTGAGCGATGACGGCAGCAAAGTGGTGATCGAGGCCGAGGCCGGTGAGCCCTGGCATCCCTTTGTGCAACACACACTGTCCCAGGGACTGTCCGGCCTGGAAAACCTCAGCCTGATTCCCGGCACCGTCGGTGCGGCACCAATGCAGAACATCGGCGCCTATGGGGTCGAGATCAAGGACGTGTTCGCCGGCCTGACCGCCCTCGATCGCCAGACCGGCGAACTGCGCGACTTCACATTGCAAGAGTGCAACTTCGCTTACCGCGACAGCCTGTTCAAGCAGGAGCCGGGGCGTTGGTTGATCCTGCGTGTGCGTTTCGCCCTCGACCGCGCCGCGCATCTGCACCTGGAATACGGCCCGGTGCGTCAGCGCCTGACCGAACAAGGCATCGAGCATCCGACCGCCAGCGATGTCAGCCAGGCCATTTGCAGCATCCGCAATGAAAAACTCCCGGACCCGGCCGTACTCGGCAATGCCGGCAGCTTCTTCAAGAACCCTTTGGTGTCGACGGCGCTGGCTGCACGGCTCAAGAGCGAATACCCGGACCTGGTGGCCTATGCGCAACCCAATGGGCAGATGAAGCTGGCCGCCGGTTGGTTGATCGAGCGGGCAGGGTGGAAGGGTTTCCGTGAGGCTGACGCTGGCGTGCATAAATTGCAGGCACTGGTGCTGGTCAACTATGGCGGCGCGACGGGCCTGCAACTGCTGAACCTGGCGCAGCGCATCCAGAAAGACATTTTCGAGCGTTTCCATGTCGATCTGGAAATGGAGCCGAACCGGTATTGAGCTAAGCTTTCAAGGCGGATCAAAAAGCCCTGCACGATGTTTAATGTGCAGGGCTTTTTTGTTAATGCTCGGTTAACTTAGTCAGCTAACGATGCACACTCTTGCTCCACCAAAGGCCCGGTGCAGACCCTTTGCGTCCGCACAAGAGAGCCCATTAGCCTGAGTCGATCTGCGTGCGACCCACCGAGATCCAGCGGCAGATTGCTCGACCCCATAACTCAAGACCTATGCGGGCGTGCCCATGATTACCCTGAAACTCAATGGTCAAGACCATCAACTCGACGTCACCGAGGACATGCCGCTGCTCTGGGCGATCCGCGACGTGGCCGGTTACAGCGGCACCAAATTCGGCTGCGGCATGGGCCTGTGCGGGGCCTGCACCATTCATATCGAAGGGGCTCCGGCACGCAGTTGCATCACGCCCATCGGTTCAGTCGTCGGGCAGAATGTCAGCACCATCGACAACTTGCACGCCGACCCGATCGGCAAAGTCGTGCAGCAAGCCTGGCTCGACACGGCAGTGGCCCAGTGTGGCTTCTGCCAGGGCGGGCAAATCATGTCCGCGACGGCGCTGCTCAAGACCAATCCGAACCCGAGCGACGAGCAGATCGAAGAAGCCATGGTTGGCAACATCTGCCGCTGCGGCACCTACAACCGCATCAAGACCGCGATCCGCCAGGCCTCCACTCACCTGAAGGAGGCCAAGGCATGAGCCAGTTACCGAATGATTTCGCCCTGAGCAATCTGAGCCAGCTCAGTCGCCGTGGCTTCCTGAAAGGGGTGGGTGCCACCAGTGCGCTGGTATTGGCGGCGAGTTGGGGCTGGCAAGACGCTTTTGCCGGAGAAAAAGACAAGAAGTTCGGCGCCGACGGCATGCCCCACGGCTGGGTCGACGATCCGAAAGTCTATGTGAGCATCGCCGCCGATGGCACGGTGACCGTGATCTGCAACCGCTCGGAGATGGGCCAGGGCGTGCGCACCAGCTTGACCATGGTGGTGGCCGATGAACTGGAAGCCGACTGGGCGATGGTCAAGGTGCAGCAGGCCCCCGGCGATGAGGTGCGCTTCGGCAACCAGGACACCGACGGCTCGCGCAGCATGCGTCACTGGTATGAGCCGATGCGCCGTTGCGGTGCCGCCGCGCGGACCATGCTCGAACAGGCTGCGGCCGCACAATGGAAAGTGCCGGTCGGTGAGTGTCACGCGCAACTGCACAAGGTCATCCATGAGCCTTCTGGCCGCGAACTCGGATATGGCGCCCTGGCCTCCGCCGCAAGTGCGTTGCCGGTTCCGGCCCGCGACAGCCTGAAGCTCAAGCAACCCTCTGAGTTCCGTTACATCGGCAAGGAAGGCACCAAGGCCATCGACGGTGAAGACATCGTCAACGGTCGTGCGGTGTACGGCGCCGACGTGCATTTCGACGGCATGCTGTACGCGACCATTGCGCGGCCCACGGTGTATGGCGGCAAAGTCAAAAGCTTCGATGGCAGCGCGGCGATGAAAGTCCCCGGCGTGGTCAAAGTGGTACAGATCGAAAGCCGTCCGTTGCCCTCTGAGTTCCAACCTCTGGGCGGCATCGCCGTGGTGGCGAGCAATACCTGGGCGGCGATCAAAGGGCGCGAGGCACTGAAAATCGAGTGGGACGACGGCCCCAACGCCAGCTACGATTCGATCGCCTATCGCAAGGAACTCGAAGCCGCCTCGCTCAAGCCCGGCAAGGTGGTGCGCAATACCGGCAACCTCGAAAAGGCCATGGACAGCGCCGATAGCACCCTGGAAGCCTCCTACTATTTGCCGCATCTGTCACAGTCGCCGATGGAGCCGATGGTCGCCATTGCGCGGTTCAAGGACGGTGCGTGTGAAGCCTGGGGGCCAAGCCAGGCACCGCAGGTCTCTCGGGAACGGATCGGTGAGCGCCTGGGCCTGCCGTTCGACAAGGTCACGTTCAACGTGACCTTGCTGGGGGGCGGATTCGGGCGCAAGTCCAAGCCTGACTTCATCATCGAAGCCGCCATCCTCGCCAAAGAATTCCCAGGCAAAGCGGTGCAGGTGCAATGGACCCGCGAAGACGACATCCACTGTTCCTACTTCCACACCGTGTCGGCCGAATACCTCAAGGCCAGCCTGAACAAGGATGGCCTGCCGTCCGGCTGGTTGCACCGTACGGTGGCGCCGAGCATCACCGCGTTGTTTGCGCCGGGCATGAACCATGAGGCGGCGTTCGAACTGGGCATGGGGTTCACCAACATGGCCTATGCGATCCCCAACATTCGCCTGGAGAACCCCGAGGCCACGGTGCATACCCGGGTGGGTTGGTATCGCTCGGTGTCGAATATTCCCCATGGCTTCGCGATCCAGAGTTTTATCGATGAACTGGCGCACAAGGCCGGGCAGGACCCACTCAAGTACCAGATCAGATTGCTCGGCCCGGATCGTCAGATCGATCCGCGCACCTTGAGTGAAGAGTGGAACTACGGCGAATCCCCCGAGCGTTATCCGATCGACACCGCGCGCCTGCGCACGGTACTGGAGACCGCCGCCAAAGCCGCCGGTTGGGGGCGTGAGTTGCCCAAGGGGCGCGGCCTGGGACTGGCGGTGCATTACAGCTTCGTGACGTATGTGGCGGCGGTGATCGAGGTGGAGGTGAAAGATGATGGCACACTGGTGGTGCACAAGGCCGACATCGCCGTCGACTGCGGACCACAGATCAACCCCGAGCGCATTCGCGCGCAATTCGAGGGTGCCTGCGTCATGGGCCTGGGTAATGCGGTGCTGGGGGAAATCAGCTTCAAGGACGGCAAGGTCCAGCAGGATAACTTCCACATGTACGAGGTGGCGCGCATGTCCCTGGCACCGAAAGAAGTGGCGGTGCATCTGGTGACGCCGCCGGGCAACGTCCCGTTGGGCGGTGTGGGTGAACCAGGCGTGCCACCGATTGCGCCAGCACTGTGCAATGCGATCTTTGCGGCCACCGGCAAACGCATCCGCAACCTGCCGGTTCGTTATCAGCTGTCGGGCTGGCAAAAGGCCGGCGCCTGATGGACAGCGCCGATCTGAACGTCCTGCGCAGTGTGTTGCAATGGCATCGCGCCGGTCAGCGGGTGGTGTTGTACAGCGTGGTCGAAACCTGGGGCACTGCGCCCCGGGCACCCGGCGCCATGCTCGCCTTGCGCGAAGACGGCATGGTGATTGGTTCGGTTTCCGGCGGGTGTGTCGAAGATGACTTGATCGCCCGGCTGCACGACGGACGCCTAGCGCTTGACGGGCCGCCGGTGCAATTGATCACCTACGGCGTGACCCGCGAGGAAGCCGCACGTTTCGGCTTGCCCTGCGGCGGTACCTTGCGCTTGACCGAGGAGCGTATCGACGATGGGGATTGGGTCGAGCCATTGCTCGCGCGTTGCGAGGCCCATGAAATCGTTGCGCGCGAACTGAATCTGGCCACTGGCAAAGTACTTTTGCTGCCGGCCAGTAAAGCTGACGTGTTGGCATTCGACGGACAGACCTTGCGGGCGATCTATGGCCCGCGCTGGCGCTTGCTGCTGATCGGCGCGGGGCAGCTGTCACGTTATGTGGCGGAAATGGCCCGGTTGCTGGATTTCGAGGTGTTGATTTGCGATCCGCGTACCGAGTTTGTCTATGGCTGGGAGGAGCAGCACGGACGATTCGTTTCGGGCATGCCGGATGAGGCGGTATTGAACATCCAGACCGATGAACGCACGGCCATCGTGGCCTTGACCCATGATCCGCGTCTGGACGACATGGCGCTGCTCACGGCCCTGGATTCCAGGGCTTTTTACGTCGGGGCGCTGGGCTCGCGGGTCAACAGCCAGAAGCGCCGGGAAAACCTGGCTCAACTGGGGTTGTCGCAATCGGCGATTGACCGCTTGCATGGTCCGATCGGTTTGCACATTGGCAGTCATAGTCCTGCGGAAATTGCCTTGTCGCTCATGGCGGAAATCGTGGCGGTCAAAAATGGCGTCGAACTGAAGCAGAAGAAAGCCGTGCGGGAGAGCGTATGAGCGAGTCCATTGGCGTCGTCGTACTGGCGGCGGGGCAGGGCAGCCGCTTTCGCCAGGAGGCGGGTGCCGAAAAGGATAAATTGGTGGCCGATTGCACCGGGCGTGACGGCGTGGTGCGGTCCGTCATCGAGCACACGTTGGTCAATCTGCCGGTGGCGCTGGACAAACGCGTACTGGTGACCACTGCTGACCGCCCGCAAGTGATTCGCATGGCTCAGGCCTATGGCTGCGAGATTGTACTGATCGAATCGACGGGAATGGGCGACAGCATTGCCGCGGGAGTCGTTGCCTGCAAGCAACTCGATGGTTGGTTGATGGTGCTGGGGGATATGCCGTTCATCCTGCCATCCAGTATCGAGCAAGTGGTGGCGGGTATTGGCGATGACATTATCAGCGTGCCCGTGCAGGACGGCGAGTATGGGCATCCGGTCGGGTTCGGGCGGGACTTCGCTGCGGGGTTGATGGCGTTGTCGGGGGATCGCGGTGCCAAACCGCTGTTTGCCCAAGGGCGGGTGGTTGAGGTGGCAGTGGCGGATCCCGGTGTGTTGTGGGATGTGGATGTGCCGCAGGCATTGATCTTTAGCCCCGCATAGATTTTCAGATCAACCTGAACCCCCTGTGGGAGCGAGCCTGCTCGCGATAGCGATCTGCCATCCAGCAGAGATGCAATCTGATCCACCGCTATCGCGAGCAGGCTCGCTCCTACAAGGGATTGCTGTGAATTCCGGATATAAAAAAAGCCCCGCCTGGGATCACCAGGCGGGGCTTTTTAGTGGCCGATGGAATCAGACGAGAGGTTTAGGCTCGTGTTCTTTTTCCTGGGCTTGCTCGTGTTGCTCTACCGCTTCCTGAACGGAGCGCGGTGCTTCGTGGATCACCGACTCAACCGGCTCGGCAGCCACTTCAGCGGCCGGGGCAGGAGCTGCCTCAACCACTTCAGCAACAACCGGTGCAGGTTCGGCAGCGACAGCCGCTTCAGCTGGAGCCGCAGCGGCAGCCAGTTCAGCTTCCTTCTGCAAACGCTCGGCTTCACGCTTGCGACGACGCACTTCACGCGGGTCGTTAGGCGCACGGCCACTTGGCGTCAGGGCGCTGACAGGAGCAGTTTCGACTACCGGAGCAGGTGCTTCGGCAACGACCGGTGCTTCAACGACTGGCGCTTCAACCACCGGCGCTGGAGCCGGTTCCGCGGCGGCAACCACCGGCTCGGAAACCATGGCTTCAGCCACTGGGGTTTCAGCGGCAGGTGCAGCGGCTTCAGCGACGGCTGGCTCGGCAACCCAGTTGAATGCGGTTTGCTCTTCGCGAACTTCACGCACGGTTTCAGTCACGGTTTCAACAACCGCTTCTGCAGCCATAGCTGGTGCTTCTACCACCGGCGCTGGCTCGGCAGCCGCTTCAACAGCAGGCTGAGCTTCCGGCGCTGGCGCCACTTCGATTTCCGGCGAGGCGGTGATTTCGACCGGTGTGGTTGCTTCAACGACTGGCGCTTCAACCGGAGCTGCTTCCAGAGTCGCGGCTGTGGCGCGTTCAGCTTGCACGTTGGCTTCAGCTTCGGCTGGAGCGCTGATCACGCTGCTGGCAACGGCTGCGGTAACAGCCAGGCCGGCGGCCAGATCGGCAACGCTTGGCGCTTCGGCGTTTTCGCCGGACTCGGACTCTTCCGAACCTTCGATCACGTTGCCATTGGCGTCACGCTGACGCTCACGACGGTTGCTGCGACGACGCTGACCACGGGAGCGGCGGCGTGGACGATCGCCTTCGGCGCCTTCCTGACCGTCTTCCTGCAGTTGCTCTTCGTTGGTGACCAGCTCTTCTTCAGTGGCGGCTGCGGCAGCTTGTTCGGCACGTGGCTGACGTTCTTCACGCGGTGGGCGTGGAGCGCGTTCTTCACGTGGCTGGCGAGCTGGACGCTCTTCAGCGGTAGCAGCCGTAGCGGTAGCAGCGGCGGCTGGAGCAGCCGGAGCGGCATCAAGAGGTTCGCGCAGTTCACGAACGCGCTCTTCACGCTCGCCACGTGGCTTGCGATCTTCACGCGGAGCGCGCGGTGCACGTTCTTCACGAGGCGCGCGTGGTGCGCGTTCTTCGCGGGCTACTGCCGGAGTTTCTTCGCGGGTCTCGCGCGGTTCGCGCACTTCCCGTGGCTGACGCTCTTCACGTGGCTCACGTGGTGCGCGTTCTTCACGCGGTGCACGCTCTTCGCGAGGCTTGCGCTCTTCATCGCGGCGACCGTTACGGTTGCGGCTCTGCTGGCGACCGCTGCGACGCTCTTCGTTGCGCGCCGGACGCTCGGCGGCAGGTTTTTCAACCACAACCGGAGCGGCAGGCTCTTCCTTGGTGGCGAACAGGCTCACCAGCGACTTCACCAGGCCTTTGAACAGGCTTGGCTCCGGTACGGCGACCGGGGCTGGGGCTGGAGCGGCTACTTCGGTCGGCACCGGAGCGTTGGCGCGGGCCGGGGCCGTCTTGACCGCCGCTTCCTGGCGAACCAGGGTGCGGGTCGCAGCGGCTGGCTGGACTTCTTCGACTTCGGCAGCGGCAGCGGCGATTTCGTAGCTGGACTGGTTGGTCGCGGCTTCCGGGCTGTCATCACGCAGGCGCTGCACTTCGAAGTGCGGTGTTTCGAGGTGATCGTTCGGCAGGATGACGATACGGGCACGGGTGCGCAGTTCGATCTTGGTGATCGAGTTGCGTTTTTCGTTGAGCAGGAACGCAGCCACCGGGATCGGCACTTGTGCACGAACTTCGGCGGTACGGTCTTTCAGGGCTTCTTCTTCGATCAGGCGCAGGATCGCCAGGGACAGCGATTCAACGTCGCGGATGATGCCGGTGCCGTTGCAACGCGGGCAGACGATGCCGCTGCTTTCGCCCAGGGAAGGACGCAGGCGCTGACGGGACATTTCCAGCAGGCCGAAGCGCGAGATGCGACCGACTTGCACGCGAGCGCGGTCGGCTTCCAGGCATTCGCGGACTTTCTCTTCCACGGCGCGCTGGTTCTTGGCAGGGGTCATGTCGATGAAGTCGATGACGATCAGGCCGCCGATGTCGCGCAGACGCAACTGACGGGCGATTTCCTCGGCCGCTTCAAGGTTGGTTTGCAGTGCGGTTTCTTCGATGTCGCTGCCTTTGGTGGCGCGCGCCGAGTTGATGTCGATGGACACCAGGGCTTCGGTCGGATCGATAACGATGGAGCCGCCGGAAGGCAGTTCGACAACGCGCTGGAAAGCGGTTTCGATCTGGCTTTCGATCTGGAAACGGTTGAACAGCGGAACGCTGTCTTCGTACAGCTTGATCTTGCTGGCGTACTGCGGCATTACCTGGCGGATGAAGGTCAGGGCTTCGTCCTGGGCTTCAACGCTGTCGATCAGCACTTCGCCGATGTCCTGGCGCAGGTAGTCGCGGATCGCGCGGATGATCACGTTGCTTTCCTGGTAGATCAGGAACGGCGCGGAACGATCCAGCGAGGCTTCCTTGATCGCGGTCCAGAGTTGCAGCAGGTAGTCGAGGTCCCACTGCATTTCTTCGCTGCTGCGGCCCAGGCCGGCAGTGCGCACGATCAGGCCCATGTCAGCCGGGGCAACCAGGCCGTTCAGGGCTTCACGCAGTTCATTGCGCTCTTCGCCTTCGATGCGACGGGAGATACCGCCGGCACGCGGGTTGTTCGGCATCAGCACCAGGTAACGACCGGCCAGGCTGATGAAGGTGGTCAGGGCGGCGCCCTTGTTGCCACGTTCTTCTTTTTCGACCTGAACGATGACTTCCTGGCCTTCGCTCAGGACGTCCTTGATGTTGACGCGACCTTCCGGGGCTTTCTTGAAGTATTCGCGGGAGATTTCTTTGAGGGGCAGGAAGCCGTGGCGCTCAGAGCCGAAATCGACAAAGGCAGCCTCAAGGCTTGGTTCGATGCGAGTAATCCGGCCTTTATAGATGTTGGCCTTCTTCTGCTCGCGTGCACCGGATTCGATGTCCAGGTCGTAGAGGCGCTGGCCATCTACCAGTGCAACACGCAACTCTTCGGGTTGGGTTGCGTTAATCAGCATTCTTTTCATGTAGTACCGTCGGTTTCCGGGCTGCCGGAAACGGCGTTCGGCACACACGACTTCTCACGGTCGGTGTCAGGTGCGTCGGGAGTGGTTGGCCATTTCCCGTGTCCAGCGAAGTCCGGCCAATGTGGGCCTTCATCGCGACGTACGCGTCCTGCTTGCTGTGGCTACTTAAGCACTCAGTCAGGAGGAGGAATCAACCAGCGGCTGTGGACGAGATGAAGCGTCTTGAGAAAGCCTGTTGCTACACAGTCCGGCGGTTGTGCATCTCCACCCTACACGTATCCCTGATAATTCGGGTGCTGCCGCGCGCAGAATCCGCAGCGGGTTGGCATTTACCGTGAGCTCCGAAAGGGGAGGTCACGCATCATGGCTAATTTAGGCGTTGTTTCCGATGCCTTCGCTCGGGGTCATTCGCAACTGACTGCACTTTGTGAACTGGCCGTGAATATGGCTCGCAAAACGAGTGAAAAACTCTGCTTTGTGGCGTGATTCAGGCCTCATGTCACCTGCGCTCGTTACACCTGCAAACTCCACCGTTACGTAGCGAAAGCCCCGTAGGACGGCCTCGCGTCCTGGTGAATTGCGTTGGTCAGGGCCGGTTTTTGACCGTTGGTCCGCTGTCCAGGCCGCTTTTGGCGACGTTCGCGACTATAGCAGCAATGATTAAGTGCTTCAATTCCATAAAAAATTGTTATCATCCGCGCCATGACGACGACTACCCCCCCGACTCCAGGCGTACAACTGCTTGAGGTCTCGCCGGAATATGCCGGCCAGCGCATTGATAATTTCCTTCTCGCCCGACTCAAAGGCGTGCCCAAGACCTTGATTTACCGCATTTTGCGCAAGGGCGAAGTGCGCGTGAACAAAGGTCGGATCAAGCCCGAGTACAAGCTGCAGGCGGGCGATATCGTGCGCGTGCCGCCGGTTCGCGTGCCTGAGCGCGACGAGCCGGTACCACTGGCACAAGGCCTGCTGCAGCGGCTCGAGGCCTCGATTGTCTTCGAAGACAAGGCGCTGATCGTGATCAACAAGCCTTGCGGCATCGCCGTTCACGGCGGCAGCGGCTTGAACTACGGAGTCATCGAAGCCTTTCGTCAGTTGCGTCCCGATTGCAAGGAACTCGAACTGGTTCATCGTCTCGATCGTGACACCTCCGGCCTGCTGATGATCGCCAAGAAGCGCAGCATGCTGCGTCACTTGCACACAGCCTTGCGCGGTGATGGCGTTGATAAGCGCTATATGGCGCTGGTTCGCGGTAACTGGGCATCCTCGATCAAGCAAGTTCGAGCGTCGCTCGGCAAGAGCAATCTGCGCTCCGGTGAGCGTATGGTCGAGGTCGACGAGGAGGAGGGCAAGGAGTCTGTGACCGTGTTCAAGGTCCTGCGTCGCTTTGGCGACTTTGCCACCCTGATTGAAGCCAAGCCGATCACCGGCCGCACTCACCAGATCCGCGTCCACACGTTGCACGCCGGGCACTGCATTGCCGGCGACACCAAGTACGGCGATGACGATTTCAGTAAGGAAATTCGCGATCTGGGCGGCAAGCGCCTGTTCCTGCACGCCTACATGCTGACCGTGCCGCTTCCCGATGGCGGTGAGCTGAAGCTGCAAGCGCCGGTCGACGAGATGTGGGCCAAAACCGTGGAGCGATTGAGTGCGCCCATCTGATTACAAGCTGCTGATCTTTGATTGGGATGGCACCCTGGCCGATTCCATTGGCCGGATTGTCGAGGCGATGCACGTTGCCTCGCAGCGTTCCGGCTTTGAGCTGCGCGATGATCTGGCCGTCAAGGGCATCATCGGCCTGGGCTTGCCGGAAGCGATCCGCACTCTGTACCCCGAAATCGATGATGCCGAGCTGATCGCGTTCCGTGAGCACTATGCTGAGCATTACATTGCGTCGGAGGCTGTGCCTTCGCCGCTGTTCGAGGGTGTGGTCGAGTCGCTCGAGGCATTTCGTGCCGAGGGTTATCATCTGGCTGTGGCGACCGGCAAGGCCCGTCGCGGGCTGGATCGGGTGCTGAAGTCCCATGGCTGGGAGAATTACTTCGATATCACCCGCGCTGCCGACGAGACCGCCAGCAAGCCCCATCCGCTGATGCTTGAGCAAATCCTGGCCCATTGCGAGGTTCGCCCGGAACAGGCGTTGATGGTCGGTGATTCGTCCTTTGATTTGCAGATGGCGCGCAACGCCGGCATGGGCTCGGTGGCCGTCAGTTATGGCGCTCAATCGATCGATGCGTTGAAGTTGTATGAGCCGCGACTGGCCATCGACCGCTTTTCAGAATTGCATGCCTGGCTCAGTCAGCGGGCTTAACCGGTTGTATTTGGGGTGGATGGCATGACCGACGAATGGAAGGCGCCCGCCAAGGCGAGCGCAGAGAGCGGTGACGACAAGAGCTGGAAGCTGCTGGAAAAGACGCTGCTGGCCGGCGTGCAGGAGCAGCGCCGGTCCCGTCGCTGGGGGATATTCTTCAAATTACTGACTTTTGTGTATCTGTTCGGCGCAATTGCCCTGTTTTCGCCGCTGATGGACATGGAGAAGGCCGCTACCCTCGGTGCCAATTACACGGCGTTGATCGATGTGACAGGCATGATTGCCGACAAGGAGCCGGCCAGCGCAGACAATATCGTTGGCAGCCTGCGCGCGGCGTTCGAGGACAAGAAGGTCAAGGGCGTCATCCTGCGCATCAACAGCCCGGGCGGCAGTCCGGTGCAGTCGGGTTATGTCTATGACGAGATCCGTCGTCTGCGCGGCCTGCACCCGGATATCAAGCTCTATGCGGTCATTTCCGATCTGGGGGCTTCCGGTGCTTACTACATCGCCAGCGCGGCAGATCAGATCTACGCCGACAAGGCGAGCCTGGTCGGCTCCATCGGTGTGACGGCAGCCGGTTATGGCTTTGTCGGCACCATGGAGAAACTGGGCGTCGAGCGTCGCACTTACACCTCTGGCGAGCACAAGTCGTTCCTCGATCCGTTCCAGCCACAGAAACCGGAAGAAACCGCCTTCTGGCAGGGCGTGCTCGATACGACCCACAAGCAGTTCATCAGCAGCGTCAAGCAGGGCCGTGGCGATCGCCTGAGGGACAAGGAGCATCCGGAACTGTTCTCCGGCCTGGTCTGGTCCGGCGAGCAGGCGCTGCCGCTGGGGTTGATCGATGGGTTGGGTAACGCCAGTTCGGTTGCGCGGGATGTGATCGGCGAGAAAGAACTGGTGGACTTTACCGTTCAGGAGTCGCCATTCGATCGCTTCTCGAAAAAACTCGGTGCCAGCGTGGCTGAGCATTTGGCGATGTGGATGGGTTTTAACGGTCCGTCGTTGCGTTGATATTGTGGTGACATGAAAAACCAGCCTGCGTGGCCGGTTTTTTAGTAATGGGATTCAGGGTATTTGCACGCCTTCGGCCAGCAACATGTCGATCAGTCGAATCAGCGGCAGGCCGACCAGGCTGGTGGCGTCAGGTCCCTCGGTACTGCGAAACAGGCAGACCCCCAGGCCTTCGGCCTTGAAGCTGCCAGCGCAGTCGTAGGGTTGCTCGGCGTGCAGGTAGCGTTCGATGCGGATTGCATCGAGTGTGCGCATGTGTACGGTGAACGGCACGCAGTCGACCTGACAGTGCCCGGTCTGGCTGTTGAGCAGGGCCAGGCCGGTCAGGAACGTCACGCTGGCACCGCTGGCGGCCAGCAGTTGTTCGCGGGCTTTTTCGAACGTGTGGGGCTTGCCGATAATCCGGTTTTCCAGCACGGCAACCTGGTCGGAGCCGATTATCAGATGAGCGGTATGGCTGTCGGCCAGGGCGCGCGCTTTCTCTTCGGCGAGACGCTTGACCAGTTCGGTGGCGGATTCGCCTGGGCGATGGCTTTCGTCGATATCCGGCGAGCTGCAAGTGAATGGCAGTTGCAGGCGGGTCAGTAATTCCCGGCGATAGACCGAGCCAGAAGCGAGTAATAAAGGCAGCATGCGCAACTCCATAAGGCGTGTGCGAATTCTAGCGAGGCTTCCAAGTGACGGACAGGGCTGAATTTCCTTTGACATGGGCGGGGGCATCCCTATAATGCTGCGCCTATGTTGAATGACCCGATTCCACCTCACGTTGACCCGCGCAAATTGGCTGATCGTGGCACCACCCTTCAAGGTGAAATGCTGCTGGCCGATTTGGAGAGACTCTGCGACCCGCTTTCCGACAATGTCGGTACGGTGCAGGCTAAATTCGTTTTTGAACGAGATGAACGTAAATCTGTGGTCATCCACAGCTTTATCGACACTGAAGTCAAAATGGTTTGCCAGCGTTGTCTTGAGCTGGTCACCCTGCCGATCCACAGCGAATGCAGTTACGCCGTGGTGAAGGAGGGTGCGAATACCCAGTCGTTGCCGAAAGGTTATGACGTGCTGGAACTGGGCGAAGATCCTTTGGATCTGCAGTCACTGATCGAGGAGGAGCTTCTGCTTGCCTTGCCCATTGTGCCTGCTCATCATCCGGAAGAATGCCAGCAGCCGGCGGGTCTCGATGAGCCCGAACCGAGCGAGGACGAGGTAACGCGGTCCAACCCGTTCAGTGTATTGGCGCAGTTAAAGCGTGACCCAAACGTTTAGGAGTTAATCAATTATGGCTGTTCAGCAGAACAAAAAATCCCGCTCTGCCCGTGACATGCGCCGTTCGCACGACGCTCTCGAGGCTAGCACCCTGTCTGTAGAAAAAACCACCGGTGAAGTTCACCTGCGTCACCACGTATCGCCAGAAGGCGTATACCGTGGCCGTAAAGTGATCGACAAGGGCGCTGACGAGTAATCACTTGTCCGCTCAAGTCATCGCGATTGACGCAATGGGCGGGGACTTCGGTCCCCGCAGCATTGTTCAGGCCAGCCTTGCTTGCCTGTCTGCTACACCCTCGCTGCACCTGACCCTCGTCGGTCAACCCTCCCTTCTTGAAGAATTGATCGCTGGCCATTCGGCTGTGGATCGCGCGCGCCTGTCGATTACCCCGGCGAGCGAAGTCATCACCATGGACGAAAAACCCGCCCAGGCCCTGCGTGGCAAGCCCGACTCATCGATGCGCGTTGCGCTTGAGTTGTTGCGTGACGGCAAGGTCCAGGCCTGTGTCAGTGCCGGCAACACCGGGGCGCTGATGGCGTTGTCGCGGTTCGTGCTCAAGACTTTGCCGGGCATTGACCGTCCGGCCATGGTCGCGGCGATTCCGACACAAAAGGGTTACTGCCAATTGCTCGACCTGGGCGCCAACGTCGATTGCAGTGCCGAGCATCTGTTGCAGTTTGCGGTCATGGGCTCGGTTGCGGCGGAAACCCTGGGCATAGTGCGTCCACGGGTGGCGTTGCTGAACATCGGCACCGAAGACATCAAGGGCAATCAGCAGGTCAAGCTGGCAGCGACGTTGTTGCAAGGCGCCCGGGGCATCAATTACATCGGCTTTATCGAGGGCGACGGTTTGTACCGTGGCGAAGCGGATGTGGTGGTGTGCGACGGTTTTGTCGGTAACATCCTGCTCAAATCCAGCGAAGGTCTGGCGACCATGATTGCCGGGCGCATCGAGGCGTTGTTCAGGAAGAACGTGGCCTCTCGCGTGGTCGGTGCGCTGGCACTGCCGTTGATGAAGCGTCTGCAGGCTGAGCTGGCGCCTGCCCGGCACAACGGCGCGAGCTTTCTCGGCTTGCAGGGGATTGTGGTGAAAAGCCACGGTTCTGCTGGGGTCCAGGGGTTTCAGAGTGCCATTGCGCGCGCCTTGATCGAGATTCAGGAGAATCTTCCCGAGCGCCTGCACGGTCGTCTGGAGGATTTGTTGCTTTAGGCGTTTTCGTCGGACAATGCTTAAATGTGACCGCTTGGTTCGATGGACCATCCAACTGTCAGTTTCTTGCGTCCCCAAAGCGGGGCGCCAACTCTCCGACGACAAGATCATTAGGGGCTTGTTACATGTCTGCTTCCCTCGCATTCGTCTTTCCCGGACAGGGTTCGCAGTCCCTCGGCATGCTCGCCGAGTTGGGCGCACAACATCCGGTTGTCCTTGAAACATTCAAAGAAGCTTCCGATGCACTGGGTTACGACCTGTGGGCACTGACCCAGCAAGGGCCGGAAGAGCAACTCAATCAAACCGATAAAACCCAACCGGCCATTCTGACCGCCTCTATCGCCTTGTGGCGTCTGTGGCTGGCCGAAGGTGGCGCACGTCCGGCTTACGTTGCCGGGCACAGCCTGGGTGAATACAGCGCGCTGGTCGCGGCAGGCAGTCTGAGCCTGGGCGATGCGGTGAAGCTCGTCGAACGTCGTGGTCAGCTGATGCAGGAGGCCGTTCCGGCGGGGCAGGGCGGCATGGCCGCCATCCTCGGTCTGGACGATGCCGATGTACTGGCAGCCTGTGCCGAAGCGGCGCAAGGCGAAGTGGTCAGTGCGGTCAATTTCAACTCGCCGGGCCAGGTGGTCATCGCCGGTGCCAAGGCTGCCGTCGAGCGCGCCATCGAAGGCTGCAAGGCGCGTGGTGCCAAGCGCGCCATGCCGTTGCCGGTCAGCGTGCCGTCCCACTGCGAGCTGATGCGTCCGGCGGCCGAGCGTTTCGCCGAATCGATCGCCGCGATCGACTGGCAGGTCCCGCAAATTCCTGTGGTGCAGAACGTCAGTGCTGATGTGCCTGCCGATCTGGAAACCCTCAAGCGCGATCTGCTTGAGCAGCTTTACAAGCCAGTGCGCTGGGTTGAATCGGTCCAGGTGCTGGCCACCAGGGGCGCGACCCAACTGGTCGAATGCGGTCCGGGCAAAGTGCTGGCCGGTCTGAACAAGCGCTGCGCCGAAGGCGTGTCGACATCCAACCTCAATACCCCAGACGCTTTCGCTGCCGCCCGTGCAGCGTTGGCCTGAATCAGGAGAAGCTTGCATGAGTCTGCAAGGTAAAGTTGCACTGGTCACTGGTGCAAGTCGTGGCATCGGTCAGGCTATCGCCCTGGAACTGGGTCGTCAGGGCGCCATCGTCGTGGGTACCGCGACCTCCGCGTCGGGCGCTGAGCGCATTGCCGCCACCCTGAAAGAAAACGGCATTCAGGGCACCGGTCTTGAGCTCAACGTCACCAGCGACGAGTCCGTGGCTGCAGTCCTGGCGAGCATTCAGGAGCAGTTCGGTGCGCCGGCGATCCTGGTCAACAATGCCGGTATCACCCGCGATAACCTGATGATGCGCATGAAAGACGACGAGTGGCATGACGTTGTCGATACCAATCTGAACAGTCTGTTCCGCCTGTCCAAGGGCGTTTTGCGTGGCATGACCAAGGCGCGTTGGGGCCGAATTATCAGTATTGGTTCGGTTGTGGGTGCCATGGGCAACGCAGGCCAAGTAAACTACGCTGCCGCCAAGGCCGGTCTGGAAGGTTTCAGCCGTGCACTGGCGCGTGAAGTCGGTTCGCGTTCGATTACGGTAAACTCGGTGGCCCCAGGGTTCATCGATACCGATATGACCCGTGAACTGCCCGAGGCACAGCGTGAAGCCTTGCAGACGCAGATTCCGCTGGGTCGTCTGGGACAGGCTCAAGAGATCGCGTCCGTGGTCGCTTTTCTTGCGTCGGACGGTGCGGCTTACGTTACCGGAGCTACAATCCCGGTGAACGGCGGGATGTACATGTAATTCAAATGTGACGGATTGCTTCAAAAAAATGTCATACGAGCTGTCTAAAATCCGTTATAAAGCTGCAATCTATTTTATAGGCATAGGGTCACCGGGTTTGAGGAGTGAAGCTTTCAGTTGAAAAACTGAAAAGCCTTTCTATACACTTACCCACTGGCCAGCTGCCTGAATTTGTCCATTAGGAGTGAAAACAAGGTATGAGCACCATCGAAGAGCGCGTCAAGAAAATCGTTGCTGAGCAACTGGGCGTTAAAGAAGAAGAAGTGGTCAACACTGCTTCCTTCGTTGAAGACCTGGGTGCCGACTCCCTTGACACCGTTGAGCTGGTGATGGCTCTGGAAGAGGAATTCGAGACCGAAATCCCTGACGAAGAAGCCGAGAAGATCACTACTGTACAAGCTGCAATCGACTACGTTACTAGCCACCAGGCGTAATAGTTTGTAATCGTTGCTCGCTGTCATGGAAAAACCGCACTGCCATCACGGCGTGCGGTTTTTTCTTTAGGCCTGATGCAAAGTCGTCATTTGAAAAAGGAGAGTGCTGTGTCGCGTAGACGCGTCGTAGTCACCGGTATGGGTATGTTGTCGCCACTGGGCACGGATGTGCCGAGCAGCTGGCAGGGCATTCTGGCTGGCCGCAGTGGCATTGGTCTGATCGAACACACCGACCTTTCTGCCTATTCCACCCGTTTTGGCGGCTCGGTAAAGGACTTCAATGTCGAGGAATACCTGTCGGTCAAGGAAGCCCGCAAGCTCGACCTGTTCATTCAATACGGTCTGGCCGCAGGTTTTCAGGCGGTACGCAATTCCGGTCTGGAAGTCACTGACGCCAACCGTGAGCGTATCGGCGTGGCCATGGGCTCGGGTATTGGCGGTCTGACCAATATCGAAGAAACCGCCCGCACGCTGCACGAGACTGGCCCACGTCGGATCTCTCCGTTCTTCGTGCCAGGCTCGATCATCAATATGATTTCCGGTTTCCTGTCCATCCACCTCGGTGCACAGGGACCTAACTACGCCATCGCCACGGCCTGTACCACCGGTACCCACTGCATTGGCATGGCGGCCCGCAACATCATGTACGACGAAGCCGACGTGATGATTGCCGGCGGCGCCGAGATGGCGGCCTGCGGTCTGGGCATGGGCGGCTTCGGTGCCTCCCGCGCGCTGTCGACCCGCAACGACGAGCCGACCCGCGCCAGCCGCCCATGGGACAAGGGCCGTGATGGCTTTGTATTGTCCAACGGTGCCGGTGCGCTGGTGCTGGAAGAGCTCGAGCACGCCAAGGCCCGTGGTGCGACCATCTATGCCGAGCTGATCGGCTTCGGCACCAGTGGCGATGCCTACCACATGACCTCGCCGCCAGCCGATGGCGCGGGTGCTGCGCGCTGCATCACCAATGCGCTGCGCGATGCCAAAATCAATGGCGATCAAGTGCAGTACATCAACGCCCACGGCACGTCGACTCCCGCAGGCGACCTGGCCGAAGTCAATGCGATCAAGTCGGTGTTCGGCGATCACGCCTACAAGCTGGCCGTCAGTTCCACCAAGTCCATGACCGGTCACCTGCTGGGTGCGGCGGGCGCGGTCGAGGCGATCTTCAGCGTGCTGGCAATCAACGGCCAGGTAGCGCCGCCGACCATCAACCTCGATGAGCCGGACGAAGGCTGCGATCTCGATTTCGTGCCGCACACGGCGCGCAACATGGATATCGATGTGGTCGTTTCCAACTCCTTCGGATTTGGCGGCACCAACGGCTCGCTGGTGTTCCGCCGGTTCGCAGGCTGATGGACAGCTGGGTCGACGGTCAGCCGGCTGACGCTTTGTCGCTGAAGGATCGCGGCCTGGCTTATGGCGATGGTCTGTTCGAGACCATCGCCGTGCGCAATGGGCAGCCCGTGTTGCTGGACCGGCATCTGTCGCGTCTGGCGGATGGCTGCTCACGCCTGGCGATAACCGCCGAGCATGGGCTGATCCGCAGCGAACTGCTGGCCTACGCCGCGGCACTGGGTGACGGGGTGCTCAAGCTCATCCTCACCCGTGGCGACGGTCTGCGCGGTTACGCCCCCGATCCTTCGGCCCAGGCCCGACGCATTCTGCAAGGCAATCCACCGGCGGCTTACCCAGCCGCGCATGGCGAGCAGGGTGTACGTCTGTTTCCCTGCGTCACGCGATTGTCCAGGCAGCCATTACTGGCCGGCCTCAAGCACCTGAATCGTCTTGAGCAAGTCCTCGCCCGTGCCGAATGGCAGGACAGCGAGCATGCCGAAGGCTTGATGCTCGATCAGGCCGGGCGCGTGATTGAAGGCGTGTTCAGCAACTTGTTCCTGGTGCGTGATGGCGTGCTCATCACCGCTGACCTCAAGCGCTGCGGCGTGGCAGGCGTGATGCGCGCCGAAATATTGTTTCAAGCCAAGTCGCTGGGAATCCCCACGCAAATCACCGATATCCCCCTCGAACAGCTGCAATGGGCTGACGAAGTCTTTGTCTGCAACAGCGTGTATGGTATCTGGCCGGTGCGCGCCTATGCTGCTCTTCACTGGCCGGTTGGGCCGCTCACCCGTAAACTCCAAACCATTGCCCGTGTGCTACTGGATGCTTGATACGTGAGACGTAAACTCTTGCTGCTGCTGGAAACCGGAGTGGTTCTGGCAGGGCTGCTGATGGGTGCTTCAGCCTGGAAAATTCATTCTGCGCTGGTACAGCCGCTGAACATTGCCCAGGAACAATTGCTGGATGTGCCCAAGGGCACCACGCCGACCCGCACCTTATACCGACTCGAAGCCAGTGGCGTCATCAAGGACGCATTCTGGCTGCGGGTGTATTGGCGCTTCAACCTCGCCAAACAACCTCTGCACAGTGGTGAATACCGCATTCAACCTGGCATGACTGTCGAAGGCCTGATCGACCTGTGGAAACGCGGGGAAATGGTTCAGTACAGCCTGACCCTGGTCGAAGGCTGGAATTTTCGTCAGGTCCGCGCAGCGCTGGCCAAGGAAGAGAAGCTCGATCATAGCCTCAACGGTTTGAGCGATAGCCAGGTCATGGACAAGCTCGGCCACACCGGGATTTTTCCGGAAGGGCGCTTCTTCCCTGACACCTATCGTTATGTGCGGGGCATGTCCGATGTCGAGGTGCTGAAAACCGCTTACGACCGCCTCGATGAAGTGCTCGCCAAGGAGTGGGAAAAGCGCGCTGCAGATACGCCGTACACCGAACCCTACCAGGCGCTGATCATGGCTTCGCTGGTGGAAAAGGAAACCGGTGTGCCACAGGAGCGCGGGCAGATTGCCGGTGTGTTTGTGCGGCGCATGGCGATGGGCATGCTGCTGCAGACCGACCCGACGGTGATCTACGGCCTCGGCGACCGCTATAGCGGCAAGCTGACCCGGGCTCACCTCAAGGAATCGACGCCCTATAACACCTACATGAATGCGGGCCTGCCGCCGACGCCGATTTCCATGGTCGGTCGCGAAGCCATCCATGCGGCGCTCAATCCGGTGGAGGGCAACAGCCTTTACTTCGTGGCGCGTGGCGATGGTACTCACGTGTTCTCCGACGACCTGGATGCCCACAACAATGCCGTGAAGGAGTTCCAGCTCAAGCGTCGCGCCGATTACCGCTCCAGCCCGGCATCCACTGCCACGCCAGAGACATCGCCGACCCAGACTGAACAAAACGGTACGCAGGAGGCCAAGGCTTCGCAGGAGCTGGCACCGATCCCGGCCGCTTCACCGAACACGGCTCCCGAGGCGCTGCCGCAGGTGCCGGCGCAAGATCCTGCGCCAGCCCCTGAAACGCCGGAACCCGATGCAAGCGCACCGAAAAGCCCGCAATGACTCTGACTAAGGACTGCCTGTGACTGGCTTGTTTATTACTCTGGAAGGCCCCGAAGGCGCCGGCAAGAGCACCAATCGCGAATACCTGGCCGAGCGCTTGCGCGCCGCCGGCATCGAGGTGGTGCTGACCCGCGAGCCGGGTGGCACGCCGTTAGCCGAGCGCATCCGTGAAGTGCTGCTGGCTCCGGTCGATGAAGTCATGAACCCGGATACCGAGTTGCTGCTGGTGTTCGCGGCGCGTGCCCAGCACCTGGCCGAAGTGATTCGCCCGGCGCTGGCTCGTGGTGCCGTGGTCCTGTGTGATCGTTTTACTGATTCGACATATGCTTACCAGGGGGGCGGTCGCGGCTTGTCGCTGGAGCGCATCGCGACCCTGGAAACCTTCGTCCAGGGCGATCTGCGCCCGGACCTGACGCTGATTTTCGATCTGCCTGTCGAGGTCGGCCTGGCCCGCGCCAGCGCTCGTGGTCGTCTGGATCGCTTCGAGCTCGAAGGCCGGACCTTTTTCGATGCCGTGCGCAGTGCCTTCCTCAAGCGCGCCAAGGCGGATCCGGCGCGTTATGTGCTGGTCGATGCTGCCCAACCGTTGGCAAAGGTCCAGCAATCGCTGGATGCCTTGCTGCCGCGCCTGCTGGAGTTGAGCCGTGGCTGAGGCTTACCCGTGGCAGGAAAACCTCTGGCAGCAACTGGCCGGTCGCGCCCAGCATGCGCACGCCTACCTGCTGCATGGCCCGGCGGGAATCGGCAAGCGGGCACTGGCCGAGCGCTTGATGGCCAGCTTGCTGTGCCAGCGCCCGAACGCGCTGGAAGCCTGCGGAGAATGCAAATCCTGCCTGCTGCTCAAGGCTGGCAGCCACCCGGATAACTACATCCTGGAGCCGGAAGAAGCCGACAAGGCGATCAAGGTCGATCAGGTTCGCGACCTGGTCGGTTTCGTGGTGCAGACCGCGCAGTTGGGCGGGCGCAAAGTGGTGCTGATCGAGCCGGCCGAGTCGATGAACATCAACGCCGCCAACGCCTTGCTCAAAAGCCTTGAAGAACCGTCCGGCGATACCGTTCTGTTGCTGGTCAGCCATCAGCCGAGCCGTTTGTTGCCAACCATCAAGAGTCGCTGCGTGCAGCAGGCCTGTCCGCTGCCGGGCGAGGCCATGAGCTTGAAGTGGTTGGCCCAGGCGTTGCCGGAGTGTTCCGAAGACGAGCGCGTCGAACTGCTGACGCTGGCCGCCGGTTCACCGCTGGCGGCGGTCAATCTCCAGGCCCAGGGCGTGCGTGAACAGCGCGCACAAGTGGTGGAGGGGGTGAAGAAACTCCTCAAGCAACAGCAGTCGCCGACGCAACTGGCCGAAGAATGGAAAAACATTCCGATGTTGCGCCTGTTCGACTGGTTCTGCGATTGGTCGAGCCTGATCCTGCGCTATCAGTTGACCCAGGACGAAGCCGGCCTTGGCCTGACCGACATGCGCAAGGTCGTGCAATACCTGGCGCAGAAAAGCGCCCAGGGCAAAGTCCTCGATATTCAGGACTGGATCCTCGCCCAGCGGCAGAAAGTCCTGAGCAAGGCCAACCTCAACCCGGCCTTGCTGCTGGAGGCATTACTGGTGCAATGGGTGTCGTTGCCTGCCCAACGATGATTGTCTGCGCCTAGACTCTGAGTATCAGAACATCCGACCGTCCCACCCATTCGATACAAGTTGCAGCCCTTTATGCTCGTAGATTCCCATTGTCACCTTGATCGCCTCGACCTGACCGCCCACGACGGCTCCCTGGATGCTGCCATGGAGGCTGCCCGGCAGCGTGGGGTAGGGCACTTTCTGTGTATCGGTGTCAGCGTGGACAACGCGGCCGACGTCAAAGCCCTGGCCGAACGTTATGACGACGTCGACTGCTCGGTGGGCGTGCACCCTCTGGATGTGCAGCCGGGTGCCGCGCCAGCGCTGGACTGGCTGTTGCAGGAGCTCAATCACCCGCGTGTGGTGGCGATTGGCGAAACAGGCCTGGACTATCACTACGAGCCGGAAGCGGCAGAGTTGCAGCAGGAATCGTTCCGCCTGCACCTGCAAGCAGCGCAACAGACCGGCAAACCGGTGATCATCCATACCCGTGGCGCCCGCGCCGATACCCTGGACTTGCTGCGTGACGCGGCGCTGCCCCAGGCGGGCGTGCTGCATTGCTTTACCGAAGACTGGGAGATGGCGAAGGCCGCGCTGGACATGGGCTATTACATTTCCCTGTCCGGGATTGTCACTTTCCGCAATGCCGACGCGTTGCGCGATGTGGCCAGCAAGGTGCCGGCCGACCGCTTGCTGGTGGAAACCGACTCGCCGTACCTGGCGCCGATTCCCTATCGCGGCAAGCCAAACCTGCCGCAGTACGTGCGCGAAGTTGCGGAATTTCTGGCAATGTTGCGTGGTGAGCCCTACGAGCGGTTTGCCGAGCAGACCACGGCGAATTTCAAGCGACTGTTCCCGCTGGCGCATGTGAAATCAGTTTAGGGTTCGAAGCCGTATTCGCGAGCAGGCTCGCTCCCACAAGGTTAAATCGCAGGCAAAAAAAACCCGGGTTCTGGGGGGTGAATCCGGGTTAAGACCATTAGGAGTAAAACAATGGCACGCGGTCCGTTGGTACCAATATCGGCGTGACACTTGGGGGAGATGCCCCGCCGACAGTTCAAGTATTGATCAGGATTGCGCCTCGTCCAGTTTGGCGGCCAGGGTTTTTAAACAAATTTGGAATACGTGCGCTTCGGAAGAGTTCTCATCACCCTGTAAACGTGCGCGAAATGACCAGAAAGCGCAGATATGGTCGGATGATCCGTGCATTTTTGCGCAAGTTAGGCATAATACGCGGCTTCGAATTTTGACCCCGACAGACCTTTTCTTATGCATAAAGAACCTCGTAAGGTCCGTGAATTCCGTCGCCGCGAGCAGGAAATTCTCGATACCGCGCTCAAGCTGTTCCTCGAACAAGGTGAAGACAGTGTCACCGTCGAGATGATTGCTGATGCCGTCGGTATCGGTAAAGGCACGATCTACAAGCACTTCAAATCCAAGGCGGAAATCTATCTGCGCCTGATGCTCGACTACGAGCGCGATTTGAACGAGCTGTTGCATTCGGCCGATGTCGACAAGGACAAGGAAGCCCTGTCCCGGGCCTACTTCGAATTCCGCATGCGCGATCCACAACGTTATCGCCTGTTCGACCGCCTTGAAGAAAAAGTGGTCAAGGGCAACCAGGTGCCGGAGATGATCGAGGAGCTGCACAAGATCCGTGCCTCGAACTTCGAACGCCTGACCCTGCTGATCAAGGGTCGAATCAGCGAAGGCAAGCTGGAAGACGTGCCACCTTACTTCCATTACTGCGCGTCCTGGGCGCTGGTACACGGTGCCGTCGCGCTGTATCACTCGCCGTTCTGGAGCAATGTGCTGGAAGATCAGGAAGGTTTCTTCCAGTTCCTGATGGACATCGGCGTGCGCATGGGCAACAAGCGCAAGCGCGACACCGACACTCCCAGCAGCTGAGCCATTCAGTTGCCTTATAGCGCCATGATTTCGCTACTTGGCGCAGTGCCGCAGGAATATACTCAGGTAGAGGACTTGCTAAAACTTGATTTCTGAGTCAAGTTTTAGCGGCCCGATATTCTTCCGCCGGAGTGACCATGATCGTTGACCGTCAAGGCAGGCGTTTTCGCAACTTGCGAATCAGTCTGACCTCAGCCTGCAATTACGCCTGTACCTACTGCGTGCCCAACGGCAAGCGTCTGGTGGCTGCGCAGGATGAATTGTCGGCCGAAGCCATGGCGCGCGGTGTGGCTTATCTGATTGAAGCGGCGGGCATCGAGCGTCTGCGTATTACCGGCGGCGAGCCGCTGGTCAGCCCGAAACTCGAAGCGTTCATGACGGCGGTCGGGCAGATGGGCCTGGAAGACATCAGCCTGACCACCAATGGCCAGTTGCTGGCGAAGAAACTGCCGCTGCTGGTGAACGCCGGCATTCGGCGCCTCAACGTCTCCCTCGATACCCTTGACGCCAGCGCGTTCCGCGGCATTGCCCGGGGCGGCGACCTGGCCACGGTGCTCAACGGCATGAACGAGGCCAGTGCGGCCGGCATGAAGATCAAGGTCAACATGGTGCCGCTGCGCGGACAGAACCTCGATCAAGTGATGCCACTGCTCGACTACTGCCTGGAGCGCGGTTATGAACTGCGCTTCATCGAGCTGATGCGCATGGGCCACCTGGCCAACGATTCCAATGCCTTTCTGCAACAGTTCGTCAGCCTCCAGCAATTGCTGAGCCTGATCGGCGAGCGCTACGAATATCTGCAAGCCGACGCGCCTGTCGATGCGACGGCCGTTCGCTATGAAATTCCCGGCCAGGGTTATTTCGGCGTGATCGCCAATGAGAGCGTGCCCTTCTGCCGGACCTGTTCACGCTTGCGTTTATCTTCCACCGGGTGGCTGCATGGTTGCCTGTCATCGAGCAATCGCCATTACATCGGCGACCTGCTGGACAAGCCGCGCCACCAGGCGCTGCCGGCCTTGCAGCGGCTGCTGGTGAAAGCCTTGGGTGACAAGCAGGAAGTGGCGTTCTCCGGTGGCGCGACCGTGATGAAAATCATCGGTGGCTGATCATTCCTCATCGCGAGCAGGCTCGCTCCCACATTGAAATGCAACCCTCTGTGGGAGCGAGCCTGCTCGCGATGCGATCTGAGTGTTGGTGAGCGGGAGCTGGCGCGGAAGCTGCATCCTACGGCCATTCGCCGGTTTTCCGACACCGGCCTCTGGAGGATAGGATGCGTAGCCTGGTTTCGCTGCTGGCCGTTTTGGCACTTGGTGGCTGCATGAACGTCAGCGATATGGCCGAAGGGACTCGTTACCATATGAGCGATGCGGGATTGCTCGATCACAGCGACAGCCATCGCGTAAACAACCTGCGCATTCAGCCGGACTCGTTCGTCTACATCGCCCAGGGTGCTTTCATGCCGCCAGGCAGCGCCGTCTACCCTCGGCCCAACGTGATTGCCGAAGTCGCGTTCGAGGGCTTCGTCGAATACTTCCCGATGGTCCGCCGTGCCCGTACGCCGGAAGGCCTCGACCAGGCTATGGGCGAAGCCCGTGCCGCTGGTGCGCACTATCTGCTCTACACCCGGTTTGCCCAGTCTGACGACCGTATCGGTAACTCGGACGAGTGGCTGGATCAGGAAGCCCTGGATCGTCTCGGCATCGACAGCGGTATGATTCAGATCATGTTGATCGAGACCAGCACCCAGTATTTGATTGATACTGCAACCATCAAGAGTCGTGGCGGTTTACTGACGTTCCACGATAAAAAACCCGAAGACCTGATGGGCCCGCCGCTGGAACAATATGCGCGCAGCCTGCTGGGGCTCAGCGACCAGTAATTTCAAGGAGAACGCCATGAGTGGCCCGCAAAAAGCCAACGACCTGCTGGGGCAAATCCCCAAGACCAAAGGCTTGCCGCCGGTGCACCTGTGGAATCCCGATTTCTGCGGCGACATCGACATGCGCATCGCCCGCGACGGTACCTGGTATTACCTGGGCACGCCGATCGGGCGCAAGCCGATGGTCAAACTGTTCTCCACCATCATTCGCCGCGACGGCGATGATTATTTCCTGATCACTCCGGTAGAAAAGGTCGGCATCAAGGTCGACGATGCGCCGTTCGTGGCGATTGCGGTGGACGTGGAAGGCGAGGGCCAGGCGCAGGTGTTGCGCTTTACCACCAACGTCGATGAAACCACCGAGGCCGGCGCCGGGCATCCGATGCGCGTGGTCATCGACCCGGTAACGCAGGAGCCAGCGCCTTACGTGCACGTGCGCAGCAATCTTGAAGCGTTGATCCATCGCAACGTGTTCTATCAGTTGGTGGAGCTGGCGGTGAGTCGCGAGATCGACGGCCAGCGCTGGCTCGGTGTATGGAGTGGCGGCGAGTTCTTCCCCATCGGCCTTGAGCCCTGACGCATCACCCTGTGGGAGCGGGCTTGCTCCGGGCGGCGATCCGACGATGAGGCCATCAGCTTCAGCACAAAAAAGTTGGCTTTAACCCGCCTTGCGCAACGCCTCGATCAACTCCTGCTTGCGCATCCCCGATCTTCCCGGAATGCCCTTGGCCCGGGCTTCCTTCCTCAAGCTATCGACCGTCTGGGTTTCTCTGGAGGCCGTGCTGCCACGTGAGTGCCCCTCACGAGTGGCCACCGCCCGACGTGCCGATTCCTTGCGATCTGCCGATTTTGCACTGGCCGGTTTCTTGCGTCCCGAACCGCCAGCCCGCTCGCCGCCGCCGGACTGTTTGTTGACTGTCGCCCAGGCGCGTGCCTCGGCTTCGTCCTTTGAGACGCCTTTGCTTTCGTAACTGTCTTCGATGTGTTGCGCCTTGCGCTTTTGCTCGGCGGTGTACTTGGTTTTGCTTCCACGAGGCATGGGATTTCTCCTGGCTTCATTATTGGCTCAAATTGCTTTCCTCGTCCTCGGTGGTGCTTGAGCCGAGGCCACCACTGCCGGGTGTTTTTTTGTCCGGCAGGTTCGTCCCGCCCTGACGTCCCGCGTCATTGCCTTTAATCCGAGGGTCGGTGCCGGTGGCGGGCGGCAGGTTATGGTCGATTGTCGTTCCATCGGTGTTCATGCCGGGAGCACTCTGGATGGCGGGGGCCCTGGGTTTTTCCACCGGATTGGTCGGGCCGGTGCTCGAGCCGATGGTCCCGGCGAAGGAGGCTGCGGACAAAAGCCCAGTGAGAACGAGGGTGGTCAACCTGGACAGGGTCATGGCGGTGTCTCCAACGGGTAGAGTCCTTACCTGATTAGTCCGCCCTCGATCCGGATGGGTGCAGTGTTGGCGACGAATGGCTCAGGCCTGCTCCAGTGCCCTGATCGCTGTGGCTCTACGCCAGATCAACCGGCCCACGGTGATCAGCCAGTTGAGCGAGGCAACTGCCAGCACCGTGAGCAACAGCGTGGGCATACCTTGCTCGACGATGATTTTCCCGGCCAGCAATGGAAAGCCGAATACGCCGATGAAGTACGACAGACTGAACAGCAGCAAGGATTGCGCGGTGCTGCCGTTCGGCGCTTCGTTGGCGGCCAGGCCGTTGATCACCGAGTAGGTCAGGCCGTAACCGATCCCGAGCATCACCGCCGCGAGCACGTAGCTGAAGCTGCTGTCGACGACAAAACCGAACATCACGATCGAGGCCAGCATCAACCCCGAAAGCACGCACGATGCACGGAACGGATCGCGCTTGACCACGAAACCGGCAACCAGCATGCGGCCGCTGATCGCCGCGCTCATGAAGCCGAGGAAGAACAGCGAATAGTCGAGTGAGTGCGCCGCCGCGTAACTGGTTTGAAAGCTCGACAGACCACCGAACACACAACCGCCAAGGCCGACCATAATGATCGGGAATACGGCCCTGGAGGACAGCACCTGAGCCGCTGCGCGCCAGGAAATCCGCGACACGCTGCCAGATTGCGCGGGCGCCTGTTTCAATTGTCGATCCAGGCGCCAGAACAGCAATACGCCGATCAGGCTGGCCAGTGCCGCCAGGTAAAACGCCGCGGTCACCGGGTAGCCGAGCGCACTCGCCGCGCGGCCGAGCAACGGGCCGCTGCCGATCCCGGTCATCATGCTGCCTGACAGCAGGGCGAAGTATTTGGCGCGCTGTGCGGGTGTCACCAGGCTTGCCACGATGATTGGCCCCAGGGTGTAGAACACGCCCCAGCCCAAGCCCAGCAGCAGCCCGAAAAACAGCAGCAGGTGACCGAAGCCCGGGGTCAGGGCGAAGCCCAGGCTGGCCGCGACCAGCAATACACCGAACAGCGCCACTGAGCGGGCGGCGCCGAGCAAGTCGGACAAATGCCCGGAAACAATCACCGCCGCAAAGGTGCTGAGCATCGCCGCCGAAATCACACTCCCGGCGTCGTGTTCGTTACCGCCGCGAGAACCAATCAGCAATGAGAGCAAAAACGTCGAACCGTAGGACAACGACAACAGGTAACTGGCGAGGCAGAACAGGCCGAACAGCTTGCTTGAAACTGGAGGTGTTGCGGTAGACATGACGCGGTTCCTTGACCGGCTAAATGAGCTGCGCGGCTATCTAACCACGCAGTGACCGAATGTTAGGTCCGAGGTTATCGATTCCAGGGTTAGTGTTGGCCGGAGTGACGCTTCCAGACACTTTGCGGCGGATCAGCTTTTGTGGCGAGGGAGCCCCTCGCCACAAGTACCGCGCCGACTTAGTATGGCGTTTTCCACTTTTGACAAGGCACGTCCATGACGATCGAAATCCGCCCGGCGACCCCCAGTGACGCACCGCAAATCCTCGCGTTCATCACTGAACTGGCCGACTACGAACGTGCCCGCCATGAAGTCATCGCCAGCGTTGCCGATATCGAGCGCAGCCTGTTCAGTGAAGGCGCCACCGCCCATGGCCTGATCTGCCTGCGCGACGGGGCACCCATCGGTTTCGCGGTGTTCTTCTTCAGCTATTCCACCTGGCTTGGCAGCAATTGCCTGTACCTCGAAGACCTCTACATCACCCCGGAACAGCGCGGCGGTGGTGCGGGCAAGACCCTGTTGCGGCATCTGGCGAAAATCGCTTGCGCCAATGATTGCGGGCGGTTTGAGTGGAGCGTGCTGGAGTGGAATACGCCGGCCATCGACTTCTACAAATCCCTGGGGGCGCAGCCGCAGGAGGAGTGGGTGCGCTATCGGATGGATGGGGCGGTGTTGCGGGATTTTGCTTCGGGTAACTAATCGCTTTTAAAAGATCGCAGCCTTCGGCAGCTCCTACGCAGGAATTCGCGTTTCCTGTAGGAGCTGCCGAAGGCTGCGATCTTTTTTTGTTTTGTCTCATAATGTGGGATTGATATTTATATATTGAGATTTCAAGGCGTCAGGGTTTATAGTCGCGCTCACTCACTGCCAAAAACCAAAACAGGTGAAGCGATGCAGGCGCAATTGATCGCGCTCGACTGGGGGACAACCTCATTACGTGCTTACAAGCTGGCTGAAGGCGGCCAAGTGCTCGAACAGCGTTCGCTGTCGTCGGGGATCATGCAGCTGCCGAAAGCGCCGCGAATCATTGGCGGCCGGGAATGCGCCAATGGTTTCGAACTGGCATTCGATGAGGCTTGCGGCGACTGGCTCGATGCCCAGCCGGATTTGCCGGTGATTGCCTGCGGCATGGTCGGCAGCGCCCAGGGCTGGTGCGAAGCGGCCTACCGCGATACGCCGGCGAACGTCGCCACGCTCGGTACTTCCTTGCAAACCGTGCGCAGCCTGCGCGGCGTCGATGTGCACATCGTGCCCGGCGTCATCGAGCGTTCGCCTTTGCCGAATGTGATGCGCGGTGAAGAAACCCAGGTGCTCGGTGTGCTGCAAAACCTGGCGAGCGAGGCGGGCGCTGATCTGCTGATCGGCCTGCCGGGCAGCCATTCGAAATGGGTGGAAGTGGCCGATGGCTGCATCATGCATTTCGATACTTTCATGACCGGCGAAGTCTTCGCTGTGCTCAGTCAACACAGCATTCTCGGACGCACCCAACAATGTGGCGGGTCTTTCGATGGCGATGCGTTTGATCGCGGCGTGAAGGTCGCGTTGTCGGCGGACGGTGAAATCGGTCCGCTGTCGACGATGTTCAGCGCCCGCAGTCTCGGGCTGACCGGTGAACTGAGCACTGCGGCGCAAGCGGATTATCTGTCAGGCCTGCTGATTGGCCATGAACTGTCGGCCCTGGCCAGCGTTCAGCGGCGCCGGCGCAACAGCGTGCATCTGCCTTCGATCATCCTCATCGGCAACACCCAACTCTGTGCCCGCTACAGCCGCGCGCTCGACGCCTGCGGTTTTGCCCGGGTGACCCTGGCCGAACAGGCCACCGAACGCGGATTGTGGCAACTGGCACTAGCTGCCGGCCTGGTCACGTGCACCGCATCCCGTTAAACCTGACTGGAGTCCTGACATGCTCAAACAAGCCCTGGCGCAAAACGGCCTGATCGCGATCCTGCGTGGCCTGCGCCCGCAGGAAGCGGCGGCCATCGGCGAAGTCCTGTACGCCGCCGGATTTCGCGTCATCGAAGTGCCGCTCAATTCCCCTGAGCCGTACGAAAGTATCCGCATCCTGCGCAGTACCTTGCCCGCCGATTGCCTGATCGGTGCCGGCACGGTGTTGACGCCGGAGCAGGTCGAGCAAGTGAAAGCCGCGGGTGGCCAGGTGATCGTCATGCCCCATAGCGATCCGAAGGTCTTGCGCGCGGCGAAAGCGGCGGGGCTGTACCTGTCGCCGGGTGTCGCCACGCCGACCGAAGCCTTCGCGGCACTGGCTGAAGGCGCGGATGTGCTGAAGCTGTTCCCGGCCGAGCAGATGAGCCCGGCAGTCGTCAAAGCCTGGCTCGCCGTATTGCCGGCCGGAACCCTTCTGGCGCCGGTCGGCGGGATCACGCCGGACAACATGCAGTCGTTCATCGACGCCGGCGTCAAAGGTTTCGGCCTCGGTTCCGGCCTGTTCAAACCGGGCATGACGCCTGCGCAAGTGGCGGCCAATGCCAAGGCCTACGTCGCTGCCTGGAAAGCCCTTCGCTAAGACTTCTTTGAGCGCCGAGCGCGCTGCATCTAATAAGAGAGCCAAAAGATGAAAATCACCAAACTGACCACCTTCATCGTTCCGCCGCGCTGGTGCTTCCTCAAGGTCGAAACCGACGAGGGCGTGACCGGTTGGGGTGAGCCCGTGGTCGAAGGCCGCGCCCACACCGTTGCCGCTGCCGTTGAAGAGTTGTCCGACTACCTGATCGGCAAGGACCCACGCAACATCGAAGACATCTGGACCGTGCTCTATCGCGGCGGCTTCTACCGTGGCGGCGCGATCCACATGAGCGCCCTGGCCGGTATCGACCAGGCCCTGTGGGACATCAAGGGCAAGGCGCTGGGCGTATCGGTCAGCGATCTGCTGGGTGGGCAGGTGCGGGACAAGATCCGCGTGTATTCGTGGATCGGCGGCGACCGTCCGGCGGACACCGCGCGGGCGGCGAAAGAAGCAGTCGAGCGTGGCTTCACCGCGGTGAAAATGAATGGCACCGAAGAGCTGCAATTCCTCGACACTTTCGACAAGGTCGACCAGGCCCTGGCCAACGTCGCTGCCGTGCGCGATGCCGTCGGCCCGAACGTCGGCATAGGCGTGGACTTCCATGGTCGGGTGCACAAGCCCATGGCCAAGGTGCTGATGAAGGAGCTTGATCCGTACAAGCTGATGTTCATCGAAGAACCGGTGCTCAGTGAAAACTACGAAGCGCTCAAAGAGCTGGCGCCGCTGACCAGTACGCCGATCGCCCTGGGCGAGCGGTTGTTCTCGCGCTGGGATTTCAAGCGCGTGCTCAGCGAAGGTTATGTCGACATCATCCAGCCGGATGCGTCCCACGCCGGCGGCATCACCGAAACCCGCAAGATCGCCAACATGGCCGAAGCCTACGACGTCGCGCTGGCGCTGCATTGCCCGCTGGGCCCGATTGCCCTGGCGGCCTGCCTGCAACTGGACGCCGCCTGCTACAACGCATTCATCCAGGAACAGAGCCTGGGCATCCATTACAACGAGAGCAACGACCTGCTCGACTACGTCAAAGACCCACGGGTATTCGACTACGACAAAGGCTTCGTGAAGATCCCGAACGGCCCGGGCCTGGGCATCGAGATCAACGAGGAATACGTGATCGAACGCGCCGCCATCGGCCACCGCTGGCGCAACCCGATCTGGCGCCATGCCGATGGCAGTTTTGCCGAGTGGTGAGTGCTTCCTGACTCACCACAAGCCCCTGTGGGAGCCAGCCTGCTGGCGATTTGGTCGGCACATCCAGCATTTATGGTGGCTGACACTCCGCTATCGCCAGCAGGCTGGCTCCCACAGTTTGATCTCCATGACTCCGGAGATCTGCATTTCACATCGACCTCAATAACCATAAGAAGAGGCACCCCCATGCAACCGCAAACCCTCACCGGGCAGGCGTCGTTGGTGACGCCCAGCCGCAAGCGTTTTTTCATCATGGTGCTGTTGTTCATCACCGTGGTGATCAACTACCTGGACCGCAGCAACCTGTCGATTGCCGCCCCGGCATTGACCAGTGACCTGGGCATCGACCCGATCCATGTCGGCCTGATCTTCTCCGCATTCGGCTGGACCTACGCCGCCATGCAGATCCCCGGCGGCTGGCTGGTGGACCGCGTGCCGCCACGGATTCTGTACAGCGTCGCCTTGCTGCTGTGGTCGGTGGCCACGGTGATGCTCGGCTTCGCCGGCAGCTTCATCGCGCTGTTCGTGTTGCGCATGGCAGTCGGTGCCTTGGAAGCACCGGCGTACCCGATCAACAGCCGCGTGGTCACCACCTGGTTTCCCGAGCGCGAGCGCGCCACGGCCATCGGTTTCTACACCTCCGGGCAGTTCGTCGGCCTGGCCTTCCTGACGCCGGTGCTGGCCTGGCTGCAGCACGAATTCGGCTGGCACATGGTGTTCGTCTCCACCGGCGCGGTGGGCATTGTGTGGGCGGTGATCTGGTACGCGGTGTATCGCGAGCCGCGGGATTTCAAAGGCGCCAATGACGCAGAGATTGATCTGATCCGCGAGGGCGGCGGGCTGGTGGATATCCAGGCCGAACAGGCCAAGGTCAAAGCCAAATTCAGCTGGACCGACCTGGGGATAGTCCTGACCAAGCGCAAACTCTGGGGCATCTACCTCGGGCAGTTCTGCCTCAACTCGACCCTGTGGTTCTTCCTCACCTGGTTTCCGACCTACTTGGTGAAATACCGCGGCATGGACTTCATCAAGTCCGGCCTGCTGGCGTCGCTGCCGTTTCTCGCGGCCTTTGTCGGCGTACTGTGTTCCGGTTTCTTCTCGGACTTTTTGATCCGTCGCGGCTATACGGTAGGTTTCGCCCGCAAGTTGCCGATCATCAGCGGACTGCTGATTTCCACCTCGATCATCGGCGCCAACTTCGTCGAGTCGACGCCGTTGGTGATTGCCTTTCTCGCGCTGGCATTCTTCGGCAATGGCCTGGCTTCGATTACCTGGTCGCTGGTGTCGACCTTGGCTCCGGCGCGCTTGCTCGGGCTGACCGGCGGGGTGTTCAACTTCATCGGCAACCTGTCGGCGATTGCCACGCCTATTGTGATCGGCTTTCTCGCAACGGGTGATTCCTTTGCCCCGGCGATCACCTACATCTCGGTGCTGGCGTTGATCGGTGCACTGTCCTACATCTTGCTGGTGGGCAAGGTCGAGCGTATCAAGTTGTAGTCGTGGCACGCGGGCGACCATAATGCCGCCCGTTCACTCGCTCAACGGTAAAGGCTGGATATGCAGGAAGACGCCCCAAAAATCGCCAAGGACGCCGCGCCGACCGGCACCCAGACCCTGCTTCGCGGTCTGGGTGTGGTTCATGCCGTGGCCAGCGGCGCCCGCGATCTCAAGGAAATCGCCCGGCTGATTGGCACCACGCGCAGCACCACCCATCGCCTGGCCAGTTGCCTGGTGGACGAGCGTTATCTGCGGGTGGTGCCGCAAGTGGGTTATCTGTTGGGGCCGAAGCTGATCGAACTGGGCTTTCAGGCCCGAGAAGAGTTGCCATTGGTGACCCTGGCCGGGCCGTATCTGGATGAGTTGTCGGCGTTGACCGGCGACACCATTCACCTGGCGATCCGTGAAGGCGACGAAGTGCTGTACCTGCACAAGAATCCGGGGCGCAATGGCCCGGAAATGCGTTCGCGGGTCGGCCATCGCATGCCGTTGGCGCGCACCGGGATCGGCAAGGCGCTGATGCTCGATGATTCGCCGCAGGAGTGGCAGCGCCTGTACGAAGTCAGCCTGCCGGTGGGTGGGAAAAACCAGTTCTGGCCGCAGCACCCGGAGCAATCCTGGGAGCAGTTCGAGCAGCGCATGGTCGAGTACGTGGCCGGCGGTTATGCCTTCGACCTGGAAGACAACGAACCGTCGATCCGCTGCGTGGCGGCGCCGATCCGCGATGCCAGCAAACGCATCGTCGCCGGTATCAGCATCGCCAGTACCGTGCCTTACATGCCGCTGGAAAAAATGGCCGAGCTGATTCCCCTGATCAAAGGGGTCACGGCCCGGCTGTCGGCGGAGCTGGGCCTTAAGGTTTAAACCTTGAGGGTCGCCATGTCGATGACGAAGCGGTACTTCACGTCACCGGCGATCATGCGGGCGTAAGCCTCGTTGATCTGGCGGATGTCGAGCATCTCGATGTCGCAGGTGATGTTGTGTTCGGCGCAGAAATCCAGCACTTCCTGGGTTTCGGCGATGCCGCCGATCAGCGAGCCGGCGAGCACGCGACGCCCCAACACCAGTTTGGCGGCATGCACCGGTGGCTCCACCGGTTCGATCAAGCCCACCAGGATATGCACGCCGTCGAAACGCAGCGTATCGAGGTAAGGGTTGAGGTCGTGCTGCACCGGAATGGTGTCGAGCAGGAAGTCGAAGCGACCGGCGGCGGCCTGCATCTGCGCGTCATCGGTGGACACGATCACATGGTCCGCACCCTGGCTGCGAGCCTCTTCCGCCTTGCTTGCAGAACGGGTGAACAGCGTTACTTCCGCGCCCATGGCCTTGGCGAACTTGATGCCCATGTGGCCCAGGCCGCCCATGCCGAGAATCCCGACCTTGTCACCGGCCTTCACGCCGTAGTGCTTGAGCGGTGAGTAGGTGGTGATGCCGGCGCACAGGATCGGCGCGGCGCTGGCCGGGTCGAGTGACTTGGGAATGCGCACCACGAAGTGCTCACTGACCACGATGCTGTCGGAGTAACCGCCCATGGTGTTGCTGCCATCGACCCGGTCCGGGGTGGCGTAAGTCAGGGTCGGGCCTTCGAGGCAGTATTGCTCCAGGTTGGCCTGGCAAGCTTCGCAGCTGCGGCACGAGTCAACCATGCAGCCGACACCGACCAGATCGCCGACTTTGTGTTGGGTGACATTTGCACCGACGACGGTCACCTTGCCTACGATTTCGTGGCCAGGCATCAGCGGGTAAACGGCAATGCCCCACTCGTTGCGGGCCTGATGGATGTCGGAATGGCAGACGCCGCAGTAGAGAATCTCGATGGCAACGTCGTCGGGCCCTGGGCTGCGGCGTTCGAATTTCACGGGGGCGAGGGGAGTGGTGGCCGACTGGGCGGCGTATCCGATGGCGGTGTACATGGTGAACCTCGCAAAAGCGCTGACGGGTGAGGTGGCGCATTCTGGGCGCCGAACCCTGTACCGGCCATGGCGATTCCTCCGGGTGTCATGCCTATTCCTCCGGCATGCGGGTGTGAGCCGTCGCATTGGCCAGCGGATCTGCGATGATGCTTTCGTCCCTTTTTCCGTGATTTTTTATGTGAAGTGCCCCGATGCTGTTGACCCGTCACCTTGATGCCAATGCCACCCTGGTTTCGCTGATCGAGCCGCTGTCCACTCGCGACGGGTTCGTCCCGACCGCGTTGCCGGGTGTGCAGGTTTTGCGGGCCAGTTGCGACGTGGCCCGAGGGCCGCAGATCTATGAGCCGAGCCTGGTGATCATCGCCCAGGGCAGCAAACTGGCGTACCTGGGGCCGCGCACCCTGGAATATGGCGCAGGGCACTACCTGATTCAGGCGCTGCCGGTGCCGTTCGAGTGTGAAACCTTTGCCGCGCCGGACGGGCCGATGCTTGGGGTGTCGGTTGCGATCGACCGGGTGATGCTGGGCGAGTTGGTGTTGGCGATGGGCCTGGCACCGGGGCGGCATATTCCGGCGCAAACGCCTGAGTCCATGACCTCGGCAGTGCTCGATGATGCGATGCGCGGTTGTGTCGAGCGACTGTTGCGTTGCCTGCACGATCCGCTGGAATGCCAGATCATGGGGCAAGCGCGTTTGCGCGAATTGCTGTTCGTCGCATTGCGCGGTCCACAAGCCGATGTGTTGCGGGCGCTGGTGGAGCAGCAGGGGCAGTTCGCCCGGATCGCGGCATCCCTCAGCCATCTGCATGCGCATTTTGCCGAACCGCTGAACGTCGAGACCCTGGCCAGTTGCGCGAACATGAGTGCGTCGACCTTTCACGAGCATTTCAAGCGCAGCACCTTGTTGTCGCCGGTGCAGTATCTGAAGCGATTGCGTCTGCTCAGGGCGCAGCAGTTGTTGGTGGGGGAGGGGCTGGGGGTGGCGCAGGTGGCGCATCGGGTGGGGTATCAGAGCACGTCGCAGTTCAGTCGCGAGTACAAGCGGTACTTTGAGCGTAATCCTGGCGACGAGCGCGCAGCCTGATCCCGTAAGGAAACCCTGTGGGAGCGAGCCTGCTCGCGAATGCGGTATGTTAGTCAACATCGATGTTGGATTTCAGGCCGTCTTCGCGAGCAGGCTCGCTCCCACAGTGGTCTTGTGGCGTGGGCTTGAATCGCACGCAACAAAAAGGCCCCCGTTTCGGGAGCCTTGATGTTCGCGGTTCGGCTTACATGTTCGGGTAAGTCGGGCCGCCAGCGCCTTCCGGTGCCACCCAGGTGATGTTCTGAGCAGGATCCTTGATGTCGCAGGTCTTGCAGTGAACACAGTTCTGGGCGTTGATCTGGAAGCGCTTCTCGCCGTCTTCCTTGGTGATCACTTCATACACGCCGGCCGGGCAGTAACGCTGTGCCGGCTCATCGTACAGCGGCAGGTTCTTGCTGATCGGGATGCTTGCATCGGCCAGCTTCAGGTGACACGGCTGTTCTTCTTCGTGGTTGGTACCAGAGATGAACACCGAGCTCAATTTGTCGAAGCTGATCTTGCCGTCCGGTTTCGGGTAGTCGATCTTCTTGCAGTCGGCCGCGAGCTTGAGGCAAGCGTAATCCGGTTTGGTGTCGTGCAGGGTGAACGGCAGTTTGCCGCCGAAGATGTTCTGGTCCAGCCAGTTGAAACCACCACCGACGATGGCGCCGAACTTGTGGATCGCCGGGCCGAAGTTGCGGCTGGCGAACAGTTCTTCGTAGAGCCAGCTGTTCTTGAACGCGTCGACGTAAGTGGTCAGCTCTTCGGTGCCATCCTTCTCGGCGAACAGCGCCTCGGCCACGGATTCAGCGGCGAGCATGCCGGACTTCATCGCAGTGTGGCTGCCTTTGATCTTGGCGAAGTTCAGGGTGCCGAGGTCGCAACCGATCAGCGCGCCGCCCTTGAACACCATTTTCGGCAGCGAGTTCAGGCCGCCCTTGCAGATGGCACGTGCGCCGTAGCTGATGCGCTTGCCGCCTTCCAGGTACTGAGCAAGCACCGGGTGATGCTTGAGGCGCTGGAACTCGTCGAACGGCGACAGGTAGGTGTTGCTGTAGGACAGGTCGACGATCAGGCCAACCACGACCTGGTTGTTTTCCAGGTGATAGAGGAACGAGCCACCGGTGTTCTCGGTGCCCATGATGTCCATCGGCCAACCGGCGGTGTGCACCACCAGGCCAGGCTGGTGCTTGGCCGGATCGACTTCCCAGATTTCTTTCAGGCCGATGCCGTAGTGCTGGGCATCAGCGTCAGTGTCCAGGTTGAAGCGCTTGATCAGCTGCTTGCCAATGTGGCCACGGCAACCTTCGGCGAACAGCGTGTACTTGCCACGCAGTTCCATGCCAGGGGTGTACAGGCCTTCCTTCGGGTTACCTTCGCGGTCGACGCCGAGGTCGCCGGTGATGATCCCGCGAACCACGCCGTTTTCGTCGATCAGCGCTTCCTGAGCGGCGAAGCCCGGGTAGATTTCCACGCCCAGGTTCTCGGCCTGCTGGGCCAGCCAGCGGCACAGGTTGCCCAGGGAAATGATGTAGTTGCCTTCGTTGTGCATGGTCTTGGGCACAAAGAAGTCTGGAATTTTCTGCGCGCTTTCAGCGTTCTTGAGCACGAAGATGTCGTCGCGGGTCACAGGCGTGTTCAGCGGCGCGCCGAGTTCTTTCCAGTTCGGGAACAGTTCGTTCAGGGCGCGTGGTTCGAACACGGCACCGGACAGGATGTGAGCACCGACTTCGGAGCCTTTTTCGACCACGCAGACGCTGATTTCCTTACCAGCTTCGGCGGCCTTCTGCTTCAAGCGGCAGGCGGCGGAAAGACCAGCGGGGCCGGCACCGACGATGACCACGTCGAATTCCATGTATTCGCGTTCCACAGGCTATCTCCTACTCAAGGCTCAACAGTTTTTTTTCTAATTTGGAAGTCGGGTGTCGCATCCATGAATCCCAGCACAGCGCCGGGAGCGGGCAATCGATTGACCACCTTTCTCTTTGGGTGGCGCATTATATCTACACCACTCTCAGCGTCCAATACAAACGTTTGTTTGAATTGGCTCAAAGCCAGAGAAATCAAAGTCACGCGCCTTATGAACGGCCATTTTGGCGTATTGACCGGAATAGGCGTTCCGGTCAAGATACGGGCGGTTTTGCGCTCGCCGTAGGCTGACTGTTGGTTTCAAGAGCACCTCTAAAGACAGGGCGATGGCAGTAGAGAGTGATGCGCTGCGCGGGTTTGATACGCAGTTTACACGCCGCGATGTTGAATGACTCGTCAGTCACCACTGACGAACGGTCATCCAGATCATGAGCGATGGTCACTTGACACTTTTGCCGGCGTTTTTGGAGGTGCCCTTGCGCCCGATGAGCATCAACCGCCAGGTTCGCCTAGGCGACTTTCTTTTCACCGGACTGTAACGAGGAATCCATGAAGGTTCTTGTAGCTGTCAAACGCGTTGTGGATTACAACGTCAAGGTTCGCGTCAAGGCGGACAATTCCGGCGTCGATCTTGCCAACGTCAAGATGTCGATGAACCCGTTCTGCGAAATCGCCGTGGAAGAAGCCGTACGCCTGAAAGAGAAGGGTGTTGCGACTGAAATCGTCGTCGTCTCCGTAGGCCCGTCCACCGCTCAAGAGCAACTGCGCACCGCGCTGGCTCTGGGTGCCGACCGCGCCATCCTCGTCGAGTCCGCCGAAGACCTGACTTCCCTGGCTGTTGCCAAACTGTTGAAAGCTGTTGTCGACAAGGAACAGCCTCAGCTGGTGATCCTTGGCAAACAGGCCATCGACAGCGACAACAACCAGACTGGCCAGATGCTCGCTGCATTGAGCGGTTACGGTCAGGGCACGTTCGCGTCCAAAGTCGAAATCAACGGCGACAGCGTTGCTGTCACCCGTGAAGTCGACGGCGGCGCGCAGACGGTTTCCCTGAAACTGCCGGCTATCGTCACCACCGACCTGCGTTTGAACGAGCCGCGCTACGCGTCTCTGCCAAACATCATGAAAGCCAAGAAGAAGCCTCTCGAAGTGCTGACTCCGGACGCTTTGGGCGTTTCCACCGCCTCCACCAACAAGACCCTGAAAGTCGAAGCGCCGGCTGCACGCAGCGCGGGTATCAAGGTCAAGTCGGTGGCTGAACTGGTCGAGAAACTGAAAAACGAAGCGAAGGTAATCTAATCATGACTATCTTGGTAATCGCTGAACACGACGGCAAAGCAGTGGCCCCGGCCACGCTGAACACCGTGGCCGCTGCTGTCAAAATCGGCGGCGACATCCATGTTCTGGTCGCTGGCCAGGGCGTTGGTGCCGTGGCTGAAGCCGCTGCGAAAATCGCTGGCGTGAGCAAAGTATTGGTAGCTGACAACGCTGCCTATGCGCACCAACTGCCAGAAAACGTCGCTCCTCTGGTTGCAGAGTTGGGCAAGGGCTACAGCCACATCCTGGCTGCCGCCACTTCCAACGGCAAAAACATCCTGCCGCGCGTTGCCGCTGCACTGGACGTTGACCAGATCTCCGAGATCATCTCGGTAGAAAGCGCTGACACCTTCAAGCGTCCGATCTATGCCGGTAACGCCATCGCTACCGTTCAGTCGAACGCTGCAGTGAAAGTGATCACCGTGCGTGCCACCGGTTTCGACCCGGTTGCAGCTGAAGGTGGTTCCGCTGTCGTTGAAGCCGTTGCTGCTGCCCACGACGCTGGCATCTCCAGCTTCGTTGGCGAAGAGCTGGCCAAATCCGATCGTCCGGAACTGACCGCTGCCAAGATCGTCGTTTCCGGCGGCCGCGGCATGCAGAACGGCGACAACTTCAAACACCTGTACGCCCTGGCCGACAAGCTGGGCGCTGCCGTCGGAGCATCGCGCGCCGCGGTCGACGCAGGTTTTGTTCCGAACGACATGCAGGTCGGTCAGACCGGCAAGATCGTTGCTCCACAGCTATACATCGCCGTCGGTATCTCCGGCGCGATCCAGCACCTGGCCGGCATGAAAGACTCCAAAGTGATCGTTGCGATCAACAAGGACGAAGAAGCGCCGATCTTCCAGGTGGCCGATTACGGCCTGGTGGCGGACTTGTTCGAAGCCATCCCTGAGTTCGAGAAGCTGGTCTAATCCGGCTGCTTCACTTATAAAGAGCCCGGCCTTTTGGTCGGGCTTTTTTTTGTCCTTTTTCTCCTGTAGGAGCGAGCCTGCTCGCGATGGACGTTAACGATGACGCGGGAATCCTGGATAGACGCGGTGCATTTGAGACCATCGCGAGCAGGCTCGCTCCTACAGAGATATAAACGGACTCAACGGGAGTGTATTGCCATGGATCTGCGCTGTGCGTGGAGCTTACTGGGATTGGCGTTATTGCCGACGCTGTCTGTCGCCGCAGGCAAATGCGAGCGCCTGGTGGTCACCGGCAGCCCGGACGCGCCACCGTACCTGTGGCAAGACCCGCAGAACCCCAAGCACCTGATCGGTGCCAGCGCCGATTTGCTGCAGCAAGTGGCGGGGGAGTTGGGGCTCAAGGTCGAACTGCTTTATGCCGGCAAACGCGCCCAGGCCCTGGACGAAGTGCGCAGCGGGCGCATGGACATGCTGGCGGACGCGACGTTGACCGTCAGCGAACTGGAAACCCTGGACTACATCCATCCACCCTTGCTGGAAAACGACTATCTGGTCTGGACTCGCAAGGACTCGACGCTGGTCTACAACGAAGCGCAGGACCTGCACGGCCATCCCGGTGCCGTGTCGGAAAAGGCCCGATTGACCGCGCAATTCAGCACGTTTGCCGGACAGCAGCTAACCCTCACGCGCACGTCCAACCTGACCCAGGCCTTTCAGAAACTGCTGTTGGGCGAGGTCGAGTTTGTACTGGCAGGACGTTACTCGGGCATGGCGACTGCTCAGACACTGGGCATGGCCGCTGATCTGATCGCGCGCTCGCAACCGATCGACAAGCCTGGCCTGTACCTGGCGATTTCCCATGACTCGGCCTGCAACGATCCGTGGTTGCGCGGACAGTTGGCCAAAAAGATGACAGAATTGCCCGCGTCCGGACTGACGGAAGCCGTGCTGATGCGCAATATCGAGCGCTGGAAGGCACAACGCTCACAACCGCTGCAACCCTCGCAACAACCCGTCAGTACCCCAAAACAGTAGGGATATTTAGTGAGTATTCGACCTCTTTTCGCTGCCGTGGCCTTTGCCGCCCTGGCGGGTTGTGCAACCGATCCTGCGCCGAATGAACAGATTCGCCTGACCGAACAGGCACTCGAACAGGCCAAGGCCGTGGGCGCCACCGCCGACGATGTGCCGGAAATGAAACTGGCCGAAGACAAGTTCAACCGCGCCAAGGGCAACATGACCGATCAATCCTTCAAAAACGCCCGCATGCGGGCCGAACAGGCCGAACTTGATGCGCGTCTGGCTGAAGCCAAGGTGTTGACGGCCAAGAGCGAGGAGCAGTTGAACGTGCTCAACACCCGCATCGCCCGCCTGCGCAAGCAACTGGGAGATGCCGAATGAGCCTCAAGAGCAAAGCCCTCGGCGGTTTGATCCTGGCCGGCTGCGCGAGCCTCTTTGGCTGCGTCAGCCAGCACAGCGAGACTGCATTGCAGCAAGCCGGTGCCGACTTTCAGAAGGTCAAGGAAGACTCCAATGTGCTGCGAATCGCCCCCAAGGACGTGATTCGCGCCGGTGAATCCCTGGCCCGTGCCGATCGCCTGTCCAGCTATTGGGGCAGCGGTTCGGACGTGGTGCATTACGCCTACCTGAGCCAGCGCTATAGCGCCATTGCCCGGGAACACACCAATCAGGTGCTCAACGAAGAGCAGGCGGCGAAGCTCGAACTGGAACGGCAGCGTCTGCAACTGGCACTGCGTGAATCCAAACTGTTCAGCGTGCAGCAGCAAGGCAAATGGCTCGAGGAGCAGATCCTGGCATTGACCACCAGCCAGACCGACCGTGGTCTGGTGATGACCTTGGGCGACATGTTGTTCGACACGGGCGAAGCGGAATTGAAGCCGTCGGCCAACCGTGTGGTGTTGAAGATCGTGCAGTTCCTGCAACTCAACCCCAAGCGTGTGGTACGGATCGAGGGTTATACGGACAGTACCGGGGGCAAGCAGGAAAACCTCAAGCTGTCCCGCGACCGCGCACAATCGGTGGCTGACGTGCTGATGGACCTGGGGATCGACGACAAGCGCATCCAGGTCGAGGGTTATGGCGACGAGTACCCGGTGGACGCGAATGCGTCGGAACGGGGCCGGGCGCAGAATCGTCGGGTGGAAATTGTGTTTTCCGACGAAAAGGGCCAGCTCGGCGCTGCCCGCTAAGGGTTGCGTCGCTGGAAAGCCCGGCCTGCCATGCAGCGCCGGGTTTTTTTACGCCTGCCGATTACCGCACAAAACAGTACAGATTTTGCTGACACTGCACTGTACGGTCGACTATTGTGGCAACTGTCCCCGTACACTTCTAAACTGTTCCGGTATTGTTTCACACAAGAATAAAATGCCCGTGAAATCGAGTGCTGCGTCATGACCAACCTTTTGCTCTATCAACGTATTGCTCAACAACTGGCCGAAGACATCCGCCGTGGGGTCTATCAGCCGGGAGAGCGCGTGCCTTCGGTACGCAAGATGAGCTCGCAGCTCAATGTCAGCCATGCGACGGTGTTGCAGGCGTATGCCAATCTCGAGGATCAGGGGCTGATCCGCGCCCGGCCGCAGTCGGGTTACTACGTGCACCAGACGCCGGCACTCACCGCGCCGACGCCGGACATCGCCCGGGTCGAACGCCCCGGTCTGGTCACCCGCAGCAGCATCATTCAGCAAGTCCTGGTCGAATCCCGTCGTGAAGGTGTGTTCCCGCTGGGCGCTGCGGTGCCGAGTGTCGACTATTTGCCGGTGCGGGCACTGCATCAGCAATTGGCCAAGGTCACCCGTTTCCATAGCCCGCGGGCCTTCAGCTACATGTTCAGCCCCGGTTTCGAGCCGTTGCGCCGACAGGTGGCGATCCGCATGCGCGATGCCGGCGTGGTGGTCGATCCGTCGGAAGTGGTGATCACCCACGGTTGCGTCGATGCGCTGCAGATGTCCTTGCGTGTGCTGACCCGTCCGGGCGATCTGATCGCGGCCGAATCGCCGACCTATTACGGTTTGCTGCAACTGGCCGATCTGTTGGGCCTCAAGGTCATCGAGATCCCCAGCGATCCCGCCACGGGCATGAGCCTGGAAGCCCTGCAGCTGGCGGCCAACCAATGGTCGATCAAGGCGTTGGTGCTGACCACCCGTCTGAGCAATCCATTGGGCGGTACCATGCCGGAGGAGCGGCAGAAACAATTGCTGCGCCTGGCGTCGGACTTCGATATCCAGGTTGTCGAAGACGATATCTACGGTGAGCTGATGTTCGAGCAGGGGCGCACCAAGTCCCTAAAGGCCTACGATCGGCTGGATCGGGTGATCTATTGCTCGAGCTTCTCTAAAACCCTGTCGCCTGGCGTGCGGATCGGCTGGATGATTGCCGGCAAGTATCAGCAGGAAATCCAGCGCTTGCAGACCTTCAGTACGCATTCCGCGTGCAGCGTGACCCAAATGGGCATTGCCGCTTACCTGGAAAATGGCGGGTACGACCGGCATTTGCGCTTCATCCGTCAGGAATACCGGAAAAACCTCAGTGCCTTCCAGCTGGCCGTGCAGCAGTATTTCCCGGAAGGCACGCAGATGACCCGGCCTACCGGCGGCTTCATTCTGTGGGTCAGTCTGCCGGGGCGGGTCAACACGCAAGAGTTGCATGTGCGGGCATTGCAGCAGGGCATCAGTATTGCGCCGGGACTGATCTTCAGTAACACCGAGCAATTCAATCACTGCATCCGGCTCAACTGCGGCATCCCGTGGAACCGTGAAGCCGAGCGCGCTTTGATGACCCTGGGCATGCTGGCCACCCAACTCTGCCAGGAGATGGCTAGCGGTTTGTAACTGGCTGCTGCTGCGCTTGTCATGTGGGCCGCAACAGGCGAGCATATGCATCTCTGCCGTTTGCACCCACCGTGGGATACATGAAACCGACTTTTCCTGCCGCCTGGCTTTTGCTCTGCCTGTTTGCGAGTATTCAGCCGGCATCCGTCATGGCGGCTACCGAGCAGGATCAGACTACCGGCAGTTTCCAAGTCGCACCGATAGAAACCGCACCTGCGAAAAAAGCCTCGGCGGCCAGTAAGCAGGCTGCGCCCGTGAAAAAGCGTGCGCCCATTGCCGCCAAATCGAAACCGGCCAGCGAAGTGGCAAAGACTGAGCTTCCATCTGCCAATCTGGACTTGAGTTTGCCCCGGGACATGGTTCAGGAGCTGAAGCCTGTCGGAACGGTGCCGTTGACCAGGCGCGAACCGTTGTTACCCCAGATGTTCGGTGACAAAAGCGGCAGCAGTCCGTTCCAGCTCAACGGCCGCCTGCTCAGCAATGAAATGCAGCTGCAACTGCGAAATGAAGAGCGCCACGAGGTCGAAGGCGCGGCACTGGATTTCGAGTTCAAGCAGTAATCTCATCCCGATCCGCGAGCCGCAGACCAGACGCTTTGTCGGAGACTGGTCGGTCATGCTCGGTTGAGCTGAAAAACCCGCTCGCAGGTAATTTAAAACAACTGTTTTAGCGGGTACTCTGTGCCCCCGTCCTTTAACACACTGCTCGTCGCGAGGAGCTTGTCGTCATGAAATGCCGTGAGGGCTGTGGCGCTTGTTGCATTGCCCCTTCCATCAGTTCACCGATTCCCGGTATGCCCAACGGCAAGGCCGCGGGGCAGCGTTGCCTGCAACTTTCCTCCGATAACCTGTGCAGTATTTTCGGCCAGCCAGAACGGCCGGCGGTGTGTTCTGCCTTCGAGGCCGACCCCGAGGTGTGCGGAAGCAGTAGCGAAGAAGCCATCCGGTTGATTGGCTGGTGGGAGCAAATGACGGCGGCGTGATGTGTGGGCTTGCACCTCCGATCACCTCCGAAAAACCTGAAGGTGATCGGAGGTGCAAGCCCAACGAATGGAACTTCAACAATAAGGAATAAGACAATGGGTTCGCTGCATCGTATGGCTGTGCTGTGTGGTTTGACGGTTGCGCTGGTTACCTCGACGGCCCAGGCCGAAGACTGGAAAGTCAAAAAAAACGAAGACGGCATCAAGATCTCCCTGAGTGAAGTGGCCGGCTCCGACTACAAGGCCTACCAGGGCGTCACGCTGATGAAAACCACCATGGCCAAGCTGCGTGCGTTGCAGGAAGACGTGCCCGGAGCCTGCGCCTGGATTCACGAATGCAAAACCCAGAAGCTGCTCAAGCACGAAGGTGACCAGAGCTGGACCTACACTCAGTTCAACACCCCGTGGCCGGTTACTCCCCGGGATTCGGTGTTGCACATCACCACCATCGAAGGGGCTGATGGCAGCCTGACCCGCAAGCTCGAAGGCGTACCGAAATACGTTCCTGAAGAAAAAGGCTTCGTCCGGGTCGCCAAGGTCGACGGTTTCTGGAAGTTCGTACCCAAGGGCGACCAGATCGAAGTGACCTATCAGGTGCACACCGAACCGGGCGGCAGCGTGCCGTCGCTGGTGGCCAACAAGTTCGTGGTGGATGCCCCGTTCAATACCTTGAAAGCCCTCAAGGAACGCGCCGAGAAGTAACTGTGTCGTTCTTTTGAGGTGACTTCGTAACGCCCCGATTCGATCGGGGCGTTTGCGTTTTTGACCGGTGCGCAGGCTTTAATTTGTTTCCGGATATGCGTTGCACAAAATTTTCACCCACTCTCCAAGACAATTCGCCGGCTCTCCCGTAACGCGCTGCGTATTGCTGAATGCAGGATGAAACAGTCGGGATGAGGGTAGTTATCAATGGCAATGCTGCCGTTGATCGTGCAACATTTGCGCACCGCGCAAACCCCCGGGCCTTGTATGGGCCGAAAAGAGGGCAAGGCGCAGCTGTATTTTTGAAACTTCAACTTCCAATGGGTCCTAAAACGACATGGCAATCCCGGACGCCCTGAATCAGCAGCGAGCTTCTAGTCGCCTGCTGCAACCGACCGTCAAATCGCATCTGGCCTACACGCTGTTGTGTGCCCTGGTCATGATGGTCATGTTCAGCCTGCTGCGCGTCGCGCTGCTGGCTTACAACAGCTCGATGATCCTCGACACACCGGCTTCGACCTTCCTTGAGGCATTCGCCAACGGTCTGCGTTTCGACCTGCGCCTGGTGGTCTATCTCAGTATTCCGTTGCTGCTGGCCTTGTTCAGCGCCCGGGCCATGGCCGCACGCGGGCTGTTCCGTCTCTGGCTGACGATCGTCTCCAGCATTGCGCTGTTCCTGGGCCTGATGGAGATGGACTTCTATCGTGAGTTCCACCAGCGCCTCAACGGCCTGGTCTTCCAGTACGTCAAGGAAGACCCGAAAACCGTGGCCAGCATGCTCTGGTATGGTTTTCCGGTGGTCCGCTATCTGCTGGCGTGGGCCGTGGGTACCGTGATCCTGAGCATGGCATTCAAGGGCGCCGACCGTGCGACCCGCCCTCGTGGCCCGTTCAGTGGCGGCAGCATCGGCACACGCAAGGTAGCGCCGTGGTATGCACGCATTGGCGTGTTCGTGGTTTGCCTGCTGATCTGCGTTGTCGCGGCCCGTGGCACCTTGCGTCAAGGCCCGCCGATGCGCTGGGGTGATGTCTACACCACAGACTCCAACTTCGCCAACCAGCTGGGTCTCAACGGTACGCTTTCTCTGGTCGCCGCCGCCAAGAGCCGGATGTCCGAAGATCGCGACAATATCTGGAAAGCCACGCTGCCACAGCCACAAGCCCAACAAGTCGTGCGCGACATGCTGGTGATGGCGGATGACAAACTGGTGGATGGCGAGACCGCAGCGGTACGTCGCGATTACACCCCGCCAGCCGACAAGACCCTGCCGATCAAGAACGTCGTCGTGATCCTGATGGAAAGCATGGCCGGTCACTCGGTGGGTGCGCTGGGTGGGCCGGGCAACATCACGCCGTACCTCGACAAACTGTCGAAGGAAGGCTTGCTGTTCGACCGCTTCTTCTCCAACGGCACCCATACCCACCAGGGCATGTTCGCCACCATGGCCTGCTTCCCGAACCTGCCGGGCTTCGAATACCTGATGCAGACCCCGGAAGGCAGCCACAAGCTGTCCGGTCTGCCGCAGTTGCTCAGCGCCCGTGACTTCGACGATGTGTATGTCTACAACGGCGATTTCGCCTGGGACAACCAGTCGGGTTTCTTCAGCAACCAGGGCATGACCAACTTCATCGGCCGTAACGATTTCGTGAATCCGGTGTTCTCTGATCCGACCTGGGGCGTGTCCGACCAGGACATGTTCGACCGTGGCCTGGTCGAGCTCAAGGCACGAGAAAACGGCAAGCCGTTCTATGCCTTGCTGCAAACCCTGTCCAACCACACGCCATACGCCTTGCCGACACCATTGCCGGTCGAGCGCGTGACCGATCGTGGCAACCTGAACGAACACCTGACCGCCATGCGTTACTCGGACTGGGCACTGGGCCAGTTCTTTGAAAAGGCCCGCAAGGAGCCGTACTTCAAGGAAACCCTGTTTGTCATCGTTGGTGACCACGGTTTTGGTAACGAACAGCAAATCACCGAAATGGACCTGGGCCGCTTCAACGTGCCGATGCTGATGATCGCGCCGGGCATCCAGGAAAAATTCGGCCAGCGTGACCACACCGTGGGCACTCAGATCGACATCGTACCGACCATCATGGGCCGCATCGGTGGCGAAGTGCGTCATCAGTGCTGGGGGCGCGACCTGCTCAACCTGCCGGAAGGCGACATGGGTATTGGGGTGATCAAGCCATCGGGCAGCGAGCAGACCACGGCCATCCTCACCGCAGACCAGATTCTGGTCCTGCCGAAGGACAAGGACATGGCGCCGAAGCTGTATCAGTATGAATTGGGTGCCAAGCCTCGCGCCGAAGTCATTGCTGATGCGCCGCGTATCGCCGAGTTGAAACTCAAGCTCGAAGCGTTCCTGCAAACAGCGACCAAGAGCCTGCTGGACAACACCGCTGGTGTTGTTGACGGCACGCCGGACTAAGTTGTGACGCAATAGAAAAGAGGCCCTTCAAGGGCCTCTTTTTTTGCCTGGCGGTTTTTATATTCGGCCGAGCAAGAGCAGGATCAACAGCACCACCAATACGACGCCGATGATTCCGGAAGGGCCGTAACCCCAACTTCTGGAGTGCGGGAAGACCGGTAAACCACCGATCAGTAACAGGATCAGAATGATGATCAGTATTGTACCCATGTCTATTTCCTTGTCGAAAATGCAGTGGATTGACCATGCCAATCAAGGTCAGCGGGAATGAAGTAAATTCGAGCTGCTTAAAAAATCCGACTCTTGCGCTTGCAGGAAAATTCCAGGTTTTTTTGAAGTATTTCGGACGGGTTCTTATTTCTTTTGTAGTTGCCTTAATTGCGTCAGACGCTCCCGCAGTTTGCTCGGGCCATTCAGCAATCTGATGGAGCGTGGGTCGGGCAATTTCCTTCGCTACACTCGGTGCATCTTCCGAGAACAACAAGGCTGTTTGCTATGCAAAATCGCATGATGATCACTGGTGCAGGCTCGGGCCTGGGTCGCGAAATCGCGCTGCGCTGGGCGCGTGAAGGCTGGCAACTGGCCTTGTCGGACGTCAGCGAACCCGGGTTGCAGGAAACCCTCAAGCTGGTCCGCGAAGCGGGCGGCGACGGTTTTATCCAGCGCTGTGACGTACGCGATTACAGCCAGTTGACGGCGTTCGCCCAGGCCTGCGAAGTCAAGCTCGGCGGCATCGATGTCATCGTCAATAACGCGGGCGTGGCATCTGGCGGGTTCTTCAGTGAGTTGTCCCTGGAGGACTGGGACTGGCAGATCGCGATCAACCTGATGGGCGTGGTCAAGGGCTGCAAGGCTTTCCTGCCACTGCTGGAAAAAAGCCAAGGCAAGATCATCAACATCGCGTCCATGGCCGCGCTGATGCAAGGCCCGGCGATGAGCAATTACAACGTGGCCAAGGCGGGCGTGGTGGCGTTGTCCGAAAGCCTGCTGATCGAGCTGGCGCATCAGGAAGTCGGTGTGCATGTGGTGTGTCCGTCGTTCTTCCAGACCAACCTGCTGGACTCCTTCCGCGGCCCGACTCCGGCCATGAAAGCCCAGGTCGGAAAGTTGCTGGAAAGCTCGCCGATCAGTGCCGCCGACATCGCCGACTACATCTATCAGCAGGTCGCCGCTGGCGAGTTCATGATCCTGCCCCACGAACAGGGCCGCATGGCCTGGGCGATCAAGCAGAAGAACCCGCAATTGCTCTACAACGAAATGACCGCCATGGCCGACAAAATGCGCGCCAAGGCCAGGCAATCGGCAAGCTGATCTTGCCCGCAGGCAACGCTGTGGTTAGGGTGGCCGCCATCGGCCATCCTCGCGAGACGCTTGCATGCTCAATTACCTGTGGTTTTTCCTCGCTGCGCTGTTCGAAATTGCCGGTTGCTTTGCCTTCTGGATGTGGTTGCGCCAGGGCAAAAGCATGTGGTGGGTGGTGCCGGCGCTCCTCAGCCTGACCCTGTTCGCCCTGCTGCTGACCCGTATCGAGGCAAGCTACGCTGGCCGCGCCTACGCCGCTTACGGTGGCATCTACATCATTGCCTCAATCGGCTGGTTGGCCGTGGTCGAGCGGATTCGTCCGCTGGGTTCGGACTGGCTTGGTGTGGCGCTGTGTGTGATCGGCGCGAGTATCATCCTGTTCGGGCCGCGATTCTCCGCATCCTGACAGATCGGCCCTACAATCAACCGACCTGTCAGACCTTTCCGTAAGTGGCGTGCGTCAGGGGCTGTCAGTCCGGTCTGGTTTGCTGTCGGAGCATTGTAGGCGTACCGCGGGCCGGGCATCTTCAAGGGCCAGTAACCCCTGAAGGACACTCCTCATGCTCGTACTCACTCGCATTGTGGGCGAAACCATTTCCATCGGTGACAACATTTCCGTGCGTGTTCTCGCGATCAACGGAAGCAACGTGCGCTTTGGCGTTGAAGCGCCTCAGGACGTCAATGTGCATCGCTGCGAAATCTACGAACGCATCCAGAACAAACTGGCGAAAACCAAGGAGCGCTGAAGGGCTCAGTCAAACAGGTGCTTGGGCACGTCGTGCTTGAGCATTAACTGGCATTGCTCGCTTTGCGGGTCGAAGACAATCAGTGCCTGGCCCTTGGTCAAGGCCTGGCGCACGCGCAGTACGCGGGTTTCCAGTGGAGTGTCGTCTCCATTGTCCGTGCCGTCGCGGGTCACGAAATCCTCGATCAGGCGGGTGAGGGTGTCGACTTGAAGTTGGTCGTGGGGGATCAGCATAGGCACCTCGGTTGGATCAATGGCGCGATGCTACGGCGATTGGGCGAGGACGGCCAGCCCGGGATCTTGTGTTGTCTGGTCTGACGCCTTCACGAGCAAGCCCGCTCCCACAGTAGACCGCATTCCCCTGTGGGAGCGAGCCTGCTCGCGATAGCGGTTTACCAGGCAATGAAGATCCTGGATCAGTTCTCCGACCGCTGCCCCACCAGGCTATCCACCGACGGCACCCGCGTATCGCTTTCCATCTGGGTGTCATGTTCAAGCTGATGGCTGAAACGGTCCAGTGAGCCCTTGGCCGGCTGTGCATCGCTGGCAAACACGGGCGGGCTGAGGATGTAGGCACCGAGCAGGCGGCTCAGGGCGGCGAGGCTGTCGATATGGGTGCGTTCGTAACCGTGGGTGGCGTCGCAGCCGAAGGCGAGCAGGGCGGTGCGAATGTCGTGGCCGGCGGTCACCGCTGAATGGGCGTCGCTGAAGTAGTAGCGGAACAGGTCCCGGCGTGCGGGCAACTCGTTGTCGCTGGCCAGGCGCAGGAGGTGGCGCGACAGGTGATAGTCATACGGCCCACCGGAATCCTGCATGGCGATGCTTACCGCGTGCTCGCTGGAGTGTTGGCCAGGTGCGACCGGTGCGATGTCGATGCCGACGAATTCACTGACGTCCCAGGGCAACGCCGCTGCGGCACCGCTGCCGGTTTCTTCGGTGATGGTGAACAGCGGATGGCAATCGATCATCAGCTCTTCGCCACTGTCGACGATGGCCTTGAGCGCCGCCAGCAGCGCGGCCACCCCGGCCTTGTCGTCAAGGTGGCGGGCGCTGATGTGGCCGCTTTCGGTGAACTCAGGCAGCGGGTCGAAGGCGACGAAATCGCCGACGCTGATGCCCAGCGACTCGCAGTCGGCACGGGTGGCGCAGTAGGCGTCCAGGCGCAACTCGATGTGATCCCAACTGATCGGCATTTCATCCACGGCGGTGTTGAATGCGTGCCCGGAAGCCATCAGCGGCAAGACGCTGCCACGGATCACGCCGTTGTCGGTAAACAGGCTGACCCGGCTGCCTTCGGCGAAGCGGCTGGACCAGCAGCCGACGGGCGCGAGGGTCAGGCGGCCGTTGTCCTTCACTGCACGCACCGCCGCGCCGATGGTGTCCAGGTGGGCGGAAACGGCGCGGTCGGGGCTGTTCTTCTTGCCCTTGAGCGTGGCGCGGATGGTGCCGCGACGGGTCAGCTCGAAGGGAATGCCGAGTTCTTCAAGGCGTTCGGCGAGGTAGCGCACGATGGTATCGGTGAACCCGGTAGGGCTGGGTATGGCGAGCATTTCCAGCAGCACTTTTTGCAGGTAACCGAGGTCCGGTTCGGGGATTTTGCTGGTCATGGAGACTCCTGATTGGTTATCGCCTGTACGGCCGCCTTCGCGAGCAGGCTCGCTCCTACAGGGGGAACGCGATCAAATGTGGGAGCGAGCCTGCTCGCGAAAGGGCCAGTCCAGACAACACATGGCTAAGAGACCACCGGCTGACTGTACGGAAACAACAAATCCACAAACCGCTCCGCCGTGGGCTGCGGTTCATGGTTGGCCAGCCCGGCCCGTTCGTTGGCTTCGATAAACACATAGTCCGGCTGGTCAGCGGCGGACACCATCAGGTCGAGGCCGACCATGGGAATGTCCAGGGCCCGGGCCGCGCGGATGGCGGCGTCCACCAGCGTCGGGTGCAGGATCGCCGTGACGTCTTCAAGCACGCCGCCGGTATGAAGGTTCGCCGTGCGTCGCACGAACAGGTGCTCACCGGCCGGCAGAATGCTGCTGTAGTCGTATCCGGCGGCACGCAGGGTGCGCAGGGTTTCCTGGTCCTGCGGGATCTTGCTTTCGCCGCCCGTGGCCGCCTGTCGCCGTCGGCTCTGGGCTTCGATCAATGCACCGATGGAGTGTTGGCCGTCGCCCACCACTTCGGCCGGCCGGCGAATGGCGGCGGCGACCACTTCAAAACCGATCACCACAATGCGCAGGTCGAGGCCCTCGTGGAATCTTTCCAGCAGCACGCGGCTGTCGAAGTGGCGAGCGGCTTCTATGGCTTGCTGTACTTCCTCGATGGTACGCAGATCCACGGCCACCCCTTGGCCCTGTTCACCATCCAGTGGCTTGACCACCACGCGCTGGTGTTCATCGAGGAAGGCCAGATTATCATCGGCGTTACCCGCCATTTGCTGCGCCGGCAGGTTCAACCCGGCAGCCTTGAGCACTTTGTGGGTCAGGCTTTTGTCCTGGCACAGGGTCATGCTGACGGCGCTGGTCAGGTCGCTCAGGGATTCGCGGCAGCGTACCCGGCGCCCGCCATGGCTGAGGGTGAACATCCCGGCGTCGGCGTCATCGACGTGCACATCGATGCCACGACGGTGTGCTTCCTCGACAATGATCCGAGCGTAGGGATTGAACGCGGCTTCCGGGCCGGGCCCGAGGAACAGCGGCTGATTGATGCCGTTCTTGCGCTTGATGGCGAAGGTCGTGAGGTTGCGAAAACCGAGCTTGGCGTAAAGGCTTTTCGCCTGGCGGTTGTCGTGCAGCACCGACAGGTCGAGGCAGGCGAGCCCGCGACTCATGAAGTGTTCGATCAAGTGCCGCACCAGCACTTCACCGACACCCGGCCGCGCACAATGCGGGTCGACCGCCAGGCACCACAGGCTGCTGCCGTTTTCCGGATCGTTGAAGGCCTTGTGGTGGTTGAGGCCCATGACGCTGCCGATGACCGCGCCGCTGTCCTCGTCTTCAGCCAGCCAATACACCGGGCCGCCCAGATGACGCGGCGTCAGCAGGGTGGCATCGATCGGCAGCATGCCGCGGGCCTGGTACAGCTGATTGATCGCCTGCCAGTCGGCATCGCTTTGCGCGCGTCGAATACGAAAACCACGAAACACCCGTGTCGCCTGACGGTAGTCGCTGAACCACAGGCGCAAGGTGTCGGACGGGTCGAGGAACAGCTGCGTCGGCTCCAGCCCCAGCACTTGCTGGGGCGCGGCGACGTACAGGGCAATGTCCCGCTCGCCGGGCTGCTCGTTGAGCAACTCCCCGGCCAGGCTCGCGGCATCGGCAAAGGTGTGGCCGATCAGCAAGCGGCCCCAGCCGCAATGCACGGCAATCGGCGCCCCGCCGAGTTCACAGCGATCCTCGGCCAGACGTGCCTGCAAGCGTTCGTAGGAGGGTGACTGGCCGCGCAACAGGCGTTGGCTGATAGCCGTGGCGTGAGGTTTCATCGGTCAGATTCCTTGTTCGCTGAGCCACAGGTTGAGGGCCGCCAGTTGCCACAGCTTCGAGCCGCGCAACGGTGTCAATTGCCCCTGTGGATCAGTCAGCAGACGGTCGAGCATCGCGGGGTTGAACAGGCCGCGATCCTGGCTGGGATCGAGCAGCAGCTCGCGCACCCATTCCAGCGTATCGCCCTGCAAATGCTTGAGGCCCGGCACCGGGAAGTAACCTTTCTTGCGGTCGATCACTTCACTGGGAATCACTTGGCGCGCGGCTTCTTTCAAGACTTGCTTGCCGCCGTCCGGCAGTTTGAAACGCCCCGGAATCCGTGCCGACAGCTCCACCAGGCGGTAGTCGAGAAACGGAGTGCGCGCTTCCAGGCCCCAGGCCATGGTCATGTTGTCGACGCGTTTGACCGGGTCGTCCACCAGCATCACCGTGCTGTCCAGACGCAAGGCCTTGTCCACCGCCGCATCGGCACCGGGCTGGGCGAAATGCGCTTTGACGAAGTCACCGGCGGCGTCATTCGCAGTCAGCCATTTCGGTTGGACGGTAGCGGCGTAGTCGTCGTAGCTGCGGTCGAAAAACGCTTCGCGGTATGCGGCATACGGATCACTCGCGCCGTCCACTTGCGGATACCAGTGGTAACCGGCGAACAGTTCATCGGCGCCCTGGCCGCTCTGGACGACTTTGCAGTGTTTGGCCACTTCCCGGGACAACAGATAGAAGGCGATGCAGTCGTGGCTGACCATCGGTTCGCTCATGGCGCGGAACGCGGCGGGCAGCTGTTCGATGATTTCCTTTTCGTCGATGCGCAGTTGGTGATGCTGCGTGCCGTAGTGTTGGGCGATCAGGTCCGAATACTGGAACTCGTCCCCACGCTCGCCGCCGGTATCCTGGAAGCCGATGGAGAAGGTCGACAGATTGTCCACGCCGACTTCCCGCAACAGGCCCACCAGCAGGCTTGAATCGACGCCACCGGACAACAGCACGCCGACATCCACTGCCGCGCGTTGGCGGATGGCGACCGCCTCGCGGGTGCTGTCGAGCACACGGTCGCGCCAGTCTTCGAGGGTCAGATCGGTCTCATCGGCGTGAGGGCCGTAGGGCAGGGTCCACCAGGTTTTCTGTTCGGTGCGGCCATCGGCTTCGACGCGCATCCAGGTGGCCGGCGGCAGTTTTTCAATGCCCGCCAGCAAGGTGCGCGGTGCCGGGACCACGGCGTGGAAATTCAGATAGTGATTGAGTGCCACAGGATCGAGGATCGGATTGATGTCGCCACCCTTGAGCAATGCCGGCAGGGCCGAGGCGAAGCGCAGGCGCTGGCCGGTGCGCGACAGGTACAGCGGCTTCACGCCGAGACGGTCGCGGGCGATGAACAGGCGTTGGGCATCGCGCTCCCAAACGGCAAAGGCAAACATGCCGTTGAGTTTTGGTAGCAAGGCTTCGCCCCAGGCGTGATAGCCCTTGAGCAGCACTTCGGTGTCGCCACCGGAATAGAAGGCGTAACCCAGGCTTTCAAGTTCCGCGCGCAGTTCCGGAAAGTTGTAGATCGCTCCGTTGAAGGCCAGGGACAAGCCCAGTTGCGGGTCGATCATCGGCTGCGCCGAGCCGTCCGACAGGTCCATGATCTTCAGGCGCCGGTGGCCCAGTGCAATCGGTCCCTGGCTATGAAAGCCCCAGGCGTCGGGGCCGCGAGGGGCCAGGTGATGGGTGATTCGTTCAATGGCTGCAAGGTCTGCAGGTTGATGATCAAAACGTAACTCGCCAGCTAATCCGCACATAAATTCCTTACCGGTTTTTCCGTTGGGGAGGGTCGATCGATACCGCGCCAAAACGGCGGGTACTCAGAAAGTGACCCTCCTCGGTAAGGGGAGTTTTAGATCGATGAGTTATATGTGCGACTGGCCACGGCCGAATCGCCCGGTGAGGGCGACTTCGGCTGCTGGATCGACTACTTGCCGCGAATCAGGCGCCGCAGGGCAAACCGGTTGGGGTGACAGGCCTCGGCCACGCTTCTGGGCAGCGGCAGGGGTTCGTTGTCCAGCCAGGCTGCCAGCAGCTCTCCGGACAGCGGCGCAGTGATCAGGCCGCGCGAGCCGTGACCGCTGTTGACGTACAAACCGTCAAGCCATGGGCATTCGACGTCCGGCACCTGCCGGGCGTCTTTGCCCAGCGCTGCATAAGCCTCAGCGAACGCCTGGGTGTCGGCCAATGGGCCGACGATTGGCAAGTAGTCGGGGCTGGTGCAGCGAAATGCAGCGCGACCCTGGAGATGCTCGGGGTCGAGGTGTTCGATCTCCAGCCGCTCGACCAGATCGTGGGAAATCTCTTCGAGCATGGCCAGGTTGCCCAGGTGTTCTGCCGTGGTCGGCGTCAGGTCATCGCTCTTGAAATCGAAACTGGCCCCCAGGGTGTGTTCGCCCAAACGGGCGGGGGCGACATAGCCTTCGGCACACACCACGGTACTCAGGGCCTGGCTTTGCGGGGTTTGCGCCAGGCGCGTGATTTGCCCGCGAATGCGTTTGAGCGGCAACTCGGCGCTCTCGGGGAAACGCTGGATTTCGGCTGCGCCGGCGAGCACCACCACGGGGGCGTCGGCAAGCAAGCGTTCGCCGTCCCAGGCTTGCCACCGGCCCTCAACCTTGCGCAGTTCCAGCGCATCGTGGTGAGTGAACAGTTGAATCTGTGGATGCGCAGCCTGCCACTGACACAGCGCCGGTGGGTGAACCCAGCCGCCTTCGGGATAGAACAGGCCCCCCTGTGCCAGCCCGATACCGGCCACGGCCTGTGCCTCGGGTTGATCAAGCAGGTGCAACAAGTCCGCCGGAAATGCCGCGGCTAATTGCACCTGGCGTTCAGCTTCCTTGGCGTTGAAAGCCAGTTGCAACACGCCGCAATCGTCCCAGTCGCGACCCCGTTGCAAGTGTTCGAGCAGGCGTCGGGTGTAGCCGAATCCACTGACGATCATTTGCGACAGCGCCGTGCCGTGGGCGGATAACTTCAGGTAGAGCACGCCCTGCGGGTTGCCCGAGGCTTCCCGGGCGATGTCGTCGTGGCGCTCCAGCACTGTCACTTCCCAGCCACGCGCGGCGAGGCTGGCGGCGCTGGCACAACCGGCCAGGCCGGCACCGATCACCAGTGCCTGGCGCTCGCCGGTCAGTGGGGCCGGGCGTGCGAACCAGGGTTTATCCAGGGCCGGGGCCGGCGTTTCCTGGGGCCAGCCGAGGAACTCGCCGCGCAGGATTTCCCATTTATGGCCGATGCCGGGGGTGCGTTTCATCTTGAAACCGGCGGCGTTGAGCAGGCGCCGCACCCAACCGGTGCTGGTGAAGGTGCTGATGGATGCACCGGGAGCGGCCAGGCGCGCCAGCTCGGCAAACAGTTCGGCGGTCCACATGTCGGGGTTTTTCGCCGGGGCGAAACCGTCGAGAAACCAGGCGTCGATTCGGGCATCGAGTTGCGGCAGTTGCTCCAGTGCATCGCCGATCAGCAGCGTCAGGGTCACGCGGCCGTGGTCCAGCGTCAGGCGCTGAAAGCCCTGATGGATGGCCACGTATTGCTCAAGCAGTTGATCGGCAAACACCTTGAGTTCCGGCCACAGCGCCAGGGCCCGTTGCAAGTCGTCGGGGCTCAGCGGGTACTTCTCGACGCTGACAAAATGCAGCCGCGCACTGGCCGCGGCGTGTTGCTCGAACAGCTGCCAGGCGCACAAAAAATTCAGCCCGGTGCCGAACCCCGTTTCCCCGATGACCAGCCGCCCGCCCTCGGGCAAGGCCGCAAAGCGCTCCGCCAAACGGTTCTGTTCGATAAAGACATAGCGGGTTTCGTCCAGCCCCGACTGGTCGGAGAAATACACATCGTCGAACACTCGTGAATACGGGCGACCTTGGTCGTCCCAGTCGAGCTGGGCGTGGGGCAATACAGGTTTCATGGCAGGCTCGGCAACGGCAAGGCCGCCATTCTAGCCGATCGACGGCGTGGCCAAGCTCTTTGTGGCGAGGGGGCCATCGGGAAAATCTCTGCTGGCCTTCAGTTCAATCCGCTAGTCTTGCTCACATCTGGAAGGGAGCCGCTCATGTTTGAATCCGCCGAAATCGATCACGCCATCGACAAAGAAATCTACGACGCCGAAGTCCCGGCCCTGCGCGAAGCGTTGCTCGAAGCGCAATTCGAATTGCAGCAGCAACGCCGCTTCCCGGTGATCATTTTGATCAATGGCATCGAAGGTGCCGGCAAGGGTGAGACGATCAAGGTGCTCAACGAGTGGATGGACCCGCGCTTGATCGAGGTCCGCACGTTCGATCAGCAAACCGACGAAGAACTGGCGCGGCCACCGGCCTGGCGTTACTGGCGGATGCTCCCGGCCAAGGGGCGCATGGGGATTTTCTTCGGCAACTGGTACAGCCAGATGCTGCAGGGGCGGGTCCATGGCGAGTTCAAGGATCCGCGACTGGACCAGGCGATCAATGCCGCCGAGCGCCTGGAAAAGATGCTCTGCGATGAAGGTGCGCTGCTCTTCAAGTTCTGGTTTCACCTCTCCAAGAAACAAATGAAGGCACGCCTCAAGGCATTGGCCGACGACCCGCTGCACAGCTGGCGCATCAGCCCGCTGGACTGGCAGCAGTCGCAAACCTACGACAGGTTCGTGAAGTTTGGTGAACGGGCGCTGCGCCGCACCAGCCGCGACTATGCACCCTGGCATGTGATCGCCGGGGCGGATGCGCATTATCGGAGCCTGGCCGTGGGGCGGATTCTGCTGGCGGGCCTGCAGGGCGCATTGAAGCGGCCGACGATCCATCCGGAAAAGGTCAGCGCCGCGCCAGTGTTTCCCAGTGTCGATCAAGTGAACCTGATCGACAGCCTGGACCTGACCCTGCACCTGGACAAGGATGATTACGAAGAACAGCTGATCACCGAGCAGGCGCGGTTTTCCGGGTTGATGCGTGACAAGCGCATGCGCCGCCACGCGCTGGTGGCGGTGTTCGAGGGCAACGACGCGGCTGGCAAGGGCGGGGCGATCCGCCGGGTAGCGGCAGCGCTTGATCCACGCCAGTACAGCATCGTGCCGATTGCCGCGCCCACCGAGGAAGAAAGGGCGCAACCGTATCTGTGGCGCTTCTGGCGGCACCTGCCGGCCCGGGGCAAGTTCACCGTGTTCGACCGCTCCTGGTATGGCCGGGTGTTGGTGGAGCGCATTGAAGGTTTTTGCAGCCCGGCAGACTGGCTGCGTGCCTACGGTGAAATCAACGATTTCGAAGAACAGCTCACCGACGCCGGTGTGATCGTGGTCAAGTTCTGGCTGTCCATCGACAAACAGACGCAACTGGAGCGCTTCGAGGAGCGCGAAAAGATTCCCTTCAAGCGCTTCAAGATCACTGAAGATGACTGGCGCAACCGTGAAAAATGGGATGACTATCGCGCGGCGGTCGGCGACATGGTCGACCGTACCAGCACCGAGATTGCGCTATGGACCCTGGTGGAAGCCAACGACAAGCGCTGGGCACGGGTCAAAGTCTTGCGCACCATCAACCGGGCACTGGAAGAGGCTTTCGAAACATCCGACCGGCAAGAGCACAAGAAGCGTAAGGACAAGGATTGAGGCGATGGTTACGCATACGCGAGGTGAATGATTGTCGCGGTCGGCGAAGCGCTGGACTTATGCTCGGTCCACTCTCAACCGATAACAACAATGAGGTATGCCATGCGTGAAGTGGTGATCGTCGACAGCGTGCGGACCGGCCTGGCCAAATCCTTTCGCGGTAAATTCAACATGACCCGCCCGGACGACATGGCGGCACACTGTGTCGATGCGCTGTTGGCGCGCACCGGTATCGATCCGGCGAGCGTCGAGGACTGCATCGTTGGCGCCGGCTCCAACGAAGGCGCCCAGGGTTTCAATATCGGTCGCAACGTCGCGGTGCTCTCGCGCCTGGGTATCGGCACGGCCGGCATGACCCTCAACCGGTTCTGTTCCTCGGGCCTGCAGGCGATTGCCATTGCCGCCAACCAGATCGCTTCGGGTTGCAGCGACATCATCGTCGCCGGTGGCGTCGAGTCCATCAGCCTGACCATGAAGAGCGTCAATACCGACAACCTGATCAACCCGTTGCTCAAGGAGCAGGTGCCGGGCGTCTACTTCCCGATGGGCCAGACTGCTGAAATCGTCGCGCGTCGGTACAGTGTCAGCCGTGAAGAGCAGGACCTGTACGCGCTGCAAAGCCAGCAGCGTACCGCACAGGCTCAGGCCGCCGGGCTGTTCACCGATGAAATCGTGCCGATGGCGGTGAAGTATCGCGTCGAAGACAAGGCCACAGGTCAGGCACAGATCCTCGACGGCATCGTCGACCGTGATGACTGCAACCGCCCGGACACCACCCTGGAAAGCCTGGCCGGGTTGAAGCCGGTGTTCGCCGAGGATGGCTCGGTCACGGCGGGCAACTCTTCGCAGCTGTCTGACGGCGCGTCCATGACCCTGGTGATGAGCCTGGAGAAAGCACTGGAGCTGGGGCTCAAGCCGAAAGCGTTCTTCCGCGGTTTTACCGTGGCCGGTTGCGCGCCGGACGAGATGGGCATCGGCCCGGTGTTTTCGGTACCGAAGCTGCTCAAGGCCAAAGGCTTGCAGATTGACGACATCGACCTGTGGGAGCTCAACGAAGCGTTCGCCTCGCAGTGCCTGTACAGCCGCAACCGGCTGGAAATCGACAATGCCCGGTACAACGTCAACGGCGGTTCGATTTCCATCGGTCACCCGTTCGGCATGACCGGCTCGCGCCAGGTCGGGCATCTGGTTCGTGAGTTGCAGCGACGCAATCTGCGGTACGGCATCGTCACTATGTGCGTGGGTGGCGGGATGGGGGCTACGGGGTTGTTTGAGGCGGTGCGTTAAGCCTCGGGTTTTTTCGTTGTCTGCCAGATAGCTTTCGCGAGCAGGCTCGCTCCCACAGGTTTGGTGGCGTACACAACATTTGTGATCGCCGCTAATCACTGTGGGAGCGAGCCTGCTCGCGATGGGCTCACCTCGGTCGTAAAAAATCCCCCTCAAAGATTGCGACCCGCACAGTTTCATTCGCGGCCAGACCGAAACTGTGCCTGTGTACGTCACGGCTGCGGGCCTAGAATGACGACTCCTGTCAGTTGGCGTTGGGGTTCACATGCACATTTCATCGGGTCGCTGGGGTTACGGTCTGTTCCTGGCCTTGTTGACCGCGTTGTTGTGGGGAATCCTGCCGATCAAGCTCAAACAAGTGTTGCTGGTAATGGACCCGGTGACGGTGACCTGGTTTCGCCTGCTGGTATCCGGCGGCTGCCTGTTCATTTACCTGGCGGCCACCAGGCGCCTGCCCAGCCGTAAGGTGCTCGGTCCTCGTGGTGGCTGGCTGGTGCTGATGGCGGTGCTCGGCCTGGTCGGTAACTATGTGTTGTATCTGATGGGCCTGAACCTGCTCAGCCCCGGCACGGCGCAACTGGTGGTGCAGATGGGCCCGATCATGCTGCTGATCGCCAGTCTTTTTGTATTCAAGGAGCGTTTCAGCCTGGGGCAGGGGATTGGCCTGCTGGTGCTGCTGATCGGCTTTGCGCTGTTTTTCAACCAGCGCTTGAGTGAGTTGCTCACGTCGCTGACCGACTACACCGCCGGCGTGCTGCTGGTGCTGCTGGCGTCCACGGTCTGGACCTTCTATGCCCTGGGGCAGAAGCAATTGCTGACGGTGTGGAATTCGCTGCAGGTGATGATGGTGATCTACCTGTTTTGCGCGGCGCTGTTGACGCCGTGGGTGCATCCGCTCGAAGCGTTGCAATTGAACCCGTTGCAGGGATGGTTGCTGCTGGCGTGCTGCCTCAACACCCTGATTGCCTATGGCGCGTTTGCCGAGGCCCTGGCCCATTGGGAAGCCTCCCGGGTCAGCGCGACGCTGGCCATCACGCCGTTGGTGACCTTTGCCGCGGTTGCCATGGCTGCGTGGCTGTGGCCCGACTATGTGCATGCCGAGACGATCAATGGTCTGGGATATGGCGGTGCGGTGCTGGTGGTGCTGGGGTCGGCGCTGGTGGCGTTGGGGCCTTCGTTGATTGCCGGGTTGAAGGCGCGGAAGGTGCGGATGGCCGCCAGTTAGACCGCGTTATCGTTCTTCGCGAGAAAGCCCGCTCCCACAGGTTTGTCGTCGACCATCATATTTGTGATCGACTCAGTCCTTGTGGGAGCGAGCCTGCTCGCGAAGACAGACTTTCAATCACCGCAAAATTCAGCCCTTTGCCCCAGCCTCCAGCATATTCTCCGGCCTCACCCACGCATCGAACTCTTCGTCAGTCAGATACCCGAGCTGCAACGCCGCCTCGCGCAAGGTCAGGCCTTCGCTGTAGGCCTTCTTGGCGATTTCCGCCGATTTGTCATAGCCGATGTGCGGGTTGAGCGCCGTCACCAGCATCAGGCCACGCTCCAGGTGTTCAGCCATTTTTTCCGCATCCGGTTCCAGACCGGCCACGCAGTGCTGCTGGAAGTTGCTGCAGCCATCCCCCAGCAAGCGGATAGATTGCAGCAGGTTATGGATGATCACCGGTTTGAACACATTCAGCTGCAAGTGGCCCTGACTGGCAGCAAAGCCGATGGCGACGTCGTTGCCCAGCACCTGGCAGGCCAGCATCGACAGTGCTTCGCACTGGGTCGGGTTGACCTTGCCCGGCATGATCGAACTTCCCGGCTCATTGGCCGGCAGCCTGACTTCGGCGAAGCCGGCGCGCGGGCCGGAGCCCAGCAGGCGCAGATCGTTGGCGATTTTCATCAGCGTCACGGCAAGGGTTTTCAGCCCGCCGGACAGCGTGGTCAGCGGCTCATGACCGGCCAGTGCGGCGAACTTGTTCGGCGCGGTGATAAACGGCAAACCGGAGAGGGCGGCCAATTCTGCGGCGATGGCCTCACCAAAGCCGTGGGGTGAATTCAGTCCGGTGCCGACGGCCGTTCCGCCCTGGGCCAGCTCGCAGACCGCGGGCAGTGCGCTGCGGATCGCCCGCTCGGCGTAATCGAGTTGCGCGATGAAAGCCGAGATTTCCTGGCCGAAGCTGATCGGTGTCGCATCCATCATGTGCGTACGACCGGTCTTGACCAGTTTAATGTGGCGGGCGGCCAGCTCGGCCAGTCCGCCGGACAGTTCGCTGATCGCCGGCAGCAAGTGCTGTTGTACCGCCTGGACGGCCGCGATGTGCATGGCGGTGGGGAAGCAATCGTTGGAACTCTGGGAGCGATTGACGTGATCGTTGGGGTGCACCGGGGACTTGCCGCCACGGGGGTTGCCGGCCAACTCGTTGGCGCGACCGGCGATCACTTCGTTGACGTTCATGTTGCTCTGGGTGCCGCTGCCGGTTTGCCAGACCACCAGTGGAAACTGGTCGTCATGGTCGCCGGCGAGCACTTCGTCGGCCGCCTGCTCGATCAGACGGGCGATATCGGCGGGCACGTCGCCGTTGCGATCATTGACCCGCGCCGCGGCTTTCTTGATCAGCGCCAGGGCATGCAACACAGCCAGCGGCATGCGTTCGTTGCCGATGGCGAAGTTGATCAGCGAGCGTTGCGTCTGAGCGCCCCAATAGGCTTCATCCGGGACTTCAACCTGGCCGAGGCTGTCGGTTTCGATACGGCTCATCTTGCTCACTCCTGTAGGTCCGATTGCGCAGTTTAGGCCGTGATCGACGGCCGTGGTTCCATCAGTCTGAATTTGACCATTCAACCCCTCTAAATCAGGTGCGACAAGGCTTGGGGTTGAGCGACACACTTTTTTAGGCGCAGAATGGACGCCCTTGGGGTCTTACCTCGCCAGCTAGAAAAGGAAACTCGATGACTCGTCTTCGTGCCATCTGTACCGCCGTTGCTTTGGTCTGCGCCAGCGGCCAGGTTCTTGCCGACACCGCCAGCCATAACGCCAGTGCCGAGGCTTTCCTGACCATGGCGCACGCTGACAAACTGGGCACCCCGGTGTACATGCAAGTACAGCAGATGTTTGCCCAGCGTTTCGAACAAACCAAAGCTCCTGAGTCGAAAAAAGCCGTGCTGGAAACCTACCAGGCCAAGGCCAATGCCGCTCTGGACCAGGCCATTGGCTGGAACAAGCTGAAACCGGACATGGTCAAGCTCTACACCACCAACTTCACCGAATCCGAGCTCAAGGACCTGGTTGCGTTCTACCAGTCGCCACTGGGCAAGAAAGTCCTGGAAAAAATGCCTCAGCTGACCCAGCAATCGGCCCAGATGACCCAGGCCAAGCTGGAAAGCGCGGTGCCGGTGGTCAACAAACTGCTGGCTGACATGACCGCCGAGCTGACGCCGAAAGATGCGGCCGCTCCAGCCAAGAAAAAGCCTTAAGCGGAGTTCGGTATGACCATGCAACAACGCATCGAATCGACGCTGGGCCTGCTTCAGCCCGAGCATCTGCAAGTGCTGGATGAGAGCCATATGCACAGCCGTGGGCTGCAAACCCATTTCAAGGCTGTGGTGGTCAGCGCGCAGTTCGAAGGCCTGAACCGGGTCAAGCGCCACCAGAAGGTCTACGGCACGCTTGGCGAGCTGATGGGTGAGTTCCATGCGTTGGCGCTGCATACGTACACGCCAGAGGAGTGGGCACAGATCGACGCGGCCCCGGCCTCGCCGACCTGTGCTGGCGGCAGCAAGCACTAAACCCCGGTTTTTTGTTAGAATGCCCAACGCGCCGCTAACCCGGCGCGTTTTTTTTCGCATCCGGTTCACCCCTTACGAGGGTAGCCACCTGGAGATTTACCCATGACACAACAGATTGTCGTGGCGGCACTGTATAAGTTCGTCACCCTGGAAGATTACGTCGCCCTGCGCGAGCCTCTGCTGCAAGCGATGGTCGACAACGGCATCAAAGGCACCCTGCTGATTGCCGAAGAAGGCATCAACGGCACCGTGTCCGGCAGCCGCGAAGGCATCGACGGGCTGATGGCCTGGCTCAAGAACGACCCGCGCATGGACGACATCGACCATAAAGAGTCGTACTGCGACGATCAGCCGTTCTATCGCACCAAAGTCAAACTCAAGAAAGAAATCGTCACCCTTGGCGTGGAAGGCGTGGACCCGAACAAAAAGGTCGGCACCTACGTCGATCCGCAAGACTGGAACGCCCTGATCAGCGATCCGGAAGTGCTGTTGATCGACACCCGTAACGATTACGAAGTCTCGATCGGTACCTTCGAAGGCGCCATCGACCCGAAAACCACCAGTTTTCGCGAATTTCCCGATTACATCAAAGCCAACTTCGACCCGGCCGTGCACAAGAAGGTCGCGATGTTCTGCACCGGCGGCATCCGCTGCGAGAAGGCCTCGAGCTACATGCTCAGCGAGGGCTACGGTGAGGTTTTTCACCTCAAGGGTGGCATCCTGAAGTACCTCGAAGAGGTGCCGCAGGAAGAAACCAAGTGGCAGGGCGACTGCTTCGTGTTCGACAACCGCGTGACCGTTCGTCACGACCTGAGCGAAGGCGACTACGATCAATGTCATGCCTGCCGCACGCCGGTGAGCGTGGAAGACCGCGCGTCCGAGCATTACGTGGCCGGCATCAGTTGCCCGCATTGCTGGGATAAGCTGAGCGAGAAGACCCGTCGCAGTGCGATCGACCGGCAGAAGCAGATCGAACTGGCCAAGGCTCGTAACCAGCCTCACCCGATCGGCTTCAACTACAAGCAAGCATCCTCCGAGGTCTGAACCATGTCTGCGCGCCTGCTCTATGTGATGGACCCGATGTGTTCCTGGTGCTGGGGCTTTGCTCCGGTTGCAAACGCATTGGTAGAGCAGGCGGCGGCCGCCGGTGTGGACGTGCATCTGGTGGTGGGTGGTTTGCGCACCGGCAGTGGCGCCGCGCTGGAACCGACCACCCGGCGCTACATTCTTGAACACTGGCAGGCGGTCACCGAGGCTACCGGTCAGCCGTTCAAGCGCGAATGCGCGTTGCCTGACGGTTTTGTCTACGACACCGAACCTGCCTGCCGGGCGCTGGTGACTGCACGCAACCTGGCGCCGGATTGTGCGTGGAAACTGCTCGGGCTGATTCAGCACGCCTTTTACGCTGAAGGTCGCGATGTCACGCGCGCCAGTGTCCTGGTGGAGTTGGCAGAGCAGGCCGGTCTACCACGAATTGAATTCGCCGCCGCGTTTGACCGTGCCGATACGCACGCCGCGACATCTGCCGATTTCACTTGGGTTCAGGACCTGGGTATCGCCGGTTTTCCTACGTTGCTGGCTGAGCGAAATGGGCAGTTGGCGTTATTGACCAATGGCTATCAGCCGTTGAGCGAGTTGTCCCCGCTGCTCGGCCGCTGGCTGGAGCGTGCTGCCTGTGCATGACCTGCCCGATGATGTTGCTACCGTTAAACGTGTCGACCGTCTGAGCTGGGCGGAAATCCGCCGCCTGGCCCTGCATCACAAGAAATCCCTGTGGATCGCCAATGGCGTGGCCGTGCTGGCGACCTTGTGCAGCGTGCCGATTCCCTTGCTCCTGCCGTTGCTGGTGGACGAGGTGTTGCTGGGGCACGGTGATGCCGCGCTGAAGATCATGAACCACGCGCTGCCCGAAGGCTGGCAGAAAGCCGCGGGCTACATCGGCCTGATGCTGCTGGTAACCTTGACCCTGCGATGCATGGCGTTGCTGTTCAACGTGGTGCAGGCGAAATTGTTCGCCGGGTTGGCCAAGGACATCGTCTACCGCATTCGCATTCGCCTGATCGAGCGTCTCAAGCGTATTTCCCTGGGCGAATACGAAAGCCTGGGCAGCGGCACGGTGACCACGCACCTTGTGACGGACCTGGACACGCTGGACAAATTCGTCGGCGAAACCCTCAGCCGTTTCCTCGTGGCCATGCTGACCCTGGTCGGCACGGCGGGCATTCTGATGTGGATGCACTGGAAACTGGCACTGCTGATTCTGCTGTTCAACCCGCTGGTGATCTACGCCACGGTGCAACTGGGCAAACGGGTCAAGCACCTGAAGAAACTCGAGAACGACAGTACCTCGCGCTTTACCCAGGCGCTGACCGAAACGCTGGATGCGATCCAGGAAGTTCGCGCCGGCAACCGCCAGGGTTTTTTCCTCGGTCGCCTGGGGCATCGCGCCCGGGACGTGCGTGACTATGCGGTGAATTCGCAATGGAAAACCGATGCGTCGAATCGGGCCAGCGGTTTGCTGTTCCAGTTCGGCATCGATATTTTCCGGGCCGCGGCGATGCTCACCGTGCTGTTTTCCGACCTTTCAATCGGCCAGATGCTCGCGGTGTTCAGCTACCTGTGGTTCATGATCGGTCCGGTGGAACAACTGCTGAACCTGCAATATGCCTACTACGCTGCCGGTGGTGCGCTGTCGCGGATCAACGAACTGCTGTCCCGAGCCGATGAGCCCGAATACCCGGGCGGAGTCGACCCATTTGTCGGTCGGGAAACGGTCGGGCTGGAAGTACAAGGGCTGAGCTTCGGTTACGGCGATGAACTGGTCCTGAACCAGATGAACCTGTCCATCGCCCCCGGCGAAAAGGTCGCGATCGTCGGTGCGAGTGGCGGCGGCAAGAGCACGCTGGTGCAACTGCTGCTGGGCTTGTATACGCCGTTGGCCGGCACCATTCGCTTCGGCGGTTCGACCCAGCAGGAGATCGGCCTGGAAACCGTGCGGGAAAATGTTGCGGTGGTCCTGCAGCATCCGGCGCTGTTCAATGACACCATTCGCGCCAACCTGACCATGGGCCGCGAACGCAGTGACGAGGCCTGCTGGCAGGCACTGGAAATCGCCCAATTGCACGGCACGGTCCGGGATTTGCCCAATGGCCTGGACAGCATCGTCGGGCGCTCCGGGGTGCGCTTGTCGGGTGGGCAGCGTCAACGCCTGGCCATCGCCCGGATGGTGCTGGCCGAGCCCAAGGTGGTGATCCTCGACGAAGCCACCTCCGCGCTGGACGCCGCCACCGAATACAACCTGCACCAGGCACTGGCGCGGTTTCTGAGCAACCGCACTACGTTGATTATTGCCCACCGCCTTTCGGCAGTAAAACAGGCTGACCGTGTGCTGGTGTTCGACGGCGGGCAAGTTGCCGAGGATGGCGATCATCAGCAGCTGATTGCCGAGGGTGGTCTGTACGCCAAGCTCTACGGTCATTTGCAGCGGTTGTAGCGAGATGATATCAAGGTTACAGGACGCTACTTCATTACTATAAAAAAACATCGCCGCGACCGGATTCAGCGGCCGCGATACTCCCACCGGGCATAGCGTGTCGCTTGCCGGGATTGGAATCGCAACCTAGTCTAGCTACAGCGATTTCGTCCGGAAGACGAGCAAGCAGTGCTAATGCAAGGGACCTCATGAATCAAACGCGGACTCTCGGAACGCCACGGTTGTTGGGCATTGTCTGGCCATTTATCGCCGTTGTGGTGTTTCAAGCCTTGTTGGGCGGCGTTAGCCTTTACGTGCTGTCGGCGGTTCGTGGCTATGTTGCTGGCGAAAGCCTGTGGTCCAAGGGCCAGAAAGACGCCATCTATTACCTCAACCTCTACGCCGACAGCGGCGACGAAGCGATTTTTCATAAATACCAGAACGCCATTTCCGTGCCTCAGGGCGGGCATGAATTACGTGTGGCGCTCGATCAGCGGCCGCCGAACATCGAGGCGGCACGTGTGGCGATCCTCAAGGGCGGCAACCATCCGGATGACATCACCAGTGTGATCTGGCTGTACCTGAATTTCCGGCACTTCAGTTACCACCAGAAAGCCATCGACCTTTGGAGGGTGGGCGACGCGTATCTGGTGCAACTCGATACCATTGCGCGGGAGATGCATCAGCGCATCACCGCCAGGCAGGCCACCGATGCCGATATCAAGCGCTGGAAGGATCAGATATTCGTCATCAACGAAAGTGTGACACCGGCGGCGAAGGCCTTCAGCGATGCCTTGGGCGAAGGCTCGCGGATGATCCTGCGACTGTTGCTGGTGACCAACCTCGCCACCGCCCTGGGCTTGATTGCATTGGCCTTGATGCGCACCCATAAACTGCTCAAGCAGCGCCATGCCTTCGCCGATGCGCTGCAGCTGGAGAAAGACCGGGCGCAGATCACCCTGCAATCGATTGGCGACGGCGTGATCACCACGGATGTTTCCGGTGCGATTGCCTACATGAATCCGGCGGCCGAAGCGTTGACCCACTGGAAGGCCGAGCAGGCGACGGGGTTGCCGCTGGCGGCGCTGTTCAACCTGCTGGACGAAAATGCCCAGACCGACGGTTTCACCCTGATCGAGCATATTCTCAGCGGCCAGCTCAGTGGCGGCAGTGAACACTCCAAGCTGATTCAACGCCTGGACGGCAGCACGGTGTCGGTCACGCTGGTGGGCGCGCCGATCCGCAATGCCGGCAAAGTCAGCGGGACGGTGCTGGTGCTGCATGACATGACCCAGGAGCGGCAATACATCGCCAATCTGTCGTGGCAGGCGACCCACGACGCCTTGACCGGGCTTGCCAACCGCCGAGAGTTCGAATATCGCCTGGAACAGGCGCTGCATAACCTGACCCGCTACGCGGGTCGCCATGCCCTGATGTTCCTCGATCTGGATCAGTTCAAACTGGTTAACGATACCAGCGGCCACGCGGCGGGCGACGAACTGTTGCGGCATATCTGTGCCTTGTTGCAATCCGGGTTGCGCGAAGGCGATACCCTGGCGCGCCTTGGCGGCGACGAGTTCGGCATCCTGCTGGAAAACTGCGCACCGGAAGCGGCGGAGAAAATTGCCGAAAGCCTGCGACAGACTGTGCAGAATCTGCATTTTGTCTGGAAGGGCCGGCCTTTCGTGACCACTGTCAGTATCGGGCTGGTCCATGTCGCACAGAATCCGACGACGCTCGAAACCTCGCTACGTGCTGCCGACATGGCGTGCTACATGGCCAAGGAAAAGGGCCGGAACCGGGTCCAGGTCTATCATCCGGATGACTCGGAATTGTCCCTGCGCTTCGGCGAAATGGCCTGGGTGCAGCGTTTGCACATGGCGCTGGAGGAGGACCGCTTCTGCCTGTACGCCCAGGAAATTGCCCCCTTGGGGCATGTCGATCAGGGCGGCGGGCACATTGAAATTCTGCTGCGATTGCATGATGAAGCCGGGCGGATGATCTTGCCTGACAGCTTCATTCCAGCTGCCGAGCGTTATGGCCTGATGAGCTCGCTGGATCGTTGGGTGGTGCAGAACGTGTTCAAGATCATTGCCCAATGCCGGGCCGAGCAAGGCCCCGGGCCGCTGGCCATGTGTGCGATCAATCTGTCAGGCACGACGATCGGGGATGAGGCGTTCCTGGGTTTCTTGCGCGAACAGTTTGTGACGTATTCGATTCCGCCTGAAATGATTTGTTTTGAAATCACTGAAACCAGCGCTATTTCAAATCTTGGCAGCGCCATTCGATTCATTAATGAACTCAAAGGCTTAGGGTGCCATTTTTCACTGGATGATTTTTGTGCCGGAATGTCCTCATTCGCATACCTGAAACATTTGCCTGTAGACTTCCTGAAGATCGACGGGAGTTTCGTAAAGGATATGCTGGACGACCCGATTAACCGCGCCATGGTCGAAGTGATCAATCACATTGGCCATGTGATGGGTAAGCGCACGATTGCCGAGTTTGTCGAAACGCCCCAGATCGAGCAGGCATTGCTGGAGATCGGGGTGGATTACGCTCAAGGGTATGTGATTGAACGCCCGCAGTTGTTTACCGGCGATAGCTTGTTAAGTCGTCCTGCCAGACCTCAGCCGCTGTTATTCAAGGCGCCTGGCACGTTCCGTTGAAATTCCTGCCGGTCTCACAATCACAATCAAAAGGAGCTCGACAGTGATCGACACATTCATCCGAACCGGACCGCTCATGGAAGCTGCAAGTTACCCTGCATGGGCCCAGCGCCTGATCCAGGATTGCAGCGAGAGCAAGCGCCGGGTTGTCGAACACGAACTGTACCAACGCATGCGAGACAACAAGCTCAGTGCGAAGACCATGCGCCAGTACCTGATCGGTGGCTGGCCGGTGGTCGAACAGTTCGCGTTGTATATGGCACAAAACCTGACCAAGACCCGCTTTGCCCGTCATCCCGGCGAAGACATGGCCCGTCGCTGGCTGATGCGCAACATCCGCGTCGAATTGAACCACGCCGATTACTGGGTGCACTGGAGTCGCGCGCACGGTGTCAGCCTCGAAGAGCTGCAGGCCCAGCAGGTCCCCCCCGAGCTTCACGCCCTGAGCCATTGGTGCTGGCACACCAGTTCCGCCGATTCGCTGATCGTTGCGATTGCCGCCACCAACTACGCCATTGAAGGGGCGACCGGGGAATGGTCGGCGGTGGTTTGTTCCAACGGTATCTACGCCGCCTCGTTCCCCGAGGAAGATCGCAAGCGGGCGATGAAGTGGCTGAAGATGCATGCCCAGTACGACGATGCCCATCCATGGGAAGCCCTGGAGATCATCTGCACATTGGCGGGCACCAACCCGAGCAAATCTCTGCAGGTGGAGCTGCGTCAGGCCGTTTGCAAGAGTTACGACTACATGCACCTGTTTCTCGAACGTTGCATGCAATTGGAGCACGCAGAGCGGGCACCGGTCGTGCGTGAGCGGATGGCATTGGCTGAAGGCTGATTCAATCGCTGCTTGAAAAAAACTGTGGGAGCGAGCCTGCTTGCGAATGCGGACTGTCAGTCAACATCATTGTTGACGGTCAGATCCCATGCGCGAGCAGGCTCGCTCCCACATTGGTTTGTGTGGTGACTGAAAAATCAGCCCGCCATCTCCAGCCGGTTACGACCTTCGCGCTTGGCCACATACAACGCGCTGTCTGCCCGTCGCAACAGGCTTTCGGTAGACTCGCCGGGCAACAGGGTCGAACAGCCGAGGCTGACCGTCAGCACGATCGTATGACCATCGGCCAGGTACTCTTCAGACTGCGCTGCAAACCGCAGCCGCTCACCGACCATGGCCGCGGCCTCGCGGCTGGTATTGGACAGCAGGATCAGGAACTCTTCACCGCCATAGCGAAACACCATGTCCACGTTGCGCAGCTGGTTTTTGATCGTGGCGGCGACCGCCTTGAGTACGTCATCGCCAGTGCTGTGACCATGGGTGTCATTGACTTGCTTGAAATGATCGATGTCCAGCATCAGCACCGACAACGGTTGCAGATGGCGCCGGGACAGCTCGATTTCCCTTTGCAGCGTCTGGTCCATGGCGATGCGGTTGCCGGTGCCCGTCAGCGGGTCGCGCAGTGCGCTTTGGGTGGCGGTACGGTAAAGCAGCGCGTTGCGCATCGGGAAAAGCAGCGCGGCCAGCAGTGATTCGAGATTGCCCTGTTCCTGTTCGCTGAAACGCTGATTGCGACGGAAAGTCAGCTCACCCAGGTGTTCGCCTTCGTGGCTGAGGCTGTAACTGATGGAATGGTGGCCGCGTTGACCGAACTCCAGGCGCAGGTCACTGCTCTTGTGCAGGTAGCACAAGGCGTCCAATGGCACCAATCGCTGAATTTCGCGATAGAAAGTCCCAAGAATGCGTTGCGGCTCCAGACTGGTTTGCAACTGCAGGCTCAGTTGCTGGCGCAATTGCGCAAGACTGACAGGCCTTTCCAGAAGAGGCGGCTGCTGACCAAAGCCCAGGCGCTGCAATTTGGCGCTATCGAAGTCAATTGCGTTGGTCTGGGAAGGTGGTTTCATAAGGCGTGCGCCCCTAAGCAGTAAGGCTGTCTTACAAGCAGGGTGAGAGCGGCTTAGGGCTGCGCGTCGTACTGGTCCGTCAGTCCCGTAGGACATTTCGTACAAGTTTAATCCGCTTTGTAGAAGATGAGTAATCTCAGCACTCAAGCTTCACCCCCCGTCTGCTTTCACGTTGCGTGTCTGAGCAAACTTAGAGCGAAAGTCGTGCCATTCGGTTCATCCGAATAAAATCTGTTTTAAATCAAGCGGTTGATGTTCGTTCGCTACCTGTGTAGTGCAGAGTGTGACGTTTGTTTGACAGATGCCTGGCTCGAGTCCGGGAGCCTTCGAGTGCCGCGACAGGAAGCTGGCGCGGCACCAAAAAGCGACGTGCGGTCGTTACTGGGCGTTGAACGCCTGGCCATTGATACCAGTGCTGTCCGGGCCCATCAGATAGAGGTAGACCGGCATGATCTCCTCGGGCGTCGGGTTGTTCAGCGGATTTTCGCCCGGGTAAGCCTGGGCGCGCATGCTGGTGCGGGTAGCGCCCGGGTTGATGCTGTTGGAGCGTACCGGGGCCACGGTATCGACTTCGTCAGCCAGGGTTTGCATCAGGCCTTCAGTGGCGAATTTGGAGACACCGTAAGCGCCCCAGTACGCACGTCCCTTGCGGCCGACGCTGCTGGAGGTGAACACCACCGAGGCATCCTGCGACAGCTTGAGCAGCGGCAGCAGTGTGCTGGTGAGCATGAACATGGCGTTGACGTTGACTTGCATGACCCGCATGAAGTTTTCGCCGGAAAGCTGCTCGATCGGCGTGCGCGGGCCGATGATCGAAGCATTGTGCAGCAGGCCGTCGAGATGCCCGAATTCGCTTTCGATCATCGCCGCCAGCTCATCGTATTGATGGGGCAGGGCGGTTTCGAGGTTGAACGGGATCACCGCCGGTTGTGGATGGCCGGCGGCTTCGATTTCGTCGTAGACCTGGGTCAGGTTGGCTTCGGTCTTGCCCAGCAACAGCACGGTTGCGCCGTGGGCCGCGTAGGTTTTTGCCGCTGCGGCGCCGATGCCGCGTCCTGCGCCGGTGACCAGAATGACCCGATCCTTGAGCAGTTCGGGGCGGGCGGAATAATCAAACATAAAAAACCTCAACAAATCAGAAGACAGCGGCCCTTGTAGGAGCGAGCTTGCTCGCGATGGTCGTCAACGATTACGCGTAAAGCCTGACACCCAGCGGCGTTCTCAGGTTATTCGCGAGCAAGCTCGCTCCTACAAAAAAGCGATTCGACTCAGCAGCTGCAAAGCGCGCTATCAAGCACCTTGCGCAACTCCAGCGGATGATCGACCACCACATCCGCACCCCAATGCCGCGGATTATCATCCGGGTGGATATAGCCGAAGGTCACCGCAGCAGTCTTGGTGCCGGCATCGCGGCCTGACTCGATGTCGCGCAGGTCATCGCCGACGAACAGCACGCTGGCCGGATCCAGGTCGAGCATCTTGCAGGCGAGGATCAGCGGTTCCGGGTCCGGTTTGCTGTTTTTTACATGATCCGGGCAGATCAGCAGCGCCGAGCGTTCAGCCAGCCCCAGCTGTTGCATGATCGGCTCGGCGAAGCGCAGCGGCTTGTTGGTGACCACGCCCCAGACCAGGTTGGCCTTCTCGATGTCCGCCAGCAGTTCGCCCATGCCGTCGAACAGTTTGCTGTGGACTGCACAACCCACGAGGTAGCGCTCCAGGAATTCCAGGCGCAGTTCCTCGAACCCCGGCGATTCCGGGTCCATGGCGAAGGTCACCGCGACCATCGCCTTGGCGCCGCCGGAAATCTCGTCGCGGATGTGCTTGTCGTTCATCGGTGGCAAGCCACGGTCGGCACGCATCGCCTGACAGATCGCAATGAAGTCCGGCGCGGTGTCGAGCAGGGTGCCGTCCATGTCGAAAAGAACTGCTCTGATTGGCATCGGCTTACTCCTCGCGCAGGGTCTGGATCATGTAGTTGACGTCCACGTCGGAGGCCAGTTTGTAGTGCTTGGTCAGCGGGTTGTAGGTCAGGCCGATGATGTCCTTGACGGTCAGGCCGGCCATGCGGCTCCAGGCGCCGAGTTCGGAAGGGCGGATGAATTTCTTGAAGTCGTGGGTGCCGCGCGGCAGCAGCTTCATGATGTATTCGGCGCCGACGATGGCGAACAGGTACGCCTTCGGATTGCGGTTGATGGTCGAGAAGAACACCTGGCCGCCGGGCTTGACCATACGGAAGCAGGCACGGATGACCGACGACGGGTCCGGCACGTGCTCAAGCATTTCCAGGCAGGTGACCACGTCGAACTGCTCGGGCATTTCCTCGGCCAGGGCTTCGGCGGTGATCTGCCGGTACTCGACGCTCACGCCCGACTCCAGCTGATGCAGTTGGGCAACCGCCAACGGCGCTTCGCCCATGTCGATACCCATCACGGTCGCGCCGCGCTGAGCCATGGCTTCGCTGAGGATGCCGCCGCCGCAACCGATGTCGAGGACCTTCTTGCCGGCCAGATTGACGCGCTCGTCAATCCAGTTGACTCGCAGCGGGTTGATGTCGTGCAGCGGTTTGAATTCGCTTTCGCGGTCCCACCAGCGATGGGCCAGGGCCTCGAATTTGGCGATTTCGGCGTAGTCGACGTTGCTCATGGTTTAAGTCCTCTAAAACTTGAAAAATCCTGTTGCCCCGGATTGTGCTCCAGGGTGCTTACGATTCGGTGCGGCCACTGATGCGCTGGCCCCAGGCCTTTGCGACAGTGCCAAGCTGTTGTTCATCCAGGCGTGTCAGGCGACGGTCGTCGAGCAACTGCTTGCCGGCAACCCAAAGGTGTTTCACGCAGTCCCGGCCGGTAGCGTATATAAGCTGCGAAACCGGGTCGTAGACCGGCTGCTGAGCCAGGCCCGAGAGATCGAAAGCCACCATGTCCGCCGCTTTGCCGATTTCCAGCGAGCCGACTTCGGCCTCGATACCCAGTGCCCGGGCGCCATTGAGGGTGGCCATGCGCAAGGCACGATGGGCATCCAGTGCGGTGGCCGAGCCGGCGACAGCCTTGGCCAGCAGAGCCGCGGTGCGGGTTTCGCCGAGCAGGTCCAGGTCATTGTTGCTGGCCGCGCCGTCGGTGCCGACCGCAACATTGACCCCGGCCTGCCACAAACGCTCGACCGGGCAGAACCCGCTGGCCAGCTTGAGGTTCGACTCGGGGCAATGAATCACATTGCTGTTGCTTTCTACCAGTAGCGCCAGGTCTTCTTCGCTGACCTGGGTCATGTGAACCGCCTGGAAGCGTGGCCCGAGCAAGCCTAGGCGCGCCAGTCGGGCCAGCGGGCGTTCACCGCGCTGCTCGACCGATTGCTGCACTTCAAACGCCGTTTCATGTACGTGCATGTGGATCGAGGCGTCCAGTTCTTCGGCAATTACCCGGATTTTTTCCAGGTTATCATCGCCCACGGTGTAGGGTGCATGGGGGCCGAAGGTGATTTTGATGCGCTCGTGGTGCTTGAGATCGCCAAACAGTTCAACGCCCTGACGAATGGCTTCGTCCGCTGTAGCGGCACCCGGAATAGGGAAATCGAGGATCGGAATCGCGATCTGCGCACGAATGCCGCTGTTGTGCACGCGCTCACTGGCAACCTTCGGGAAGAAGTACATGTCAGAGAAACAGGTGATGCCGCCTTTGATTTGCTCGGCGATGGCCAGATCCGTGCCGTCGCGCACGAAGTCCTCGTCGACCCACTTGGCTTCGGCGGGCCAGATGTGGTTTTCCAGCCAGGTCATCAATGGCAGGTCATCGGCCAGGCCACGGAACAGCGTCATCGCCGCGTGCCCGTGGGCATTGATCAGGCCGGGGCTGAGCAGCATGTCGGGCAATTCGCGGGTTTCGGTTGCGTTAAGCTTCAGCGCGGCGGAACGTGGGCCGATAAACACGATGCGTCCATCACGGATGCCCACGCCATGTTCCTTGAGGACAACACCAGCAGGTTCGACGGGTACCAGCCAGGTCGGCAGCAATAACAGGTCGAGCGCAGCGGCAGTGTTCGGCATCGAGGGTCGGTTCCAGTGCTTTTGTATAGGATGGCGAAGTATACCCGAGCGTCTTCGCGGGGGGATCGCTATAATCGGCGGCTTTTGTTCATGAGTGCGGGGTGAGGGATGCGCGATCGACTGTTGGCTGCGGAAAAGGTAAAGGCCATCGATTGGCGTGATGGCGCTCTCCATCTGCTGGATCAGCGTATTTTGCCGTTCGAGGAAACCTGGATTGCCTACACCAGCGCCGCTGGCGTGGCCGAGGCCATTCGCTCGATGGTGGTGCGTGGCGCGCCGGCCATCGGCATTAGTGCAGCCTATGGCATCGTACTGGCGGCCCGCGCCCGGATTGCCGAAGGTGGTGACTGGTACGCTGCACTGGAAGAGGATTTCATGCTGTTGGCCGATTCCCGTCCTACTGCGGTCAACCTGTTCTGGGCGCTGGGCCGCATGCACGACCGGCTTGATCGCCTGAAGGACAATGCCGATCCGCTGGAGGTGCTGGAGGCCGAGGCCATCGCCATTCACGAAAGTGATCGCGAAGCCAATCTGACCATGGCGCAACTGGGTGTCGATCTGATCCGCAAGCATCAGGGCAACGCTCAGGCGATCCTCACCCACTGCAATACCGGCGCGCTGGCCACGGGCGGCTTTGGTACCGCGCTGGGGGTGATTCGTGGGGCTTTCATCGAGGGTATGGTCGAGCAGGTCTATGTCGACGAAACCCGCCCATGGCTGCAGGGGTCGCGGCTGACCGCGTGGGAACTGGCCAATGAAGGCATTCCCGTGACCCTCAATGTCGATTCCGCCGCAGCCCATATCATGAAGACCAAAGGCCCTACCTGGGTCATCGTCGGCGCTGACCGGATCACCGCCAATGGCGACGTGGCCAACAAGATCGGCACCTATCAACTGGCCGTCAACGCCATGCACCACGGCGTGCGCTTCATGGTGGTGGCACCGAGTTCGACCATCGACATGAATCTGGCCAGTGGCGATGACATTCCAATTGAAGAACGTGATGGTCGCGAGTTGCTGGAGGTCGGTGGCAAGCGAGTCGGCGCTGATGTCCATGCCTTTAACCCGGTATTCGACGTGACGCCGGCGGACCTGATCGATGCGATCGTCACCGAAAAAGGCATCGTCGAACGCCCGGATACGGCGAAAATGGCGCAGTTGATGTGCCGTAAGCGTCTGCATTGATCATCGCTGGCGTCTGAGGAATCGCCATCGCGAGCAGGCTCGCTCCCACAGTTGATCGAGGTGTGACCGCAATTGTCGGCACAATAAAGAACCACTGTGGGAGCGAGCCAGCTCGCGAAGAGGCCCTCAAAGCCCACGAATCAGCCAGATCCTGCCCTGAATTCCCCTTTCAAAACGGCTCTAAGCCTCTCTCGTCCCCTTCAAGCCTGTCACCGGTCAACTAACTACTCTCCATGCGCATCTGGGGGATAGGTGCGTGGCGGCTCTTGTGATAACATCCGGCGGTTTCCAGGGTTGCCCGAAGTGGCGACCCGTACTGCGCAGATCCATGGCATAACTCGTTGATTTGTTGTAAGCCAATGCATGGCACTGAGCCTGCAGCGGCGAGCTTCGTTGGTCCTGACGAAGTTTCACCAGAAAAAGGAATCAGGCTTCTCATGGGCGAACTGGCCAAAGAAATCCTCCCGGTCAATATCGAAGACGAGCTGAAGCAGTCCTACCTCGACTACGCGATGAGCGTAATTGTCGGGCGGGCACTGCCGGATGCGCGCGATGGCTTGAAGCCCGTGCACCGGCGCGTGCTGTTCGCGATGAGCGAGCTGGGCAACGACTTCAACAAGCCGTACAAGAAATCTGCCCGTGTTGTCGGTGACGTGATCGGTAAGTATCACCCGCACGGTGATACCGCGGTGTACGACACCATCGTTCGGATGGCACAGCCATTCTCCCTGCGCTACCTGCTGGTAGACGGCCAGGGCAACTTCGGTTCGGTGGACGGCGACAACGCCGCGGCCATGCGATACACCGAAGTGCGCATGACCAAGCTGGCGCATGAGTTGCTGGCTGACCTGCATAAAGAAACCGTGGACTGGGTGCCGAACTACGACGGCACCGAAATGATCCCGGCGGTCATGCCGACCCGTATTCCCAACCTGCTGGTCAACGGCTCCAGCGGTATCGCCGTGGGCATGGCGACCAACATTCCGCCGCACAACCTCGGTGAAGTCATCGACGGTTGCCTGGCGCTCATCGACAACCCCGAGCTGACCGTCGATGAACTGATGCAATACATCCCCGGTCCGGACTTCCCGACCGCCGCGATCATCAACGGTCGCGCCGGCATCATCGAAGCTTATCGCACCGGTCGCGGGCGCATTTACATGCGCGCCCGCTCGATGATCGAAGACATCGACAAGGTCGGTGGCCGTCAGCAGATCGTCATCACCGAGCTCCCTTACCAGTTGAACAAGGCGCGTCTGATCGAGAAGATCGCCGAGCTGGTCAAAGAGAAGAAGCTTGAAGGCATCACCGAACTGCGCGACGAGTCCGACAAGGACGGTATGCGCGTCGTGATCGAGTTGCGTCGCGGCGAAGTGCCTGAGGTCATCCTCAACAACCTCTACGCCCAGACCCAGCTACAAGCAGTGTTCGGTATCAACATCGTCGCGCTGATCGACGGCCGTCCGCGGATCCTGAACCTCAAGGACCTGCTGGAAGCCTTCGTTCGTCACCGCCGTGAAGTGGTGACCCGTCGTACCGTGTTCGAACTGCGCAAGGCGCGCGAGCGTGGTCACATCCTTGAAGGTCAAGCGGTTGCCCTGTCGAACATCGACCCGGTCATCGCCCTGATCAAGGCGTCGCCAACGCCGTCGGAAGCCAAGGAAGCGCTGATCAGCACCCCTTGGGAATCCTCGGCCGTGGTGGCAATGGTCGAGCGTGCCGGCGCCGATTCGTGCCGTCCGGAAAACCTCGATCCGCAATACGGTCTGCGCGACGGCAAGTACTTCCTGTCGCCAGAGCAGGCGCAAGCCATTCTGGAGCTGCGTCTGCACCGCCTGACCGGTCTGGAACACGAAAAACTGCTGGCCGAGTATCAAGAGATCCTCAACCAGATCGGCGAGCTGATCCGCATCCTCAACAGCGCCACGCGCCTGATGGAAGTGATCCGCGAAGAGCTGGAAGTGATTCGCGCCGAGTACGGCGACGTGCGTCGTACCGAAATCCTTGATGCCCGTCTCGACCTGACCCTGGGTGACATGATCCCGGAAGAAGAGCGCGTCGTGACCATTTCCCACGGTGGCTACGCCAAGACCCAGCCGCTGGCTGCGTACCAGGCCCAGCGTCGTGGCGGTAAAGGCAAGTCGGCGACCGGCGTCAAGGATGAGGACTACATCGCTCACCTGCTGGTTGCCAACAGTCACACCACGCTGCTGCTGTTCTCCAGCAAGGGCAAGGTGTACTGGCTGAAAACCTACGAAATCCCAGAAGCGTCCCGCGCTGCCCGTGGTCGTCCGCTGGTCAACCTGTTGCCGCTGGATGATGGTGAATACATCACCACCATGCTGCCGGTCGAGGAATACACCGAAGGTCACTACATCTTCATGGCCACCGCCAACGGCACCGTGAAGAAGACCCCGCTGGAATCCTTCAGCCGTCAACGCAGCGTCGGCCTGATCGCGCTGGAGCTGGATGAAGGCGACGTATTGATCAGCGCGGCCATCACCGATGGCGAGCGCGAAGTGATGCTGTTCTCCGACGGCGGCAAGGTTACCCGCTTCAAGGAATCCGACGTTCGCGCCATGGGCCGTACCGCCCGCGGTGTGCGCGGCATGCGTCTGCCGGAAGGGCAGAAGCTGATTTCCATGCTGATCCCGGAAGAAGGCAGCCAGATCCTCACCGCTTCGGCGCGTGGCTACGGCAAGCGCACGGCGATCACCGAGTTCCCTGAGTACAAGCGTGGCGGTCAGGGCGTTATCGCCATGGTCAGCAACGAACGTAACGGCCGTCTGGTCGGTGCGGTCCAGGTACTCGATGGCGAGGAGATCATGCTGATTTCCGACCAGGGCACCCTGGTGCGCACCCGTGTCGACGAAGTGTCCAGCCTGGGTCGTAACACCCAGGGCGTGACCCTGATCAAACTGGCCAACGACGAAACACTGGTCGGGCTGGAGCGGGTTCAGGAGCCGTCGGAAGTCGAGGGTGAAGAGCTGGAAGGTGAAGAGGGTGAAGGGTTTGTCGGTGAAGTCGTGATCGACGACGTTGCCGAAGACCAGCAACTCGACGCCGCCGCTGACGAAGAACCACAGGAATAAGCGGGTAAGCAGGGGGCGGATGAAAATTCGCCCCCTTGTTGTTTGTCCGTAACGAAATATCGACACCACTGGAGATCCCTTGTGGGAGCGAGCCTGCTCGCGATGCAGGCGCCGCGGTACGTCTGAAGTATCGCGGTGATGCAATCGCGAGCAGGCTCGCTCCCACAGACCCCTGTTTCAACAGGGACCCGGTGTCGGCTGATAATGTGATTTATTGCGTGATACCACCAAATCAGAGCGAGATTGGATGTGAGCAAGAGAGCCTATAACTTCTGTGCCGGTCCTGCGGCGCTTCCCGAAGCTGTCCTGCAGCGCGCCCAGGGTGAACTCCTCGACTGGCACGGCAAGGGTCTGTCGGTCATGGAAATGAGCCATCGCAGCGATGAGTTCGTGTCCATCGCCACCAAGGCCGAGCAGGATCTGCGTGATCTGCTGAATATCCCCTCGAACTATAAAGTGCTGTTTCTGCAAGGTGGCGCCAGCCAGCAATTTGCTCAGATTCCTCTGAACCTGTTGCCGGAAACCGGCTCTGCCGACTATATCGACACCGGTATCTGGTCGCAGAAAGCCATCGAAGAAGCTTCGCGCTACGGCCACGTCAATGTTGCCGGCACCGCCAAACCTTACGACTACTTCGCCATTCCCGGCCAGAACGAATGGAAGCTGTCGAAAGACGCGGCCTACGTTCACTACGCACCGAACGAAACCATCGGCGGCCTGGAATTCCAATGGATTCCGGAAACCGGCGATGTTCCACTGGTGGCCGACATGTCTTCGGACATCCTGTCGCGCCCGGTAGATGTTTCGCGTTTCGGCATGATCTACGCCGGTGCCCAGAAAAACATCGGTCCGAGCGGCATCGTCGTCAACATCGTTCGCGAAGACCTGCTGGGTCATGCGCGCTCCATTTGCCCGACCATGCTCAACTACAAGGTCGCGGCCGATAACGGTTCGATGTACAACACCCCGCCGACCCTGGCCTGGTATTTGTCCGGCCTAGTGTTCGAGTGGCTCAAGGAGCAGGGCGGCGTAGAAGCCATCGGCAAGCTCAACGAAGTCAAGCAGCGCACGCTGTATGGCTTCATCGATGCCAGCGGCCTGTACAGCAACCCGATCAACAAGTCGGATCGCTCGTGGATGAACGTGCCGTTCCGCCTGGCTGATGATCGTCTGGACAAGCCGTTCCTGGTCGGTGCCGACGAGCGTGGCCTGTTGAACCTCAAGGGGCACCGTTCCGTGGGCGGCATGCGCGCCTCCATCTATAACGCCGTCGACATCAACGCGGTCAATGCGCTGGTTTCGTACATGGCAGAGTTCGAGAAGGAACACGGCTAATGTCTGAGCAAGAACTCAAGGCACTGCGCCTGCGCATTGATGCCCTGGACGAAAAGGTCCTGGAGCTGATCAGTGAGCGTGCGCGCTGCGCCCAGGAAGTCGCGCGAGTAAAGATGGCCTCGCTGGCCGAAGGCGAAGTGCCGGTGTTCTATCGTCCTGAGCGTGAAGCTCAGGTGCTCAAGCGTGTCATGCAGCGTAACCAGGGGCCGCTGGGCAACGAAGAAATGGCGCGGTTGTTCCGCGAAATCATGTCTTCGTGCCTGGCGCTCGAGCAGCCGCTGAAAGTGGCTTACCTCGGCCCTGAAGGTACGTTCACTCAAGCCGCCGCAATGAAACACTTCGGCCACGCCGTGATCAGCAAGCCGATGGCGGCGATCGACGAAGTGTTCCGTGAAGTGGCAGCCGGTGCGGTGAATTTTGGCGTGGTGCCGGTGGAAAACTCCACTGAAGGCGCGGTCAACCACACCCTCGACAGCTTCCTCGAACATGACATGGTGATCTGCGGTGAAGTCGAGCTGCGTATCCACCATCACCTGTTGGTCGGTGAAAACACCAAGACGGACAGCATCAGCCGCATCTACTCCCACGCCCAGTCACTGGCCCAGTGCCGTAAGTGGCTGGACGCCCATTACCCGAATGTCGAGCGCGTGGCGGTGTCCAGCAACGCCGAAGCGGCCAAACGGGTCAAGGGTGAGTGGAACTCGGCGGCGATTGCCGGCGATATGGCGGCCGGCCTGTATGGCTTGACCCGTCTGGCCGAGAAAATCGAGGACCGTCCGGATAACTCCACGCGCTTCCTCATGATCGGCAACCAGGAAGTGCCGCCGACTGGCGACGACAAGACCTCGATCATCGTTTCGATGAGCAACAAGCCGGGTGCGCTTCACGAGTTGTTGGTGCCGTTCCACGACAATGGCATCGACCTGACGCGAATCGAGACTCGTCCGTCGCGCAGCGGTAAATGGACCTACGTGTTCTTCATCGACTTCGTCGGCCATCATCGTGACCCGCTGGTCAAAGGTGTGCTGGAAAAGATCAGTCAGGAAGCAGTGGCACTCAAGGTGCTGGGTTCCTACCCGAAAGCAGTTCTCTAAGGGGCGGTAGCAAATGAGTGGCAATTTCCTCGCTCTGGCACAGCCGGGCGTGCAACAACTTTCGCCTTACGTTCCGGGCAAGCCCGTGGACGAACTGGCGCGTGAGCTGGACCTCGATCCAGCCAGCATCGTCAAACTGGCGAGCAACGAAAACCCGCTGGGCGCTGGCCCCAAGGCGCTGGCGGCGATTCGCGATGCGCTGCCCGAGCTGACCCGTTATCCGGACGGCAACGGTTTTGCGCTCAAGAGCCTGTTGGCCGAGCAGTGCCGCGTCGAACTCGACCAGGTCACGCTGGGCAACGGTTCCAACGACATCCTGGAGCTGGTTGCGCGTGCCTATCTGGCGCCGGGCCTGAATGCCGTGTTCAGCGAGCATGCGTTCGCGGTCTACCCGATTGCCACTCAGGCGGTCGGCGCACAGGCCAAGGTGGTTCCAGCCAAGGATTGGGGGCATGACCTGCCTGCCATGCTGGCGGCGATCGATGCCAATACCCGTGTGGTGTTCATCGCCAACCCGAACAACCCGACCGGGACCTGGTTCGACGCCGAGGCGCTGGACGAATTCCTGCAGGATGTGCCGGAGCATGTGCTGGTCGTGCTGGACGAGGCTTACATCGAATACGCCGAAGGCAGCGATCTGCCGGACGGCCTGGACTTCCTGGCGGCTTATCCGAACCTGCTGGTTTCCCGTACCTTCTCCAAGGCCTATGGCCTGGCAGCGCTGCGCGTGGGTTATGGCTTGTCCACGGCGGTGGTCGCAGACGTGCTGAACCGTGTACGCCAGCCGTTCAACGTCAACAGCCTGGCCTTGGCCGCGGCCTGTGCGGCGTTGAAGGACGAAGAGTATCTGGCGCAAAGCCGTCAGTTGAACGAGTCCGGCATGCAGCAACTGGAAGCCGGTTTCCGTGAGCTGGGGCTGAGCTGGATTCCGTCCAGGGGCAATTTCATTTGTGTCGATCTCGGTCAGGTCGCGGCCCCGGTGTTCCAGGGCCTGCTGCGTGAAGGTGTGATCGTGCGTCCGGTGGCCAACTACGGCATGCCGAACCACCTGCGCATCACCATTGGCCTGCCAGCAGAGAACAGCCGCTTCCTCGAAGCGCTGACCAGGGTTCTGGCTCGTGGTTGATGTCACTGCGCTGCAATCTGCTGAACCTATGATCGGTCGCCTGGTGGTGGTCGGTCTCGGGTTGATTGGCGGTTCGTTTGCCAAGGGTTTGCGTGAAAGCGGTCTGTGCCGCGAAGTGGTCGGGGTCGATCTCGATCCACAATCACGCAAGCTCGCGGTCGAGTTGGGTGTGGTGGATCGCTGCGAGGAAGACCTGGGCGTTGCTTGTCAGGGCGCCGACGTCATCCAATTGGCGGTGCCGATCCTGGCCATGGAAAAAGTGCTCGCGCGTCTGGCGGGCATGGATCTGGGGCAGGCGATCCTGACCGATGTCGGCAGTGCCAAGGGTAATGTGGTGCGTGCGGCCACCGAAGCATTTGGCAAGATGCCATCATGCTTCGTGCCGGGGCACCCGATTGCCGGTTCCGAGCAGAGTGGGGTGGAGGCTTCCAACGCCGAACTGTTCCGCCGCCACAAAGTGATCCTGACGCCGCTGGGTCAGACCGATCCGGCAGCCTTGGCGGTAGTCGACCGTTTGTGGCGCGAACTGGGTGCCGATGTCGAGCACATGCAGGTCGAGCGTCACGACGAAGTGCTGGCCGCGACCAGCCATCTGCCGCACTTGCTGGCGTTCGGTTTGGTCGACTCACTGGCCAAGCGCAATGAAAATCTTGAGATCTTCCGTTACGCTGCGGGCGGTTTCCGCGATTTCACAAGAATCGCCGGAAGCGACCCGGTGATGTGGCACGACATCTTCCTCGCCAACCGCGAAGCTGTCCTGCGCACACTCGATACATTTCGCAGCGATCTCGACGCCTTGCGCGACGCGGTCGATGCAGGGGATGGGCACCAATTGTTGGGCGTTTTCACTCGCGCCCGGGTTGCCCGCGAGCATTTCAGTAAAATCCTGGCCCGCAGGGCCTATGTGGACGCTATGAATTCCAACGATCTGATTTTCCTGGCTCAACCTGGTGGCCGCCTGTCCGGTCGGATTCGCGTACCGGGTGACAAATCGATTTCCCACCGTTCGATCATGCTTGGCTCCCTGGCCGAAGGCGTCACCGAAGTCGAAGGTTTCCTGGAGGGCGAAGATGCCCTGGCGACCTTGCAGGCATTCCGTGACATGGGCGTGGTCATCGAAGGTCCGCACCACGGTCGCGTGACCATTCACGGCGTTGGCCTGCATGGCCTGAAGCCGGCACCGGGCCCGATCTACCTGGGTAACTCCGGTACTTCGATGCGTCTGCTGTCCGGCCTGCTGGCTGCTCAGAACTTCGACAGCACCCTGACCGGCGACGCTTCGCTGTCCAAGCGCCCGATGAATCGCGTGGCCAATCCGCTGCGTGAAATGGGCGCGGTGATCGAAACCGCCGCCGAAGGTCGTCCGCCGATGGTTATCCGTGGTGGCAACAAGCTCAAAGGTTTGACCTACACCATGCCGATGGCCAGTGCCCAGGTTAAGTCCTGCCTGCTGTTGGCCGGCCTGTACGCCGAAGGCAAGACCACGGTTACCGAGCCTGCTCCGACCCGCGACCATACCGAGCGCATGCTGCGCGGTTTCGGCTACCCGGTTTCGGTCAACGGTGCGACCGCATCGGTCGAATCCGGCAGCAAGCTGACCGCGACCCACATTGAAGTGCCGGGCGATATCTCGTCTTCCGCGTTCTTCCTGGTGGCTGCTTCGATCGCCGAAGGTTCGGAGCTGGTGCTTGAGCACGTCGGCATCAACCCGACTCGTACCGGTGTGATCGACATCCTGCGCCTGATGGGCGCCGACATCACCCTGGAAAACCAGCGTGAAGTGGGTGGCGAACCAGTAGCGGACCTGCGCGTACGTGCAGCTAAACTCAAAGGTATCGAGATTCCCGAAGCGTTGGTTCCGCTGGCTATCGATGAATTCCCGGTGCTGTTCGTCGCCGCGGCCTGCGCCGAAGGGCGCACCGTGCTGACCGGCGCTGAAGAGCTGCGGGTCAAGGAATCGGATCGTATCCAGGTCATGGCTGATGGCTTGCTGGCGCTGGGCGTCAAGTGCGAGCCAACCCCGGATGGCATCATCATCGACGGCGGCCAGATCGGCGGCGGTGAAGTACACGGCCATGGTGATCACCGTATCGCCATGGCGTTCAGCGTTGCTTCGCTGCGCGCCAGTGCGCCGATCCGCATTCATGATTGCGCCAACGTCGCGACGTCGTTCCCGAATTTCCTGGCGCTGTGCGCACAGGTCGGTATTCGCGTGGCACAAGAGGCACAGTCGTGAACAACATTGCACCGGTCATCACCATCGATGGGCCAAGCGGTTCGGGCAAGGGCACAGTAGCCGGGATTCTGGCCAAGCGCCTGGGCTGGAACCTGCTGGATTCCGGTGCGTTGTACCGATTGCTGGCCTTCGCTGCGCATAACCATGGTGTCGACCTGACCAACGAAGAGCTGCTGAAGAAACTCGCCGCTCATCTGGATGTTCAGTTCATCGCTGCGACGGACGGTCAGTTGCAACGCATCATTCTGGAAGGCGATGAAGTCAGCGATGTCATTCGCACCGAAAGCGTCGGTTCCGGCGCTTCCCAGGTGGCTGCGCTGCCGGCTGTACGCGAGGCGCTACTGCAGCGCCAGCGAGCATTTCAGGAAGCGCCGGGCCTTGTGGCGGATGGTCGCGACATGGGCACAGTGGTTTTTCCTGACGCGCCGCTGAAGATTTTTCTGACCGCCAGCGCCGAGGAGAGGGCGCGCCGTCGATATTTGCAGTTGAAGGGCAAGGTCGAGGGTGTTAGTCTGTCGAGTCTGCTAGATGAGATACGTGCGCGCGATGAGCGTGACACCCAGCGAGCGGTAGCCCCGCTCAAACCGGCGGCTGACGCCATACAGCTGGATTCCACGGAATTATCCATCGACCAGGTGCTGGAACGCATCATGAGCGAGATCGCCATTCGCGATATCGCCGGGTGACCAAGAAGGCCGCAGGGGACCAGTCATAGTCCTGCGGTGGCTTCTTTTAAATGAAACTAACCCACACCGTCTGGGGTGTGGAGATGGGCGTATTCTTCGCCCTCATCAACAGGAATTAAAATGAGCGAAAGCTTTGCGGAACTCTTTGAAGAAAGCCTAAAAACCCTGAACCTTCAGGCAGGCTCCATCATCACCGGTGTTATCGTTGATATCGATTACCAGGCTCGCTGGGTAACCGTTCACGCTGGCCTGAAGTCTGAAGCACTCATCCCGCTTGAGCAGTTCTACAACGACGCTGGCGAACTGAACATCAACGTCGGTGACGAAGTTCACGTTGCTCTGGACTCGGTTGAAGACGGCTTTGGTGAAACCAAGCTGTCCCGTGAAAAAGCCAAGCGCGCTGAATGCTGGATTGTTCTGGAAGCAGCCTTCGCAGCCGAAGAAGTGGTCAAGGGCGTTATCAACGGTAAGGTTAAAGGCGGCTTCACTGTCGACGTTAACGGCATCCGTGCGTTCCTGCCAGGTTCTCTGGTTGACGTCCGTCCAGTGCGCGACACCACGCACCTGGAAGGCAAAGAGCTGGAATTCAAGGTCATCAAGCTGGACCAGAAGCGCAACAACGTTGTCGTTTCCCGTCGCAGCGTCCTGGAAGCCGAGAACTCCGCCGAGCGCGAAGCTCTGCTGGAATCCTTGCAGGAAGGCCAACAAGTCAAAGGTATCGTCAAGAACCTCACCGATTACGGCGCATTCGTCGATCTGGGTGGCGTCGATGGCCTGCTGCACATTACCGACATGGCTTGGAAGCGTATCAAGCATCCTTCCGAAATCGTCAACGTTGGCGACGAGATCGATGTCAAGGTTCTGAAGTACGATCGCGAGCGCAATCGTGTTTCCCTGGGCCTGAAGCAACTGGGCGAAGATCCATGGGTTGCTATCAAAGCCCGTTACCCAGAAAGCACTCGCGTTACCGCGCGTGTAACCAACCTGACCGACTACGGCTGCTTCGCTGAGCTGGAAGAAGGCGTTGAAGGTCTGGTACACGTTTCCGAAATGGACTGGACCAACAAGAACATCCACCCTTCGAAAGTCGTACAAGTCGGCGACGAAGTGGAAGTTATGGTTCTGGACATCGACGAAGAGCGTCGTCGTATCTCCCTGGGTATCAAGCAGTGCAAATCTAACCCATGGGAAGATTTCTCTGGCCAGTTCAACAAGGGCGATAAAATCTCCGGCACCATCAAGTCGATCACCGATTTCGGTATCTTCATTGGTCTGGACGGCGGCATCGACGGTCTGGTTCACCTGTCCGACATCTCCTGGAACGAAGTGGGCGAAGAAGCCGTTCGCCGCTTCAAGAAGGGCGACGAGCTGGACACCGTTATCCTGTCGGTTGACCCAGAGCGCGAGCGCATTTCCCTGGGTATCAAGCAACTGGAAAGCGATCCGTTCTCCGAGTACGTTCAAGAGAACGACAAAGGCGCCATCGTTAAAGGCATCGTGAAGGAAGTTGACGCTAAAGGCGCCATCATCACTCTGGCCGACGATATCGAAGCGACTCTGAAAGCCTCCGAAATCAGCCGTGACCGCGTTGAAGACGCGCGCAACGTTCTGAAAGAAGGCGAAGAAGTAGAAGCCAAGATCATCAGCGTTGACCGCAAGAGCCGTGTAATTCAGCTCTCGATCAAGTCGAAAGACGTTGAAGACGAGAAAGAAGCAATCCAGAGCCTGCGCGACAAGCCAGTAGCTACTGATGCTCCTGTGGCCACCACTCTGGGTGACCTGCTGCGTGCACAAATGGAAAAACAGAACTAAGTTCTGACTTTCTGTAAAAAAGGGCGACTTCGGTCGCCCTTTTTTGTGCCTGGCGTTTGGTGAATTACGTGCGGATGTAGTTGCTTGGGGTGTGAACCAAAAACGCCGAAAGAAGGTCTGAATGTTTAGTCGGATCAAACGCTTATTTGCAGCTAGTCTTTAGCCTGAGGCTAATGATCGCCCGATAGGCTTTCTGGCAAAAGGACGTGAATGAACAAGCTCATTGTCGCAGTAGCGGTGCTGGTGCTGGCGGGTTGTACCACCAATGCCAAAACTCACGCAGTGCGTGGGGTTAGTGGTATTGAGGTGGATTGTTCGGGGCTCGGTTCGAAATGGGAGAAGTGTTACAAGCGTGCGGCCAAGGAATGCAAGGGGGCGGGCTACCAGGTTGTGGCAAGGTCTGATGATCTGAAGGAGGAGGATGAGGAAGGGGGGCTTTTCGGGTTCAACCCGGCAGGTTTCCTGACGCGCACTATGTTGGTGATTTGCCGATGATGTGCTGATGGCTCAGAGTCTTCCCGTCCCGGGAATCAAGCATTTTGGAGGGCTGGGGCAGATGGCAAAACTCAGGCTGTTCAAAAACGTTCGGGCGTGCTAAAACCTTTGAAGCGCTGACCTAGCTGCTTGAAAAAGAAGGGAAAAATATGACGAAGTCGGAGTTGATCGAACGAATTGTCACCCATCAAGGGCTGCTCTCATCCAAGGATGTGGAGTTGGCCATCAAGACCATGCTTGAGCAAATGTCCCAATGTCTGGCTACCGGGGATCGCATCGAGATCCGGGGGTTTGGCAGTTTCTCTCTGCACTACCGTGCACCACGGGTCGGCCGTAATCCGAAAACCGGCCAGTCTGTCAGTCTCGACGGCAAGTTCGTTCCTCACTTCAAGCCAGGTAAAGAGCTGCGTGACCGGGTGAATGAAGAAGAAGAGGATGGGCATTACGGTCTTTGATTTCAAGGAGTTGGCAATGCGTAACCTAAAGCGCGTCATGCTCGTGGTATTCGTACTGTTACTGGTATTGGCGATTCTCGCGTTCGTGCTCGAGAACCAGCAGTCTGTTTCATTGTTATTTCTTGGCTGGTCGGGGCCGCAGCTACCCGTTTCAATGGCGGTACTGTCGGCGCTTATGGTGGGTATGGTGATCGGACCTATGTTGCATTGGTTCCTGGGTCGCATATCTTCAAGGTCCAAATACCCAGGCTGATTGCGGCGCATGCTGGGTAACGTGTTTCCTGTTAGCCACTGCTTGTCTGCATCCATTAGTAAAAACGTCATTAAGCTGTAAAATGCTTTGCTTGTCCGAAAACGGCTGGTTCCGAGGTCGGTCGGACTGACTCTGCAGGCAGCCGCGGGTGCCGGCTTTTGCATTCATGGATTAGACAGTGCTCGGTTTGGCGGCCCTGTCAGTAACTCAAGGGTATGGTTTCGCGTGAAAATTCTAGTTACCGGCGGCGCCGGATTTATCGGTTCGGCGGTCATCCGCCATATCATCTCCAGCACTTCCGATTCTGTCGTTAATGTCGATAAGCTCACTTATGCGGGTAACCTTGAGTCCTTGGCAGGAGTCAGCCAGGACTCGCGATACCTGTTCGAACACATTGATATTTGTGACCGTGACCAAGTCGACCGAGTTTTGCGCGAGCATCAGCCGGACGCCATCATGCACTTGGCCGCAGAATCTCATGTCGATCGTTCTATCTCCGGTCCATCGGAGTTTATCCAGACCAATATCATTGGCACGTACACCCTACTGGAAGCAGCACGTCACTATTGGGCAGCACTCGACGGTGCGCGCAAAGCCGGATTTCGTTTCCATCATATTTCGACAGATGAAGTCTACGGAGACCTCGAAGGGCCCGAAGACCTCTTTACCGAAACCACGCCCTATCAGCCAAGTTCACCGTACTCCGCCAGCAAGGCCAGTTCTGATCACCTGGTTCGTGCCTGGGCGCGCACCTATGGCTTGCCAACCCTGGTAACCAATTGCTCGAACAACTATGGCCCATGCCACTTTCCCGAGAAGTTGATTCCGCTGATCATCCTCAATGCACTGGAAGGCAAGCCGCTTCCAGTTTACGGTAAAGGCAACCAGGTCCGTGACTGGCTTTACGTCGAAGATCACGCCCGAGCGCTATATAAAGTTGTCACTGAGGGCGTTGTTGGCGAGACATACAACATCGGTGGTCATAACGAAAAGCAGAACATTGAAGTGGTTTATACCCTGTGTGCCTTGCTTGACGAACTTCGTCCAGATTCCGCGCACCGGCCGCATGCCAGTCTGATCACCTACGTTCAGGATCGTCCCGGGCACGACCAGCGATACGCCATCGATGCCAGCAAAATCCAGCGCGAGCTGGGCTGGACTCCGGAAGAAACCTTCGAAACCGGCATCCGCAAGACGGTTGAATGGTATCTGGACAACACCGAGTGGGTAGAGCACGTCAAGAGCGGCAGCTATCAGCAGTGGCTCGACTTGAACTACACGGATCGCTCGAGCAAAGCATGAAAATCCTTCTGTTGGGAAAAAATGGTCAAGTGGGCTGGGAGCTGCAACGCTCCCTTGCACCTTTGGGTGAGCTGATCGCATTGGACCGCCGTGCGAATGATGGTTTGACGGGAGATATTTCCAATCTCGATGCCTTGCGCGCCACAATCCGCAAGGTCAAACCTGATGTCATCGTCAATGCGGCGGCCTACACTGCCGTGGACAAGGCCGAGTCCGAAACTGAATTGGCAGACAGAGTGAACAGTCTGGCAACCCAAGTCATGGCTGAAGAGGCCGCATCCTCGAATGTATGGCTGATTCACTATTCCACCGATTATGTTTTCAACGGCCAGGGCTCCACCCCTTGGCAGGAGACAGATGCTGTCGCCCCCGTAAATCATTACGGTGCCTCCAAGCTCGCGGGAGAGCAGGCTATAACTGCATCCGGATGTAAGCACCTGATTTTCCGTACCAGCTGGGTCTACGGAGCTCGCGGTAACAACTTCGCCAAGACTATGCTGCGTCTGGCCAAGGATCGAGAAACACTGAGCGTCATTGCGGACCAGATCGGAGCCCCCACTGGTGCCGACCTGATTGCAGATGTGACGGCGTTGGCCATCCAGCAAGCCGTCCAGCGTCCGGAGCTGTCAGGTCTATATCACTTGGCAGCAAGCGGTGAGGTTTCCTGGCACGGTTATGCCCGCTATGTGATCGAATTTGCCAAGGCCAATGCCGAGCAACTCGCCGTCACAGCTGTAGATCCCATAGAAACCACCGCGTATCCAACGCCTGCACGCCGTCCTTTGAATTCGAGGCTGAATACTCGGAAACTGCGTGATAATTTTTCTCTGCACTTGCCGGATTGGCAAAGTGGCGTAACCCGAATGCTTATGGAAGTTCTGAACAAATGACAACAACAAATCGTAAAGGCATCATTCTAGCCGGTGGTTCGGGAACTCGGCTCCACCCGTTGACGCTCGGTGTTTCCAAGCAGATGCTGCCGATATACGACAAGCCAATGATTTTTTACCCGCTGTCGGTGCTCATGCTTGCCGGGATGCGTGAAATTTTGATCATTTCCACCCCGGAAGATCTACCGTGCTTCCGCAAGTTGCTGGGTGATGGCAGCCTTTATGGCATCAAGCTTGCCTACGCGGAACAACCAAGCCCGGATGGTCTTGCGCAAGCATTCATCATAGGTGAGGAATTCATCGGCAAAGATCCATGCTGCCTCATCTTGGGGGATAACATTTTTTACGGTCAGCACTTCTCGGACAAACTCCGTTCCGCCAGTGCTCAAACTCATGGTGCGACAGTTTTCGGGTATCACGTTTCCGATCCCGAGCGATTCGGCGTGGTGGAATTTGATTCCTCAGGCCGTGCCTTGAGTATTGAAGAGAAACCGCTCACGCCTAAATCCAGCTACGCGGTGACTGGTTTGTATTTCTTCGACAATCAGGTTGTCGAGATAGCAAAAAATATCAAGCCGTCCGAACGTGGCGAATTAGAGATTACCGATGTCAATCGTGTCTATCTCGAGAAAAAGACTCTCAACGTTGAAATGCTCGGTCGCGGGTTTGCATGGTTGGATACCGGTACTCATGATTCACTGCTTGAGGCCAGCCATTTTGTGCACACCATCGAGCAGCGTCAGGGGTTGAAGGTGGCTTGTCTGGAAGAAATTGCTTACAACAGTGGCTGGATAACTGCTGAGCAGTTGGGATCTCAAGCTGATGCACTGAAGAAGACTGGCTATGGTCAGTACCTGCAAAGGCTGTTGGTCTTGCCTTCCCTGTGAGATGGTCGCGAATCGTTCGCTTCGGCCCGCGCTCGTCAGAGAGTTTCAGTCGCTGCTAATAGCTGGTAGTACTGCGGATCGCCTGGTTATTGTGATGATTCGTATCGATAGAATGCGAAAGAAATAAAGCGCGCGTCCTATCTACAATGAAAATGAATAGGGTAAATTTTATATGGCGAACACCCCGGCATCCACGCAGCGCACCGATGAGTTTGGCCTGTTTGAACTGTTTGTGGCGTTATGGGATCAGAAGCTTTTGATATTCAGCGTCGCTTTAGTCGGAACATTGGCAGCAGCGACTTATGCATTTTTGAGTAAGCCGGTGTATGAGGCGCGTGTTTACCTGCAGCCACCAACCATGAACGGTATCGCCGATTTCAACTATGGCCGAACTGTCGGTACAGAACTGACACCATTTACGATCAAAGATGTATACGACGTATTCACCCGTAATTTGCAGAGTGAATCATTACGGCGTGCTTTCTACAATCAAGTATATCTACCTTCACTGTCGCCGTCCGAGCGCAGTGGATCGCAAGATCTGCTGTACTCTGAATTTTTAAAGTTATTGACTATAGGCCTACCAAGCAAGGAACAGCCAGATCGTTATTCCGTTGTAGTTCACGGTGAGGATCCTGCAAATACCGTCGTGTGGGTGAAGGATTTTGCAGCGCGGGCGGGTGCCGCAGCGGAAAAAGAAATGATCAGTAATATCACCCGTGAAGCTGAAGTGCGGGCACGCAATCTTGGTCAGCAGATTACTACGCTGCAAGAGGCCGAAAGCCGAGTTCGCCAGGATTCCATCACACGATTGCGCGAGGCGCTAGCGGTTGCCGTGGCCATTGGTCTAGATAATCCACCTATCATCTCGGATAATCTTTCCGTTGAGGTCTCCGCTGGTATGGATGGACCGCTGACATATATGCGCGGTAGTAAAGCTCTAAAGGCGGAAATTCAGAACCTTGAAACGCGAAAATCTGATGATCCTTTCATCGGGCAACTAAGAGCGCTTCAAATCAAGCAAAGCTTTTACAAGGATCTACAGGTTAGCCCGAGCACTGTCTCTGTCTATCGTCAGGATGGTCCAATCGAGCAGCCCGACCGCCCTATCAAACCCAAAAAGGTTCTCATCATATTGCTGGGGCTATTCCTGGGCTGTGTACTTGGTTTCATGATCGCGCTGGTCCGCCATTTTGTCATTACCCGGAAAAGTCGTGCTTGAGCCTTCACCTATTTAGTTGATTGTCGCCACATAAAGAAGCTGTAGAGATGGCGGGTAGTCAAATATCACGCAAGCCTGCGCAGTATCGTCGGTCCAGGTTTGCGGCGGGTGGCATTTATTGCTATGAGCGCCTCTGTAAGTGTCCCTTTATATTGGTGATGGGTGGGAGCTGAATATCTGATCAGCTATCAGCAAAGCACTGGAAAACCGGAGGAGGGGCGTTATCGTGAGCCGCTATTTAAAACATTTTCAGCAAAGGTCAGCATTCGACGTCAAATCAGAACGCATGGTGCCGCTAACAACGAATCGTCGATGTGATAGGGTTGTTGATGCCCCTTCTCAATCCTCGGCAGGTGGGCTTGGGGACAAGGAGCATCGGCGGTAGGTGTCTTGGCCTTGATATCAGGGCTGATCAGGCTGGTGGTTATGGTGTTCTCAGGAAGCCAGCGTTAAATTCTGAGGAGGTACCGTGTTGTAATTTATTGCTAACCTTTTCTGACCGCGGGTCGGGAACTGAAAGCCCGGTGTCACGTATGTTATTCCTTTGTTTTTGTTGTCGATTTTTTAGTGGCTTGGGATATTTTGCGTGCTTGAGTCATGAAGCGGAGTGCTTGAAAAGCAATGAGTTACTACCTGGAAATAGCTTGTGAATCAATTTTTAAGGGTGAATTGATTTTGGATGCCCAACAGCTTAAGACATCGCGCGACATGAGTGACAAAAAATTTCCTGTAGTAAGTCTTGGTGCGGCCGTATCAAATGATTAATTTTGTTTTTGTATTTTTGGCTAACGTTTTTTTTAGTGCGCCCTCTATATTTTTAGTGGTGGCCAGTTCCCACTTAGGAAGCTTCAATGATGCGGCAATGCTAGGAGCCGCGTTCTCCATTTGTGCCCCGGTGCAGCTATTTTTTTCCATGCAGCACAATATTTCCATTTTGAGCGGAAAATTAAGCTACAGAGATTCATTGCGTACGAGGATTTGGCTGGTCATACCGTTTTTACTTTTTGGCTTTCTTGGTGCACTTTTGTTTTCCTCGCAAATTGTATTTTGGTTTTTTCTATATAGATGTGCGGAGTTTTTATACGAGCCCATCCTTTGCGAGGGAATCAGAACGGGCGATTATCGCAATATTTTTGCGTCGACATTGTTCAGATTTGTTCTGTTTTCTCTAATTGTCTTTATTTTGTTATACGTTGGGGCTGGTCTGAGTATCGCGCTGATGGTGGTAGGTCTAGTGTTCCTGCTACTCACTCTAAAGTTTATCTCTGTTGCCTTTGACACAGGGGTGGTGTCATGGGGCGGGTTTGTTTTAGGTGCGGCCGCTTTTTTTTCGAGTCTCATCGTAAACATCCCCAGATACTTTGTTGTTGGTGAAGATGCTTCATTTGCAGCTTTCTATTCAGGTATGTTGACCTTGGTCCTGGGGGGAGGGCTGCTATACGGGGCTTTTAATAACTATTTTTTTCCTAAGTTCATTGCTTCGGGTAGAACTGGAGCCATGAAATTTCTTAATGTATCGATGGGCGTATTTCTCGGTGGCTCCTTATTGTCATATTTGTTGTTTTCGGGCGCTGTCATACCCAAGCTGTTTCTGGGGGTGTTTCTAGGCGCTAAGTATTTGGTTTATTTTGAACTTGTTATCGGTTTTGCATTTTTTTATTTCGTACTTTACTTTCATGCTGTGTTGAATTTTATATTCGTGTTCCTTGGCTTGGCAAGGGCATATATGGCTTCTCTGATCGTTTATGGTGTATGCATGGCCTGCTTCATCTTTGTCGTGAGGAGTTCTTCTGCAGGTGATTTTAGTCGTTTGATTTGGATCGTTGTTTGTTTTGGGGTGGTCTATGCGGTAGTTTGTTATCTTTTTCTTATGTTCAAGTTGTTGAGAGGGCATGAGGGATGATGTTTCTAAGTGTGTTTTTGATTTTCGTTCTTTCGATACTTGACAGCCGAACCTTCTTCCTTGGTGCTGTGCGTTTTTAGTGGTGGGAGTATGCTCTTGTTTTTGTCATGCGCTTCAGTGGTTTTCTGGTTTTCTTCGGTTTAGAATTTTTCTTTGTGGGCGGTAAGGGGCAGGTGCTTGGGTCCTGAGGTTAATGGCGTTTCTGATCCCGGGAGCAGGAAACCCCTTGCTATTGGCTCCTGTGTTTGTGTTCATGCATTTTATAGCTATAATGTTGGTAAATAGTGAGCTTTCCCCCGGTAGCGAATTTGATCAGAGCAGTGAGGCCCAGTTTAAAAAAGGTAACTCTTCCGACCCGGCTTTTTAAAGGTAATGGGTGGATTTTCTGGTTTCTTTATTGGGTGTTAACTAGGAATAAATATGTTTTCGGTTAGCGTTTGTGTAGCTACTTACAATGGGGCTGAATTCATCAGGGATCAGCTGAGTTCAATACTCGAGCAAATTCCGGAAGATTCTGAAGTTTTGATCGGTGATGATGGTTCGAGCGATGAGACAATTCGTATTGTTGAAGAGTTTCACGATGTCAGAATCAGGATTATCAGAAATACCACGAATCTTGGGTATATAGGTAATTTTGAGAATTTAATTAGTGAAGCATCGGGTACTTATATTTTTTTAAGTGATCAAGATGATCTCTGGCCAGCGGGCAGAGTCGACAAGATGATTTCTGCAATGGAACTTTCGAATAGCTTGCTGGTAGTGGGCTCTATGGAGTCATTTGTCGATGATGTTGACTCTCGTAAATTTTTTTGTGGTTTTGATCATGCAAGGAATGGTACTCCTTACAAGAATATATTTGACATTTTTATCGGGCGTAGCGTTCCTTACTATGGCTGTGCCATGCTGTTGTCGAAGAAGATAAAACCCTGTCTGATCCCTTTTTACTCGAAGGTGATTAGTCATGATATATGGATCGCTTTCGTCGCAAATAGACGTAATTCGGTCGTTCATTTGAGCGACACGGTTGTGTTAAGACGTATTCATGGTAGTAATCTGACCAATAGTAACCGTGGTTTTTTCGATAAAATCAAAACCCGGCTTATCTGGTCGTTGGCTATTTTTAATATTATTTAATAAAGAGGGTAGGCCGTGTTTGATAATAAGACTCTACTGATAACTGGGGGGACAGGTTCTTTTGGCAACGCTGTGCTCAAGCGATTTTTAGATACCGACATCACTGAAATTCGTATTTTCAGCCGCGACGAGAAAAAGCAGGATGACATGCGCAAGCGCTATGCCAGTCCGAAGCTGAAATTTTACATAGGAGATGTGCGGGATTATCAGAGCATATTGAATGCTAGTCGTGGCGTGGACTTCATTTTTCATGCCGCAGCGCTCAAGCAAGTCCCATCCTGCGAGTTTCACCCGATGGAGGCTGTCAAAACCAATGTTCTTGGTACCGAGAATGTTCTTGAGGCGGCGATACAGAATCAAGTCAAACGGGTAGTTTGTCTGAGTACCGACAAGGCTGTGTACCCGATCAATGCCATGGGTATTTCCAAAGCCATGATGGAAAAGGTCATGGTTGCCAAATCCCGTAATGTGGATGAAACCAAGACGGTGATTTGTGGTACGCGCTACGGTAATGTCATGGCTTCGCGTGGATCCGTCATTCCTTTGTTCATTGGTCAGATTCGAGCTGGCCAACCGCTGTCGATTACAGATCCAAACATGACACGCTTCATGATGACTCTCGCGGATGCTGTTGATTTGGTTCTGTATGCTTTTGAGCATGGCAACAACGGTGATCTATTCGTCCAGAAGGCCCCTGCCGCGACTGTGGAGACTCTTGCTCTCGCCCTGACATCGATGCTAGGGCAGCCTGAGCATCCTATTCAGGTTATCGGCACACGCCACGGCGAGAAACTCTACGAGGCGCTTTTGAGCCGAGAAGAAATGGCCTGCGCAGAGGACATGGGCGATTATTTCCGAGTGCCGCCGGATCTTCGAGATTTGAATTACAGTAAATTTGTCGAGCAAGGCGAAGAAAAAATTTCCACCATGGTGGACTACAACTCGCACAACACCGAGCGCCTGGATGTTCAGGGGATGCAGAATTTGCTACTGAAACTTGATTTTATGCGTGCAATTCAGCGCGGCGAATATGCGACACCCGAGGAATAAAGCATGAAAGTATTGATCACCGGTGCTAACGGATTCGTTGGTAAAAACCTTATAGCTCATCTGCGTGAGCGAAAAGACGTCGAGGTGCTGCGATTCTGTCGCGAAGATAATATCGCCAGTCTGCATTCGCTCGTATCTGAGGTGGATTTCGTTTTCCACTTAGCCGGTGTCAATCGTCCTAAGGATGTCGAAGAGTTTAAGGTTGGTAACGCCGATTTGACTCAAGCGTTATGCGCAGCGGTCGCGGTGAGTGGACGTAAAATTCCAATACTTTATACCTCCTCAATTCAGGCTGAGTTGGCTAATGCTTACGGCGACAGTAAGCGCGAAGCTGAAGATGCTCTGCTGAACCTTTCTACGACATTTGGCAATAGTGTGCATTTATTCAGGCTGCCAAACGTATTTGGGAAGTGGGCTCGACCTAACTACAATTCGGTTGTAGCGACTTTTTGTCATAATATAGCAAATAATTTGCCTGTCAGTATCAATGACGCCAACGCTAAAATTTCACTTGTTTACATCGACGACGTCATAAGCAGTTTTATTTCTGTAATGGACGGTAAGCAGGCAGGTAATCCGTTTGTAAAAATAGAACAAAATTACTCGATAACTGTAGGTGATCTATCGGCACAACTGTATGCCTTTAAAGAGAGTCGGCAGTCTATGATTGCCGAGCGGGTAGGCACTGGCCTCGTGCGGGCTTTGTATTCGACCTATCTCAGCTACTTGCCACCCGAAGAGTTCACTTACGAAGTTCCTAAGTACGGAGATGCTCGCGGCGTTTTCGTGGAGATGCTCAAGACCAAGGATTCAGGTCAGTTTTCATACTTCACTGCGCACCCGGGTATTACTCGTGGCGGTCATTATCATCATACGAAAACAGAAAAATTTCTGGTTATTTCCGGAAAGGCATGCTTCCGATTTCGCCATATAATATCGGGTGAATTCTATGAATTATTCACAGATGGAGAAGCCCCGAAAATTGTAGAGACCGTGCCCGGCTGGAGTCATGACATTACCAACGTTGGTGAAAGTGAAATGATCGTCATGCTGTGGGCGAACGAGATTTTTGATCGTGAGCTTCCGGACACCTACACTATGCCAGTGGGCACCGAAGCCTGATCGTATTGGGAATGAGAATCACAATGAAAAAGTTGAAAATCGTCACTGTAGTAGGCACCCGTCCTGAAATCATTCGCTTGTCGCGTGTCATCACTGCGCTGGATAAGTATTGCGATCACGTATTGGTCCACACAGGTCAAAATTACGATTACGAGTTGAATGAAATATTTTTCCAGGATCTCGGGATCCGCAAACCGGATCATTTTCTCAACGCCGCGGGCAGCAGTGGTGCTGAGACCATAGGAAATGTGATCATTTCTGTGGACCGAGTACTCGCGTCTGTTCAACCAGAGGCTTTGCTTGTCTTGGGTGATACCAATAGTTGCATGGCTGTTATTCCTGCCAAACGGCGCAAGATTCCAACTTTCCACATGGAAGCTGGCAATCGTTGTTTTGATATGCGAGTACCTGAGGAAATCAATCGGCGGATTGTCGATCATACTGCTGACATTAATCTTACTTACAGTACAATTGCGCGCGATTACTTGCTCAAAGAAGGTCTGTCACCTGATATGGTGATCAAGACAGGTAGCCCGATGTTCGAAGTCCTGAATTATTATCGCCATGGGATCGAATCTTCGGACGTGTTGGTACGTTTGGGACTTGAGGCGGGTAAATTTTTTGTAGTAAGCGCACACCGCGAAGAGAATATCGATTCTGACAAAAATCTCTTGAAGTTGGTTGATGTCCTCAATACCGTCGCGGCAAACTTCGGTTATCCGGTGATAGTTTCCACTCATCCACGCACTCAAAAGCGTGTAGATGCGATGGGAATTGTATTTCACGAAAACGTGAAGCTTCTAAAACCTTTGGGTTTCAAAGATTACAACAAGCTGCAGTTGGAATCCAAAGCGGTGCTTTCTGACAGCGGTACCATCAGCGAAGAGTCTTCGATACTCAATTTTCCTGCATTGAATATCCGTGAGGCTCACGAGCGTCCAGAGGGAATGGAGGAGGCTGCGGTGATGATGGTGGGGCTCGAGGTCGAGCGAGTACTGCAAGGACTGATGGTTCTGGATACGCAAGCTTCCGGTACGGAGCGTACCCTGCGCCTGGTCGAAGATTACAGCATGCCCAATGTGTCAGAAAAAGTAGCCCGGATTGTTCACAGTTATACCGATTATGTAAATCGAATCGTCTGGAAACGCTACTAATTTGAGTTGTTATCATGCCTGAGAAGAAACTGAGAATCCTGCTGGTTACGCAATATTTTTGGCCAGAAAATATGCGTATAAACGATTTGGTTCGTGATTTTACCGAGAAGGGACATTCGGTCACTGTACTGACTGGTCTGCCAAATTATCCGGAAGGCAGAGTATTCGATGAATTCCAGGCGGTGCCTGAGCGTTTCAATGAATACTTTGATGCCAGAATTGTCCGGGTGCCGATGTTTCCGCGAGGTAAACGCAGCATTAATTTGGCATTGAATTATCTCAGTTTCTTTACTAGCGCCTCAGTTTTTGGCGCCTACAAACTGCGTGGCGAGCAGTTCGACGCAATCTTCGTATATGCTGTATCACCGATCATGGCCGCTATTCCGGCATTGGTGATTGGTCGATTGAAAAAAGCACCCGTTTTTGTGTGGGTTCTTGATCTATGGCCTGAAACGCTCAGAGCTGTCGGCGTTTTGAAGAAACCTGTGCTGCTGTCGATGGTCGGTAAGATGGTTTCATGGATTTATAATCGTACTGACTATTTGCTTTTGCAATCGCATGGTTTTTTTGAAAACGTTCAAAAGTATTGCACGAAAGACATATCTCCCCAACGACTGGTTTATTTTCCAAGTTGGGCTGAAGATGATTTTTCTACAGACGAAAATCGCGTCTCAACGTTGTTGGCACGTGACGATACTGTCTTTACTGTATTGTTCGCGGGTAATCTCGGAGAAGCTCAAGATCTTCCCGCTGTGTTAGATGCGGCCGAAGCATTGGTTGGCAAGGTATCTGTGCGCTGGGTGATTGTTGGTGACGGGCGTATGAGCGATTGGCTAAGTCAAGAAGTCCAGTCCAGAGGACTTGATAACGTGCTGCTACTAGGTCGACATCCTTTGGATGAGATGCCAGCTCTGTTCGCTTGTGCAGACGCTTTGCTTGTGTCACTGAAGACCAACGACGTTTTTGAGAAGACAATACCTGGAAAAGTACAGGCTTATCTTGCCTCCGGCAGGCCGCTGCTAGGGATGATCAACGGAGAGGCCGCAAGAGTGATCAGAGACTCGGGGGCCGGTCTCACATGCTCTTCTGGTGATTCGAAAGGTTTGGCAGAGATCACGTTGGCGCTGGCGCAATCTGACGCAAGTCAATTGAGGGCGATGGGTGAATTCGGTCGGCAGTATTACTTGAGTAATTATTCAAAATCTCGCCTTCTATCCCTACTGGAAGATCTTTTCAGAAACGCCACTTTAAGAAAGGCCAGCTATTGATGCAGAATTCTATTTTGTTGACCGGGGCGACGGGCTTCGTCGGTGGCGCTATTCTCAAGCGTTTACACACCGAAAAAAAACATACTGTTGTTGCTGTTGTCCGAGGCGAATCCCAGCTTGAGGTTCAGGACGTTCGGACGGTACGCATCGGCAGCTTTGATGGCGAAACCCAGTGGAAAGAAAATCTCAGAAACTTTAATGTGATTATTCACTCTGCGGCACGAGTTCATGTCATGAATGATGCCGAGTCCGATCCGTTGGCGGCGTTTCGCAAAGTGAATGTTGAAGGCACTTTGAACTTGGCTCGTCAGGCGGCCGCCTCTGGTGTGCGAAGATTCATTTTTATAAGTTCGATCAAGGTCAACGGAGAGGGGACGGCCGCAGGTGCTCCCTATACAAGCGATGATACTCCCGCTCCGGTAGATCCCTACGGTATTTCGAAAATGGAGGCTGAGCAGGGACTTCGCCAGCTTTCGGCGGAAACCGCGATGGAGGTGGTTATTATCCGCCCGGTCCTGGTGTATGGGCCGGGAGTCAAAGCGAACTTTCTGAATATGATGCGCTGGTTGGACAAGGGCGTTCCGTTGCCTTTCGGCGCGATTTACAACAATCGGAGTCTTGTTGCGCTGGATAACCTGGTAGATCTGATAGTGACCTGTATAGATCACCCGGCAGCCGGCAATCAAACCTTTCTCGTGAGCGATGGCGAGGATTTATCCACTACCGCACTGCTTAACAAGATGGCGAAAGCGCTTCACAAGCCGGCTCGACTCATTCCTGTACCCAGTTGGGTGCTCCAGGGCGGTGCCGCTTTATTGGGTAAAAAAGCACTCTCCCAGCGTCTATGTGGATCGCTGCAAGTCGATATTACCAAGACTCGCACTCTTTTATGCTGGACGCCGCCAGTCAGTACTGATGATGCTTTGGCAGCAACTGCATTACATTTTCGGGAACATCAATAACAATGATTTACTTGTGGCTCATACCAGCTGTTGCCGTTCTTTCCTTGGGGCTGACTGCGGCGTTACGTCGTTATGCTCTGAGTCGAAACATTATCGATATCCCCAATGCGCGAAGCTCTCACTCCATCCCAACCCCACGCGGTGGTGGAGTGGCCATCGTAATCGCTTTTCTCGTATCGCTGCCTGTTCTTGGTTACGCGGGGTTGGTTACGTGGTCGCAGCTCATTGCTGTAGGCGGAGCGGGGATGTTGGTCGCCCTAATTGGCTTTATGGATGACCATGGCCATATTGCAGCGCGTTGGCGATTACTCGGTCATTTCGGTGCGGGTATATGGGCACTGTTATGGACTGGAGGCTTTCCTCCTATAGTCGTTTTTGGAATGAGCATGGACCTTCACTGGTTTGGCTATATTCTGGCGGCAATTTATCTGGTCTGGGTCCTCAATCTTTATAACTTCATGGACGGGATTGACGGAATTGCCAGCGTAGAATCTTTGTGTGTGTGCCTTGGCGCGTGTTTCCTCTATTGGATCAATGGGACTCCAGAGCTGATATGGGGACCGATGGTCTTGGCTATGGCGGTCCTTGGTTTCCTATATTGGAACTTTCCCCCGGCACGCATTTTCATGGGGGATGCGGGCAGTGGGTTCCTGGGCATTGCACTGGGAGTGCTGTCACTTCAGGCAGCATGGACGTCTTCAGGGCTATTCTGGGCATGGTTGATTCTATTAGGGGTCTTCATCGTCGATGCAACGTTCACTCTATTACGTCGAATGGTCCGAGGCGACAAGGTTTATGAAGCCCATCGCAGTCACGCTTACCAGTTTGCTTCACGGCAATACGGCAAGCATCTACCGGTAACTCTGGCAGTAGGCGCAATCAATATGTTCTGGTTGTTCCCCATTGCTTTCTGCGTGATTTACTGGAGACTCGATGGTGCAATTGGCCTGGCAATGGCGTACATCCCTCTGATCATTCTCGCTGTGAAATTCCATGCAGGAGAACTCGAAAGCTCAGTCTCCACATCAACCGGTTGAGCTTTGGATACTGATTTAGCGGGTGTCGTGGGTGCCCGAATAGGTACAATGATCGAGTCATATCCAGTTTAGGAGCGGGACAAGGTGTTTGAAGCGTTTATGGAGAGGTTACGAGCTCATTTAGTCGGGCTACCACGCCGCCAGAAGCGACTGATTCAGGTTTCGGCCGACGTCGTTCTGGTTTGGGTCACCCTGTGGCTGGCGTTCGTTGTTCGTCTTGGCATTGATGAGATGGCAAATCCGTTTATTGCTCACCCCTGGCTATTCCTGATTGCTCCAGTGGTTGCCATACCTTTGTTCATCCGCTTTGGCATGTATCGTGCTGTGATGCGCTATTTCGGCAATGACGCACTGATCGCCATTATCAAGGCTGTGAGCTTGTCATCCCTGATTCTTGGGGTGATCGTCTACTGGTACAGCAACCACCAAAATATCATCCCACGCTCGATCATCTTCAATTACTGGTGGTTGAGTCTGATCATGATTGGCGGTTTGCGTTTGGCAATGCGTCAGTACTTCTTGGGAGACTGGTTTACAGCTGTTCAGCATGTGCCCTTTACGAGCCGAGATGATGGTCTCCCGAGAGTGGCAGTTTATGGCGCCGGTGCCGCAGGGAATCAGCTTGTTGCGGCATTACGCATTGGGCGGGCCATGCGCCCGGTAGCATTCATTGATGATGATAAAGGCATCGCCGAGCGGATAATCTCAGGCCTGCATGTCTACAATCCCGAGCAAATCCAGCGAATGATCGACGTTACCGGTGCTCAAGAGGTCCTTCTTGCGATTCCGTCGTCCAACAGAGGCCGTCGCCGTGAGATCCTCTCGTTCCTTGAAGGTTTTCCGCTGCATGTTCGAAGTGTGCCGGGTTTCATGGATCTGGCGAGTGGTAGAGTCAAGGTCGATGATATTCAGGAAGTAGACATTGCTGACTTGCTCGGCCGTGACTCCGTAGCTGCTCAGGGAGAGTTGCTCGAGCACTGCATCAAGGGGCAGTCGGTTCTTGTTACTGGAGCAGGTGGTTCAATCGGTTCAGAACTTTGCCGTCAAATCCTGGCTTTGCGGCCAACAACGTTGTTACTGCTAGATCATAGTGAATTTAATCTCTACAGCATTTTGTCTGAACTAGAGCAGCGCATCGCACGGGAATCACTACCGGTTCATCTGTTGCCTATTCTCGGTTCCGTACGCAATCCAGACAAGTTGCTGGACGTGATGAAAACCTGGCACGTAGACACTGTCTACCATGCCGCTGCTTACAAACACGTACCCATGGTAGAGCACAACATTGCCGAAGGCGTCCTGAACAATGTGATCGGCACGCTCAATACCGCCCAGGCCGCTCTCCAAGCCGGTGTGGCCAACTTTGTATTGATCTCCACGGACAAAGCGGTGCGTCCGACCAATGTGATGGGTAGCACCAAGCGGCTTGCGGAATTGACACTGCAGGCACTGAGCCGCGAGATGGCCCCGGTGCTCTTTGGTGATACGGGCAATGTGTCGCGGGTCAATAAAACCCGATTTACCATGGTCCGATTTGGTAACGTGCTGGGGTCATCGGGTTCGGTGATTCCGTTATTTCATAAGCAGATCAAGTCGGGTGGGCCGCTCACCGTTACTCACCCTAAAATTACCCGTTATTTCATGACCATTCCCGAAGCGGCACAGCTGGTGATTCAAGCTGGGTCCATGGGGCAGGGTGGGGACGTGTTTGTTCTGGACATGGGCGAGCCGGTGAAAATTGTGGAGTTAGCGGAAAAGATGATTCATCTTTCCGGCTTGAGTGTTCGCTCTGAAAAAAATGTACACGGTGACATTTCCATTGAGTTTACTGGTCTGCGTCCGGGCGAGAAACTTTATGAAGAGTTGTTGATCGGTGACAACGTAGTCTCCACCCAACATCCCATGATCATGAGTGCCAATGAAGATCATCTGACTTGGGACGTGCTCAAGGCCAAGCTGACGGAACTGCTCGCAGCAGTTGAGCAGGATGACTATGCACGAGTACGTCAATTGCTGCGCGACACGGTCAGCGGATATGCTCCAGATGGTGAAATTGTCGACTGGATCTATCAACAACGACGCCTCGAGCCCTGATCGGACTTATGTCACATAGCCCTGCCACTTGGACTATGAGTGGCATTTCCAGAGATTGGAAGGCAGCTTCAGAGAAGCTGCTTCTCCTTAACGTTTCATTCAGCCTTACTACCTGGTTACGACCGTAACTACTCATGGGAACAGTTCCGCCTCTTGCAGCGTTTTGCCCGCTTGGTCTTTCGCCGAGAGTTGTGGCTTTTCACCCAGCTGCCAGTCGATGGCCAGCGTCGGGTCGTTCCAGCGAATGCAACGTTCGGCAGATGGGGTGTAGTAGTCGGTAGTTTTGTAGAGAGCTCCGCAAAGTCGCTCAGAACCACGAATCTGTGTGTGAAGCCTTCGGAGGACCCTGAGCTGACGATGGTTTTCAGTCGACAATCGAACCGCCTCCCAACGGCTTAAATGTGGCGAACTGCACCGAATATCCACTGTCACGTCGAGAACCTCACCGACAGTGACTCGCACGAGTTTCCCCTGAGTAATCTCAAGTTGAAAGTGCAAGCCGAGTTCAAGGACGTCAGCGATGAGCCGCGCTTTATCGATGTGACTAGTCCTGAAATAGGTTTACACCTGTTTCACCCTACATCCCGATGCACCGCATCGGGATGTAGGGTGTATCCATGGCCCTGGGCTGATTCGGCCGGTCGGTACTTGCCTGGCAGCGGCTTACTCATGCGGCAAGCCTAATCAAGCTTGCTGGACAAAGGAGTTCTGAAACAGCGCCTATTGAAGCTCTGGCGATTCAATGAATGGTAAAACGGTAGTTTCCAGAACCGGCCTCATAGACCGAATATCCTGGCTCGGTACGGACGAAATTTGCGCCGTCGCTTTGAACGCTACCTCCCCTATTTGGTACCCAGATTTCCGCGCTCGTGTTCACCGGGATACTGACAAAAAGCTCCCCTTGATCACTTCCTTCATTCCAGCGCACGGCAATCGTCCCGTAACCCGATCTATAACGGGCATTGGCCGAGTGCACCTCGCCCCCTGGGATAGGTTTGACGACAAATCGTCGAAATCCGGGCTCCACGGGACGGATACCGGCGATGTTTTGGTACATCCATTCTCCAATCGACCCGTAGGCGTAGTGGTTGAATGAATTCATCACCTTGTCTTGAAAGCTCCCATCTGGCCGAATTCCGTCCCAACGCTCCCACATCGTCGTTGCACCTTTGCTGATCTGGTAGCCCCAGGATGGATAGCTATTTTGAAGCAGCAGCCGGTACGCCACGTCGGCATGACCCGTTTCCGATAGTGCGGGTAGCAGACGAGGTGTGCCGAGGAATCCTGTGGACAGGTGCCAGTTCTTGTCCTTGATCAATTGAGCCAATCGATCTGCAGCGGGCTTCCGTGATGCCGCCGGCAAGAGATCCATCGTCAGCGCAAGTGCATAGGCAGTTTGCGTGTCAGACTTCAATCTGCCATCTGGAAGGACATACGCACGATTAAATGCATTTTGAATATTCGCAAAAAGATCTGCATATCGACCGGAATCCTTATTGAGCGCGCGAGCAACTTTTTCGAGGGTATGCGCGCTATCCGCGAAGAATGCTGTCGCAATGAGATCTTTTGACGTCTCATCATCCACGTTCATCCAGTCACCGTAACCGCTACTGGGACGAAGATAGTCTGTACTGGTCTTTTCTAGATACGAAAGCCAACTGTCCATTGCACTGAAGTTTTGCTCGAGTATGCGCAGGTCTCCATAGCGCTCATACAAGGTCCAAGGCACAGATACACCGGCGTCACCCCAGCCAGCGTCAGCGTTTTTGATTCCCTGGAGAGTAGGTGCAACATCGGCAAAGGCCCCGGTTGGCGATTGAGTATCACGAAGATCAGTCAGCCATTTTTCCAGGAAAGATAACGTCTGCATATTGTAGGTGGCTGTACCCGCAAATGCTGCGAGGTCCCCCGTCCACCCCAAGCGCTCATCTCGCGCAGGTGTGTCCATTGGAACCGAGAGAAAGTTGCCGCGCTGACTCCATAAGATATTCTGTTGTAGCTGATTCAGCATCGGCACATTGGTATCAAAGGATATAGTCAATGGTGAGGCTGTCCGCAATACACGACCGACAATTTCAGGCTGAGACGTTGCGCCGCTAACTTCGACATATCGGAAGCCATGAAACGTGAATGTGGGCTCGAATTTCTCCATTCCCTGCCCGCTCATGATGTACTGATCCGTCGCTTTTGCAGTACGAAGGTTTTCCGTATACAACGTGCCATCCGTGTTTAAGACTTCACCGTGCCGAAGCGTAAGAACTTGCCCAGCCTTCCCTCGGGTGCGCAATCTTACGACGCCCACCATGTTTTGACCCATATCGTAAATGTAGGTGCCGGGTTTGATTTGCGTAACCTTTATGGGCTTGATCTCATGGTCAACGCGAATTGGAGGGTCGACTTGCGCAACCAAGGCGGCTTCCACATTCGGACCTACCAGTACCTGCTTCCAGTTTTTATCATCGTAGTTGGGTAAGTTCCAGCGGGGCGTTGTCAATCGGGCATCGTATTGTTCACCCATTATCAGATCGGAATTAACTATTGGCCCAAGTGCACTCTTCCAACTGTCATCCGTAGCGATCAGTTCACTGCTGCCATCCGTATAGTGCAATTCGAGTTGCGCGAGCAGGTAAGGCAACTGGCCATACTGGTTCGGACCTAGTGATCCAACATTCCCGACGTACCAGCCGGGGCCCAAATCGACTGCAATTGCATTCCGGCCCGCGTGGATCAGTTTTGTCACGTCGTAGGTCTGGTATTGAATCCGCTTCCGATAGTCGGTCCAGCCCGGTGCGAAATAGTCAGTACTTACAGTTTTGCCATTAATTTGAGCTCGATACAGCCCGAGTGCAGTGATATAAAGCCTGGCTTGTTTAATTTTCTTGCTGGCATCAAAGTCTCGGCGTAATTGGGATGTCAGTCCATCGGGTTCTCGCGAACCACTGATCTCCCATTTTGTCTTGCGGTCTCCCGAAATTTCCATCGCATTGGCGTAGGCTTCTCCAAACGTATAAGTGCTGTCAGGGTATGTGTACCATCCCGCGTCGCCGACGACCTCAGATTGTTCGAGATAATATTTTCCAGGTGGGAGGGGGCTGTCGAGCTTCAGGGTTGCCCATTCATTATCCGTGTGGTTCTCGATGCGCCGTTTTGCCACTAGTTCACCGTCGGGCCCGTTTTTTCTTAACGAGAGGGTAAAGCTGGTATTTCTAGTCTTGAAGGTCGGAACCTCTGCGCTGACTGACGCGATAGAGTGATCGGTAGTGAAACTCTGACCTTGACTTTCACCTGGCTTAAGTTGGGCCGGAGTGGCGGGAAGTTGCGATTTGATAAGATCCGGAGGCATGGGCACCACGCCACCACGGCCGATCCATTGCGCTTTCCAGTCGGTAGCGGTCAACAATCCCATTTCCCACGAGGAAGGTTTGCTCCAGGCAGATGGTTGGCCCTGAGCATCCCAGACGCGGACCGTCCAAAAATACCTTGTACGTGAACGTAGAGGCGCACCGGCATACGGAATAAATTGCGACTGCTCGTCGGCGATCTTGCCACTATCCCAAACATCCGCGTCACGGAGTTTCTCTGGACTTGATGCAACTCGGATTTGATAGAAGGTCTGTTTCTGGTTACGTTCGTTCGATGTAATCACCCAACTGAATCTTGGGGTCGGAGTGTCAATGCCAAGTGAAGTTTTGGCATTTTCGATAGAAACGCTTTCAACTTTCACGGTCTCCGTGGCACTTAATGTAACAGTACAAAACCACAGAATGGCCGCGAGAAGAAAGACGGAAATAAGTCCTCGATTTTTCATTTGTTAGATTTTTATCTCGACCGCCGACCTAGTAGATACGCCTGGACTCCAGACGCGCGATGGAATGCGGGCCGTGGCCTTCGAGTACATTGAGGTTTTCTACAACCGCAAGCGCCTGCATTCGACCTTGGACTACCGCTCTCCCTGTCAGTTGCTCAGTGACTGGCGCCTTGAGCAACAAGCGGAGAAAAGATTAGCACAACCACCGCCCTTTGGAAGGCGAAAACCCGAGGGAACCTCAAATGGGCCAAACGAGACGGCCCTGGGGGGAGGGGAAGTAAGAATGCTTTGATCCCGGTAGGGAATGGGCTTGTATAACTATGGTGAATTTTCAAAGTAGAGGTATCCATTTATACGTGGGCAACTCGCTCCGAAAATACAACATGCCTATCAATCAAGATGTAGTGGTCAACTAATCCCGGACACTGCGTGAGTTTTTCCTCGGCAACAGCGGGCGGCAGCCCGCCGTTGAATTGATGTGGCCGTTTCCGGTTGCAGCGCTGCATCAAAAACCGACCAATATCCTGCTGTGCCAGCGAAGCATTCATTTGGCCCACGGCCGGTACCCATTCCGTTTTCAGGCGGCGAAACAACCGCTCCATCGGCGTATTGTCGTGGCAGTTCCCGCGTCGACTCATGTTCTGCTTGAAGCGATAGCGCCAGAGTCGCTGGCGGAAGCTTCGGCTGGCGTATTGGCTGCCTTGGTCTGAGTGAAAGAGCACGTTCCGAGGCCAGCCACGCTGCTCATAGGCCATGTACAAGGCCTTGATTAACAGGTCGGCATCGGGCTTCGATGAAAACGTCATGGCGCCAAGGATTGGCTCCTGCCACCAACTCCTATTGATGCCCAGCCTGTTGATCGACTACGGCCGTTCCAGGGCGTGGAAACCTCTGCTAAAAGCAGGTCCGGCGTCGATCGCCATCAAGAAGCACATTTGAAGAGGGTTCGCCATCTGACGGAAACCGTTCGTCCGGCCATCGTCATCGCAGGGAACGGAATGTGCAGCAGCGGTCGAATCGTCAATTATCTGATAGTCATGCTGCACGACCTGCGACACAATGTTCTCTTCGTCGGTTACCGAGCCTAAGGCACATTGGGTCAAGCCATTCAAGCCTACGGCCAGCGCGGTGGTTACGTGGAGCTGCACAAGCAACGCTATGACATCCGGGCACAAATCCATACCATAGGCGGCTATTCGGCCCATGTGAACCATAAAGGCGTTGTGAATTTTGTTATGCGAATGCGTGCATGATCGTCAGAAGGGCGAACTGCAGGCCAATCAACGATTAGCCGAAATGCTATCCAGCAAGTAAAAGAGTAGAGGAAGGTTCGTAGCTGCTGTTTACCCGAGCCAGGTAAGGGGAGCAGTGGATATTTCAAATAAACAGGCAACGATAAAGAAAAATGTAGATGAGAATTTTAGTTTCAGGTGGAGCTACTTTTAATGGATCTGTCGTCATTCGCCACATCATCTGCAACACCAGTGATGACGTGGTCAAACTCAACGAGCTGACCTATACCGGCATCCTCGAATCACTGGCTGCGTTCATCGAGAACAATATTATCGTGCGCTTATGAATAAAATATTACTATCTCTGCTATCTAATGTTTTATATTGTCAAGTGTAAGGCGGGGCGAGTGAAGTGATTGCATATTTTTCAGTAAGTTTGATGTTGTGGATTTTGTTTCTTATGTCTATAAGCTTGGGCCCGGATAGCCGGGATAGTCGGGCTCTGGATTTTTGTGCGTTGATGTTGTTTGTTTTGTTTTCGGGCCTCCGGTTTGAGACTGGTAATGATTGGCTTATATACAAGCAGGATTACGAAAGTATTGAGGTTTCTGATTTTTTTGCATTTGTTCAGGCGTCGTCATTTGAGCCACTATATTTGGCCGTTACATTTATATTCAGTCAGGTTGTAAGCTTTCAAACGTTCTTGTTTTTGGTATCTGTTTTTAATGGCTTTATTCTTTACAGGTTTTGTAGGTTTTTTGGCGCAGGGTTTTCTGGTGTTGGAGCTGTTTGTTTTTGTTGGACGTACTTGGCAACAAATATGGCGACGATAAGGTTTTCGCTTTCGATTTCATTGGTGTTGCTTGCGGTATTGTGTTGGCTTGAAAAGGATAAGTTTAAATCTATATTTTACACTTGCTTGTCTGTTGGCTTTCATTCCTTTTCGCTTGCTTTTATGCCTTTGTTGCTATTATCGAGGGTTGAGTTAAAGGCGAGCATGGTTTTTCTGATTTTGTCGGGCGGCGTTGTTTTTGGTTTGAGCTTTAGTTATTTGTTAGATTCGGGGCTGTTTTCTTACATTCCTTTCTCTGAGAAGCTGTTGTTTTATTCTGAAAAGTCTGCTCGGTCTGGTATATCTATCGGTTCTTTGTTTTATGTGGCGTTAAATGGTTTTTTCATGATTTGCTTGTTTAGGGATCGATTTGAATCGGTGCTGCTGAATCTTGCCAGGTGGAGCACGCTTATACTGCTTGCCCTTCAGGTTGGTATGTGGTTTTTACCTGTTTTTTGGAATAGATACCAAGTTCTCACGGTTTTAATTCAGGCTGTTTATATTTCATTTAATTTTGTAAGGCGTGGGTTTATGTTGGAAACCTTGGCCCTCATGCTTATTTCGTTATTGGTGTTGGCGAAATTTTTGTTGGATCCTGCTTTTGTCTCATATGTGCCCTATCAAAATGTGATTTCCGAAGTTTTTGGTACTGATCGTGGAGATGGAGAACGAAGATTTTATGAGGCTCTCGATGCTCATATAGATCGGAATGTCAAATGATGGTGGCAGAGAAGCAATGCAATTTTGCATTTTTGTTCGAGATGGGGTCTTCATGATTAGTGTTTGTATCTGGCCGGCAACTGGAGCTGGCTGGAACGCTACGTGGAGGCCGGTTTTTTACCGATCGACAACAATTCCACCGAACGAGCGATAAAGCCGTTCGTGATCGGACGCAAGGCATGGCTGTTCAGCGATACGCCTGAAGGCGCTACGGCCAGTGCCGAGATCTACAGCTTGGTCGAGACCGCCAAGGTCAACGGCCAGGAACCCAGTACGTCGCTGCGCCACGTACTGGAGCGGCTGCCACATGCGCAGTCGGTGGCTGAACTGCTCACCCGAAATATCATGGGAGACGAGGAGCGCACCTGGCGGTACGTGTACTTTATGGATTGCATATGATTGTTTCGCATCCTGCAACAGACACATTTTTGACAAGATCTACCCATCGCCTAAGTTTGGAAGGCAGCTTCGGAAAAGCTGCTTTCTAAAACGATGTCATGGAGCTTCAATTATGCGTACTGGCTATTTCTACTCTCTGGTTTTTGCCCTGCTCACCAGCACTTCTGTTACCACAATTGCCGCACCTGCGACTAAGCCAGAATCAGGCAACGCGCCTCTGGTGCTGGAGGTTTCCCCTAAGACACAGTCCGGCAAAGTCGATCTCAATGCAGCCGATGCCCCGACACTGCAGCGCGAGTTGACCGGTATCGGAGAGGCCAAAGCCAAGGCGATTGTTGCTTATCGTGAAAGTAATGGGCCATTTTCCTCCATAGACGAACTGCTGGAAGTGAAGGGGATAGGTAAAGCGATTCTGGACAAGAACCGCGAGAAGCTCCACGTGAACTAAGCTTGTATCTCAACGCCAGGGGCCGGTCATTGACCGGCCTTTTTGCTTTCTGGCGAAAGGGGCAGTGCAGCGCCTTTTATCGGCCAATAAAAAATTATGGCTATCATATACTGATTAAATTATGCCTATAATTCATTTGTAATTCGCTAAAGCGTACAGGCATTCAGGCGCTCGTTTCCCCTAAACATCCCCCAGGAGCACAGTCATGACTTCCACCCAGTCCCAAGGTACAGCCCTCGTTACCGGTGCATCTTCCGGTATCGGTGCGATTTACGCTGAGCGGTTGGCAGCGCGTGGTTTTGATTTGTTGTTGGTTGCTCGTGACGAGCGGCGGCTTGAGGCGGCCGCGACCAAATTGCGCGCCGAGCACGGTGTTCAGGTGGAAGTGCTCAAGGCAGACCTGACACAAAAGAATGATGTACTGAAGATCGAACAGCGTCTTCGCAGCGATTCGAGTATCAGCCTGTTGCTAAACAACGCCGGCGTCGCGGCAGATGGCTTGCTGGCGAATGCCGACATGGAGCAACTGGAAAACCTGATTCAACTGAACGTCACCACGGTCACACGCCTGGCATCGGCGGCAGCCGCCAGTTTTGCCAAGGCAGGCCGGGGTTCTATCATCAATATAGCGTCGGTGGTGGCGTTGTTTCCCGAGCGCTTCAATGCGACCTACAGCGCCAGTAAAGCGTATGTGTTAAGCCTGACGCAGTCCTTGAATGCCGAACTGGATGGCACCGGGGTCAAGGTTCAAGCTGTGTTGCCTGGCGTGACGCGCACCGAGATCTGGGAACGCTCCGGTATCGACGCTAGCCAGATTCCGGCGGACATGGTCATGGAAGCGGATGAAATGGTCGACGCGGCGCTCTCGGGTCTGGACCAGGGAGAGCTCATCACCATTCCTTCGTTGCCGGATGCCGGCGAATGGGATGCTTTTGTTGCAGCGCGTCATGTCATGGCGCCGAATCTTTCCAAAAGTACGGCCGCCGCACGTTACAAATGAGGCACCTTCCATCGGCTTGAGGTATTTGCGACATGAGTGATCGTCGAGTAGTTGTCACCGGCATGGGCCTGGTGTCTCCGCTGGGTAGCGGTGTTGAAGCTGTCTGGGAGCGTTTGCTGGCCAGGCGTTCCGGGCTGCGTAATTTACCTGAAGATGTGGTCGCCGATCTGCCGGCCAAGGTTGGCGGCGCGGTACTCACCGTGGCGGAAGATCCCGAGGCGGGTTTTGACCCGGATCGAGCAACGCCACCCAAAGAGCAGAAGAAGATGGACCGCTTCATTCTGTTTGCCATGGAGGCCGCGCGGCAGGCGTTGGAGCAGGCCGGTTGGCAAGCGCTGGACCCGCAAGCCCAGGAGCGCACTGCAACCATTATCGGTTCTGGGGTCGGTGGGTTCGGCGCGATTGCCGAAGCGGTGCGCACCACTGATAGCCGTGGACCTCGGCGACTGTCGCCCTTCACTATTCCGTCGTTCCTGGTCAATCTCGCGGCGGGTCATGTGTCGATCAAGTACGGATTCAAAGGCCCGTTGGGTGCTCCGGTAACTGCGTGTGCGGCCGGGGTGCAAGCGATTGGAGATGCGGCGCGGCTGATTCGTTGCGGCGAAGCGGATATTGCCGTGTGTGGCGGCTCGGAGGCAGCGATCGATCGGGTCAGTCTTGCCGGGTTCGCGGCGGCGCGTGCCTTGTCCAGTGGTTACAACGAAACGCCTGAGCGGGCTTCTCGGCCGTTCGACAGTGATCGCGACGGCTTCGTGATGGGGGAGGGGGCGGGACTTCTGGTGATTGAATCCCTGGAACATGCCTTGGCGCGAGGGGCTCAACCCTTAGCCGAGTTGGTCGGCTATGGCACCAGTGCTGACGCCTTTCACCTGACCGCAGGCCCCGAAGATGGCAGCGGTGCGCGCCGCGCGATGTCGCTGGCATTGGCGCAGGCTGGTATTTCAGCGGCTCAGGTGCAACATCTCAATGCGCACGCTACGTCGACTCCGGTTGGCGACCTCGGCGAGTTGGCCGCTATCAAGTCGTTGTTCGGTACAGATAACAAGGTGGCGGTGACGTCGACCAAATCGGCGACAGGGCATCTGCTCGGAGCGGCCGGCGGGATTGAGGCGATCTTCACGCTGTTGGCGATTCGTGATCAGATCGTGCCGGCCACACTGAATTTCGATAGTCCGGACCCGGCGGCGCAAGGCGTGGACATCGTCCACGGTCAGGCGCGGTCCATGGCTATCGAGTATGCGCTGTCCAACGGCTTCGGGTTCGGCGGAGTCAATGCCAGCGTATTGTTCAAGCGCTGGCAGGATTAGCCCTGGGGTTGTTTAAGAAACGTGCGTGTTACGTCGAGAATCCGCTGGGCCAGTTCCGGGTTCTCGACGCTACGCGAGAGCAGCAATGCGCCGACCAGTGCGGACATGATGACGATGCTCTGATCCGCGGCATCTTCGCCTTCAAGGGTGTCTTCTATTTGTTGGAGTCGTGCGTTCAACACTACGTCCGAGGTCGGACTTGGCTGCCCACGCAAACCAAGTTCTGATGACATGGTTGGCAACGGGCAGCCTTCATGAGGTGAGGTCTGGTGCCATTCGGACAAATAAGCGTCGATGAAAGCATCCAGTGGGCGATCCTGGGCGAACAGCTCGGCACACACCGCTTCGACCTGATCGCCAGCCGCTTGCAACGCCTTTTCAACCAGTTCGTCTTTGGACTTGAAGTGCGAGTAAAAGCCTCCGTGGGTCAACCCCAGCGCTTTCATCAGCGGTTGCAAGCCAGTCGCCCCAATACCGTCCCGACGGAATCGCGCTGAAGCTTCCTTGATGATGCGCTTGTGGGTCTGGGCTTTATGGTCCTGCGAGTAACGCATCTGAAATCTCCGCAACAATGCGCCATCTTAACCAATGAAAATGGGATGGTGACTGTACTTCTACTTCTAGAAAGCATGCAGATGCGTCTAATGGTGCTCTAAAAGCGTCATAGACTTATCAAAAAAAATGACTACTCCTTTACCAAAGTTTATTGGGCAATCATAAGGCGAAGTACATCAGCAAGGGAAAGACCTTGGCTGACATGACGCTGGTGGAGAAAAATCAGGTGTTTGCCTACAACGCCAGATAAACAAAACCCTGTCATTCACTGAGAATGACAGGGTTGTCGGGTTAGCGGTCCTTCGCTTCCTTGGCATCCATTTCCGCATTGCGTTCAGCGACGCGTTTACGTTGCTCATCGGTCAGTTCGACCTTGTTGGCGGTGTCGCGCAACATCATCAAACCGCCAACAATCGAGCCGATTGCAACGACCAGAATCAACCAGGCATACCAGGGCATAGGGCTCTCCTTGAGGGCAGGCCGATTGACGGAGTTCGCCAATCGATCGTGCATACCACTTTGAGCGATGGATTTTCGCAGTGGTTCCATTCTATGCCTGATAGGCCAAACGCACCTGAGCTGTTTATAGCCCGGTCAACATTGCGTCCGCCGGCGCATCCGCGCGCAACTGCGCGGTCAGCAGGAAGTACACGAAACCCACTGCCATGAAGCCGAGGAAGATCAGCCCGATCAAGGTGTTGAACCAGGCCATCGCCACCAGGCAGACCACTGCCAGCAGCAACGCGATCATCGGCACAAGCGGGTAGCATGGCGCACGGAACGTACGCTCCAGGTTCGGTTCGGTTTTACGCAGTTTGAACAGGCTGAGCATGCTCATGATGTACATCACGATGGCGCCGAACACTGCCATAGTGATCATTGCCGCTGTCAACGTCATACCGCCGAGGTTGATCAAGCCGTCACTGTAAATCGCCGCGATACCGATCACACCGCCAACGATGATTGCCCGGTGCGGCGTCTGGAAGCGCGACAGTTTGGCCAGGGAGGTCGGCAGATATCCGGCCCGGGCCAGCGCGAAGAACTGCCGCGAGTAGCCGAGAATAATCCCGTGGAAACTCGCCACCAGGCCGAACAGGCCGATCCACACCAGCATGTGCAGCCACCCGGAGCTTTCACCGACTACGGTTTTCATCGCTTGAGGCAGTGGGTCGTTGATGTTCGACAGGGTGCGCCAGTCGCCCACGCCGCCGGCAAAGAACATCACGCCCATGGCCAGCAATACCAGGGTTAGAATCCCGCTGATGTATGCTTTGGGAATCGTCCGTTTCGGGTCCTTGGCTTCTTCGGCGGCCATGGCGGCCCCTTCGATGGCGAGGAAGAACCAGATGGCGAACGGAATGGCCGCGAACATCCCGGCGATCGCCGGGGCACCGAATACATCGGAGCCGGCCCAGCCATTCAATGCGAAGTTGCTGAAGCTGAACGCTGGTGCAACCACGCCCATGAACACCAACAGTTCGGCCACGGCCAGTACGCAAACCACCAATTCGAACGTCGCTGCGAGTTTCACCCCGAGAATGTTCAGACCCATGAACACGATGTAGGCACCAACTGCCGCGTGTTTTGGATCGAGAGCGGGAAACTGCACGTTCAGGTAAGCACCAATCGCCAGAGCAATCGCTGGCGGCGCGAAGACGAATTCGATCAGCGTCGCCAACCCGGCGATCAGCCCGCCTTTTTCGCCAAACGCGCGGCGACTGTAGGCAAAGGGACCACCGGCATGGGGAATCGCCGTGGTCAGTTCGGTGAAGCTGAAGATGAAGCAGGTGTACATGGTGGCGACCATAAACGAGGTCACCAGAAAACCCAATGTGCCCGCGACGCCCCAGCCGTAACTCCAGCCGAAATACTCACCGGAAATCACTAGCCCGACGGCAATGCCCCACAGGTGCAACGTGCCGAGTGTGGGTTTGAGTTGTGTGTTCATGCAGTTGCTCCCTGAACGGTTTGGAATGCTCGAGAGGAGGGCGTCTGCAGTGGGCGTGCCAGTGTTGTGATAGCAGTCGTAAAGCGTAAAAACACGTCGTATCGGGGATGTTCGGTGCTGGATGCACGCATTTTGGTGCTTCAGCAGGGGGCATAGGTGCCAGTAATGCCGCCTTCGCGGGCAAGCCCGCACACATTTGGAATGTGTTTTCCCATGCAACGCGATCCCCTGTGGGAGCGGGCTTGCCCGCCCAGACACCGCTGTAACCCCAGCATAAACCCACTCTTTACGCTTTCTTTATGCCTGGCGCGCACCCTCGGTCTCGTTCCTTTACAGCCTCCTTTCCGACAATGACTCCACACGCGGCAATACGCCGTAACACGGAGAACTTCCATGAGCGTTCTGGACGGGGTGTCGCTGCTGCTCGCAGTGGGGCTGTTCATTTATCTGTTGGTTGCGCTGCTGCGCGCGGACCGGAACTAGGAGCGGCTATGCACAGTTATGACTATTGGCTGATCCTCGGTTTTTTCGCCCTGGTATTGGTCCCGGCGCCGTTTCTCGGGCGCTTCTTCTACAAGGTAATGGAAGGTCAGCGCACGTGGCTGTCGCCGGTCCTCGGGCCGGTCGAACGTGGCTGTTACCGGCTGGCCGGGGTTGACCCGCAAACTGAGCAGAGCTGGCAGAAATACGCTCTGGCCTTGCTCGCTTTCAACCTCGCAGGTTTCCTGTTGCTTTTCACGATCCTGTTGTTCCAGGACCACTTGCCGCTGAACCCGCAGAACCTGCCGGGTCAGGAGTGGACGCTGGCGTTCAACACTGCCGTCAGCTTCATGACCAACACCAACTGGCAGGCCTACAGCGGCGAAGCTTCCCTGAGCTACTTGAGCCAGATGGTTGGCCTCACCGTGCAGAACTTCGTCAGCGCCGCTACCGGTCTGGCGGTACTGGTCGCGCTGTGCCGCGGTATCGGTCGCAAATCCACCCGGACCCTGGGCAACTTCTGGGTCGACATGACCCGCGCCACCCTCTATGGCTTGTTGCCGCTGTGCCTGCTGCTGGCGCTGTATCTGGTCTGGCAGGGCGTGCCGCAAACCTTCGCGCAGTATGTGAACGCGGTGACGGTGCAGGGCGTCGACCAAGTCATTCCCCTGGGGCCTGCTGCCAGCCAGATTGCGATCAAGCAATTGGGCACCAACGGTGGCGGTTTCTTCGGCGTGAACTCGACGCATCCGTTCGAGAACCCGACGGCGTGGAGCAACCTGTTCGAAATGGCCTCGATCATTCTGATCCCCGTCGCGCTGGTGTTCACCTTCGGCCATTACGTGAAGGACCTGCGTCAGAGCCGCGCGATCATCGCCTGCATGCTGGCGCTGTTCCTGATCGGCGGCGCCACCTCGCTGTGGGCTGAATACCAGCCGAACCCGGCCCTGAACAACGTCGCCATCGAACAGACCGCACCGCTGGAAGGCAAGGAAGCGCGTTTGGGCACCACTGCCACGGTGTTGTGGTCGGTGACCACCACGGCCGCGTCCAACGGTTCGGTGAACGGCATGCACGACAGCCTCAACCCGCTGAGCGGCATGGTGGCCCTGGTCAACATGATGGTGGGCGAAGTGATCTTCGGCGGCGTTGGTGCCGGGCTCTACGGCATGTTGCTCAACGTGCTGATCGCGGTGTTCCTTGCCGGCCTGATGATCGGCCGTACTCCGGAATACCTCGGCAAGAAACTGCAGGCCAGGGAGGTGCAATTGCTGGTGGTGACCCTGATGGTCATGCCGATTGGCGTACTGGTGCTCAGCGCGATCGCCGCCAGCCTGCCAGGCCCGGTCGCTGCTGTGAGTAACCCCGGTCCACACGGTTTCAGCCAGTTGCTCTACGCCTACACCTCGGCCAGTGCCAACAACGGTTCGGCGTTTGGTGGTTTCGGCGCCAACACCCCCTTCCACAACCTGATGCTGGGCCTGGGCATGTTGATCGGTCGCTTCGGCTACATCCTCCCGGTACTGGCCCTGGCCGGCAGCCTGGCGATGAAGAAAACCGCGCCGATTGGACAAAACAGCTTCCCGACCCACGGCCCGCTATTCGTGACCCTGCTGACCGTGACCATTTTGCTGGTGGGTGGTTTGACCTTCCTGCCGACTTTGGCACTGGGCCCGATCGCAGAACATTTGAGCATGGGCTTCTGAGCCGGTTCTCTTCTGAGGAGCAAATGATGAATATGCCCGTAACAAAACCGGTCCTCGCCAAGGCGCTGGAACAACCGAAAACCGCGATCTCGGCCCTGTGGCGTCCGGCGCTGGTGCAAGCCTTCGTCAAGCTCGACCCACGGCAATTGCAGCGTGCTCCGGTGATGCTGGTGGTCGAACTGACGGCGATCCTGACCACCGTGTTGTGCTTCATTCCCGACACGGCGGTGCCGACTTTCGTCGCCGCGCAAATCGCGGTGTGGCTGTGGTTCACCGTGCTGTTTGCCAACTTCGCCGAAGCCTTGGCCGAAGGTCGTGGCAAGGCCCGCGCCGACAGCCTCAAGGCCGGCAGCGAAGGCCTCAGCGCCCGGCGCAAAACCGGCAACGGCAGCTTTCAGGTGGTGCCCGCCGCCAACCTGCGCAAAGGCGATGTGGTGCGCGTCGAAGCGGGGGAGATGATCCCCGGTGACGGTGAGGTGATCGAAGGCATCGCGGCGGTCAACGAAGCGGCGATTACCGGTGAATCGGCGCCGGTGATTCGCGAGTCCGGTGGCGACCGTTCGGCCGTTACCGGCAACACACGGCTGGTGTCTGACTGGCTGCTGGTGAAGATCACCGCCAATCCCGGCGAGTCGACGCTGGACCGCATGATTGCTCTGGTCGAAGGCGCCAAACGGCAGAAAACTCCGAACGAAGTGGCGCTCGATATCCTGCTGATCGGCCTGACCCTGATCTTCCTGCTGGTCGTGGTGACCCTGCAACCATTCGCCCACTTCGCCAATGGCAGCCTGCCGCTGGTGTTCCTTGTGGCGCTGTTGGTCACGTTGATTCCGACCACCATCGGCGGTTTGCTGTCGGCCATCGGTATCGCCGGGATGGATCGCCTGGTGCGCCTGAACGTGATCGCCAAATCCGGTCGTGCGGTGGAAGCGGCGGGGGACGTGCATGTTCTGCTGCTGGACAAGACCGGCACCATCACCTTCGGTAACCGTCGTTGCTCGGCGGTGTATGCCGCGCCTGGCGTGACAGCCGGAGAACTGGCCGAGGGCGCATTGCTGGCTTCGCTGGCCGACGACACTGCGGAAGGCAAGTCGATCGTCGAGTACCTGCGTGGCACTCATCCGCAACCGGAACCGGCCGCTGAGGTGCTGACAGCTGTGCCATTCAGTGCCGAAACCCGCTTGTCCGGTGTCGACTATCAAGGGCGCGTGTACCGCAAAGGCGCGGTGGATTCGTTGCTGGCGTTCGTGGGCCTCAAGCGCGCTGATCTGGCTGCACCGTTGTCCCGTGAAATCGACAAGATCGCCCAAAGCGGTGGCACCCCGTTGCTGGTGTGTGCCGACGGCAAGTTGCTCGGTGCGATCCACCTCAAGGACGTGGTCAAGCCCGGTATCCGCGAGCGTTTCGCCGAGCTGCGCAAGCTGGGGATCCGCACCGTCATGGTCACCGGCGACAACCCGTTGACCGCCGCTGCCATCGCCGCTGAAGCGGGGGTGGACGATGTGCTGGCCGAAGCCACGCCGGAGAAAAAACTGGCGCGCATTCGTCACGAGCAAAACGACGGTCGTCTGGTCGCCATGTGCGGCGACGGCGCCAACGACGCACCGGCCCTGGCCCAGGCGGACGTCGGCATGGCGATGAACGACGGCACGCAAGCGGCCCGTGAAGCGGCCAACATGGTTGACCTCGACAGTGACCCGACCAAGCTGCTGGACGTGGTGCAGATCGGCAAGGAGTTGCTGGTCACCCGCGGTGCGCTGACGACCTTTTCCATCGCCAACGACGTGGCCAAGTACTTCGCGATTCTGCCGGCACTGTTCGCCGCGATCTATCCGCAACTGGGCGTGCTCAACGTGATGCACCTGAGCAGTCCGCAGAGCGCGATTCTCTCGGCGATCGTGTTCAACGCCTTGATCATTGTGGTGCTGATTCCGCTGGCGCTGCGCGGTGTGCGGGTTCATGCGGCGAGTGCGGCGGCGTTGTTGCGGCGCAATCTGCTGATCTACGGTCTGGGCGGGATTCTGGTGCCGTTCGTGGGCATCAAGGCGATCGACATGCTGTTGACGGCGTTGCATCTGGTTTGACTGCGTGGTGTGCCAGATAAGCCGCCATCGCGAGCAAGCTCGCTCCCACAAAAGCACCTCATACCCTGTGGGAGCGAGCTTGCTCGCGATGGATGCGCCACGGTGTACCTGACTTGTGAATTCGAGGATTTTGAAATGTCCACATTGATACGTCCGGCCCTGAGCCTGCTGGTCCTGATGACGCTGATCACCGGCGTCGCCTATCCACTGGTGGTCACCGGCGTGGCCCAGGTCGCGTTTCCGGATCAGGCCAACGGCAGCCTGGTGCGGGATGCCGAGGGCAAGGTCCGCGGTTCCTCGCTGATCGCCCAGGATTTCGTTGGCGACGCCTGGTTCCACCCGCGTCCTTCGGCCGGTGCCTTTGCCACCGTGTCGAGCAGTGCCAGCAACCTGTCGCCGAACAACCCGGCGCTGGCGACGCGGGTGATCGACGAGGCCAGCAAACTGCTGGTGCCAGGCCAGGGGCCGGTGCCCTTGGCGCTGGTCACTACCTCCGGCAGCGGTCTGGATCCGCACTTGCCACCGGCGGCGATTGCCTATCAACTGGCGCGTGTCGCGACGGCGCGCAACTTGCCGGTCGCGACACTGCAACAACTGCTGGACGCTCACGTCGAGCAGCCATTGGTAGGCCCGCCGGTGGTCAATGTGCTTGAGTTGAATCTGGCGCTGGAAAGCCTTTAGGTCCGTGGCGCTGCCATTCGCGAGCAGGCTCGCTCCCACAGGAGTATGCATTCCAATTGTGGGAGCGAGCCTGCTCGCGATGACGGCCTCACAATCACCACAACAACATCTGAAAAAAGAGATTCCCAAGCATGAGCAACTCCGGCCGCGCCGACGCGCTGTTAGCAGACCTGCCCCGCGATGGCCGTGGCCGGCTCAAGGTATTTCTCGGTGCCGCGCCGGGTGTCGGCAAGACCTACGCCATGCTGCAAGCGGCCCATACCCAGTTACGCCAAGGGGTGAAAATCATCGCCGGCGTCGTCGAAACCCACGGTAGGGCCGAAACCGAAGCCCTGCTCGGCGGCTTGTCGCAGCAGCCGTTGGTGCGCTCGGAATACCGTGGCGTGTTGCTCGAAGAAATGGATCTCGACGGTCTGCTCCTCGCCAAACCGAAGCTGGTGCTGGTCGACGAACTGGCGCATACCAACGCACCCGGTAGCCGTCACGAAAAACGCTGGCAGGACATTCAGGAACTGCTCGCTGCCGGTATTGACGTGTACACCACGGTCAACGTCCAGCACCTGGAAAGCCTCAACGACCAGGTGCGCGGCATCACCGGCGTGCAGGTCCGCGAGACCCTGCCGGACTGGGTGTTGCAGGAAGCCTACGAACTGCTGCTGATCGACTTGCCGCCGCGGGAACTACTGGAGCGCCTGCGCGATGGCAAGGTCTATGTGCCGGAGCAGGCGCGGGCGGCCATCGACGCGTTCTTTTCCCAGACCAACCTGACGGCCCTGCGCGAACTGGCGATGCAAACCGCGGCGGCTCAGGTCGATAACGATCTGGCCCAAGGGTATCGCCAGTTGGGGCAAGCGGCGCCGGCCGTGCGCGGGCGTTTGCTGGTAGGGGTCGACGGCGATGCCCAGGCCGAGCGCCTGGTGCGCCATGCCAGTCGCGTGGCCCAGCGGCGGCACCTGCCCTGGAGCCTGGTGCACGTGGACAACGGCCGCGTGCGTGACGAACAGTCCCGCCTGCGTCTGCAGAGCGCCCAGCAACTGGCCGAGCGCCTGGGCGGCGAAGTGGTGTTGCTGCGCGCCGGTGAAGTGGCGAAAACCCTGATCCAGCATGCCGCCGAACGCCGCGCCAGCCTGGTGCTGGTCGGTCAGTCCCGGCCGCGGTTGCGCCGACGTCTGTTCGGTGGCGGGCTTGCGGCGCGATTGCTGCGTAATGCACGCGGACTGGAAATCAACGTTCTCGACAGCGATCATCAACAGCTTCAACCCCATCAGCGGTCGATGCATTCACTGGTCTGGTTCGACTACGCATTGGCCGTTGTCGCGACGGTTCTGGCCAGCGCCCTGGCCTGGGCCGTGGCGAGCGTGCTGCCACTGCCGAATATCTCCCTGGTGTTCCTTGCAGCGGTGTTGCTGGTGGCGGTGCGCAGCAGCCTCGGACCGGCGCTGGCTTGTGCGGCGCTGTCGTTCCTGACCTATGACTTCCTGTTCATTCCACCGAATTTCTCTTTCAGCATCCAGCGCGAAGAAGACGTACTGACCTTGCTGTTCTTCCTGCTGATGGCGGCCCTCACCGGCAATCTCGCAGCGCGCCAGCGCAGGCAATTGCAGGCACTGCGCGATACCCAGGAAGAGACCACCGAATTGCTCGACCTATCACGCAAACTCACCGCCGCCACCGACCGCCAGGCCGTGGTCAGCGCGGCTGCCCAGCACCTCAATGGTTGGAGCGATGTGCAACTGTGCCTGCTCAATCGTGATGGGCAAAACGGCTGGAAAGTCGAAACCGGTGGCCCGCTGGAGTTCAGCGAAGCCGAGCGCGCCGCCGCCGATTGGGCCTGGCAGCACGATCAACCGGCAGGTGCGGGCACCGGTACTTTGCCGTTCGGCCGCTGGTGGTGGTGGCCGTTATCGGTGGAAGACGGCCCGCTGGCGTTGCTCGGCGTATGCGCAAGGGAAGGCCAGACTCTGAGCGGCCAGCGCCGACGTTTGTTGACCGCGCTGAGCCAGCCGCTGGCCCAGGCGCTGGCCCGGGCGCAACTGGCCGATGATCTGGAGGCGGCGCGGCTGCACGGCGAAACCGAGCAACTGCGCAGCGCCTTGCTGGCGTCGGTGTCCCACGATTTGCGCACTCCGCTGACGTCCATGCGCGGCAGTATCGATAGCCTGCTGGCCCTGGGGGAAGCGATCCCGCTGGAGGATCGACGTGAACTGCTCGAAGGCACCCGCGATGAAGCCGAGCGCCTGGACCGCTACATTCAAAACCTGCTCGACATGACCCGTCTCGGCCACGGTGCCTTGAAGCTGGCGCGGGACTGGGTGTCACCGGCAGACATCGTCGGCAGTGCGCGCAATCGCCTGCGGGCAGTCCTTGCGCCGTTGCAGGTCAGCACCGACGTGCCGGCCGAGCTACCGCTGCTGTATGTGCATGCCGCGCTGATCGAACAGGCACTGGTCAACGTGATGGAAAACGCCGCGCGGTTTTCGCCGCCCCACGGGCGCTTGCAATTGCGCGCCGGGGCCGATGACAGCGAGCTGTTTTTCTCGGTTTGCGATGAGGGGCCGGGGATTCCGGAAGAGGAGCGGGCGAAGATTTTCGACATGTTCTACACCGCGGCGCGGGGTGATCGTGGCGGACAGGGCACCGGGCTGGGGCTGGCGATTTGTCAGGGCATGGTCGGTGCCCATGGCGGGCGCATCAGCGTCGCCGACGGCATCGAGGGGCGTGGCACCTGCATCACGTTGCACCTGCCGCTACAGGCTCAACCGGGATACGAAAATGAAGCCTGATCGCGCTTGCGCTACTCTCTTGCCACTTCTTTGTGTTGATGTGAATTCATGAGCCAGACCTCGACCATTTTGGTCATTGACGACGAACCGCAGATCCGTAAATTCCTGCGCATCAGCCTCGCTTCCCAAGGCTACAAAGTGCTGGAGGCGGGCACCGGCAGTGAAGGATTGGCGCAAGCTGCGTTGAACAAACCGGACTTGCTGGTGCTCGACCTCGGGTTGCCGGACATGGATGGCCAACAGGTATTGCGCGATTTTCGCGAGTGGTCGACGGTGCCGGTGCTGGTGCTCTCCGTGCGCGCCAGTGAAGGGCAGAAAGTCGAAGCCCTGGATGGCGGCGCCAATGACTACGTGACCAAGCCGTTCGGCATTCAGGAATTCCTGGCGCGGATTCGGGCGCTATTGCGCCAGGCGCCCGCAGGCGAGATGCAACAAGCAGCGCTGAGCTTCGGTCCGTTGATGGTCGACCTGGCGTATCGCCGGGTGTTGCTCGACGGTGTCGAAGTCGCGCTGACCCGCAAGGAATACGCGGTGCTGGCGCAACTGGCGCGGCATCCGGGGCGGGTGATCACCCAGCAGCAATTGCTCAAGGACATCTGGGGACCGACCCACACCGAAGACACTCACTACTTGCGTATCGTGGTCGGGCACTTGCGCCAGAAACTCGCGGATGACCCGACCCAACCCAGGTTCATCGTCACTGAGGCTGGGGTGGGGTATCGGTTGTTGAGTGAATAGTTTTGAAATTTTGTGGCGATTGATCTGGCCCCATCGCGAGCAGGCTCGCTCCCACATGGGATCCCGGCCAGACACACATTTTGTGAACACCAAAGATTCACTGTGGGAGCGAGCCTGCTCGCGATGAGGCCCTTACATTCAATCGAGAGTTTTCAGGCTTTCAGTTCTGCTCATTCTCATACCGGTCCAGCGTATCCCGCGCAATCTCCCGTCCCAATGCGATCAACTCCGGCGCCTTGTAGAACTCGAAAAACCGGCACACGCGTTTGGGCACGTTGATCAGGATGTCCGGTGGGTACCCGGCAATCTTGTACTGCGCCAGCGACGTCTGCATCACCTCGAAACTCTGGTTGATCAAATCCAGCAAGGACGCGGGTCCGACGTTGTCGATGATGAACGAACCGGTGGCGGAGCGGGGTGCGCCACTGGCTTGCGGAGCGGCCGCGGGTTGCTGCGCCTCGGGCTCGGCGGATTCGATCCACGGGTTGAGCTCCGCACCTTCGGCCTTCAAGGCTTCCTGTTCCAGAATCAACAATTGCTCGGCCTGTTTGCGCCGGAACGGCAACTTCGAGCCGACGGAGTTGATCAGGCTGTCGAAGCGGGTCTTGAAGGCGGCGGGACGCTGGATGATCGGCAATTGATAGTGGCGCTGGTTGGTGGAGTTGAGGTTGACCGCGATGATCAAGTCGCAATGGCTCGACACCACCGGCACGATCGGCAGCGGGTTGAGAATGCCGCCATCGACCAGCATGCGGTTGCCCTGCATCACCGGGGTAAACAGGCTGGGAATCGCTGCCGAGGCGCGCATGGCCTGATGCAGGCAACCTTCCTGGAACCAGATTTCCTGCTGGTTGGTCAGGTCGGTGGCAACCGCGGTGTAGGGGATACGCAAATCTTCGATGTTGACCTCGCCGACGATCTTGCGGATCTGCCCGAAGACTTTCTCGCCACGAATCGCCCCCAGGCGAAAACTGACGTCCACCAGGCGCAACACGTCGAGATAATCCAGGCTCTCGATCCAGTCGCGGTAATCATTGAGTTTGCCGGCGGCGTAGATCCCACCCACCACCGCGCCCATGGAGCAACCGGCGATACAGGCAATGTCATAGCCGCGCCGTTCGATCTCTTCAATGACCCCGATATGTGCATAACCCCGGGCTCCACCCGAGCCCAATACCAGTGCGACACGCTTTTTCATGGATCGCCCTCGTTTCAATGATTCAACAATGCACCCATCGAGGGCCATGCTTCAATCGCCATGGTCGTTCGGGGGGACAAGAGCGTCGTATTTTCGACACTCCATGGCGGCACATGGTTATTCTCGTCAGCGCTATAGTTTGCACAGCGGACCAACGGCACTTTTCAGGTGCCACACCGTCTTACCTGCATGACTATTGACCTATTTTTGAGGAGTATGTGATGAAAGCCTGGATCTGCGTGCCATTGATTGCCCTGGCGCTCGCCGGTTGTGCCGGCAAAACCGCTTATCGCGACAGTTGCGGTAGTAACCTGGATGCGGCATGGCATGAACTGGATCTGGCCAAAGCCGAAGGTTTCGCCGGGACCGTCAGCTACTCCAAGGCCCTGTCGCTGTTGACCGCGGCCAAGACTCAGCAGCAATTCGAGGGGTTCGAAGGCTGCACCAAAAAAGCCGAGAAGGCTCGTTTCTATATTCGTGAGTCGCGCGCGGGGCGTTAAAAGCGAAAAGCGGTTACAAGCTCTAAGCTGCAATCTGCAAGACCCTTCGAGCTTGCAGCCTGGAGCTTGCAACCTGGCGCTGTTTACGGAGTAAACCCCCATGATCGATCGGTTGGTGGCTCAGGTTCTGGGCCTGGAAGTTCGTCTGCTGGCCTGTCAGGCCCGCCTGAAAGAGCGTACTGACCCTGAAGCGTTACACGATCTGCGCACAACCATGCGTCGGTTGCGCAGCCTGCTGCGACCCTTGCGCGGGCTGCCTGGCGTCGAACAACTGGAAGCGGCAGCTTCTCGGGTGGGCGATCTGACCACGCCATTACGTGATCGCGAAGTGCTGGCGGCGTACCTGCTCCAGCACCATCAACCCCAAGCCGCACAGTGGCGCATGGCGCAAATGGCCGAGGCCTATCCGGCCGTGGCGGCCAGCCCCGAACTCGCGCAAATGTTGATCGTCCTCGACGCGTTTCCGCGTTTTCTGCGTGCAGCCCAGCGCCAGGGATTGCTCAAGGGTCTGCGCAAACGCATCGAAAAACGCCTGGGCAAGCAATGGGGAAAGCTCGACGAGGCACTGCACGATCCGACTCATGACCGTCATCGGCTGCGCCTGCTGATCAAGCGCGTGCGCTATGGCATCGACGCTTACCCCGAGCTGGACCGTTTGCCAAAAGCAGCCATGCCCCGATTGAAATCGGCCCAGGGCGCGCTGGGTGACTGGCACGATTGCGTGCAATGGCTGGCCATGGCTGAACGGGAAGCGGATTTGCAACCCTGTGTTGCAGAGTGGCAAACCAACATGGCCGAGGCTGAAAGCCGTGCGGACCGGGTGCTGGAAAAACTCAGCAAGGCCTGTTTCAAATCCTGAGACCTCCCCAGATCCATTGTAGGAGCGAGCCTGCTCGCGATGAGGCCGTGACATTCAACATTGATGTTGGCTGTCCGGGCGCTATCGCGAGCAGGCTCGCTCCTACAGGATTATGTGTTCGACACGAGCCTTGTTGGGCTCATCTGTCAGTCAATTTGGCCGGAATGGGCGATGTATCAACCACGCCAGATGGTTAAGATCCCTTCATCTTTTTCCGATCCTTGAGGTTTTCATGCGTTTTTCCGAACTGCTCGACGCTGTCCGCAGCCAGCCGCTGGAGCTGTCTATTCCGGCCTCATGGGCCCAGGGGCGAGCCAGTTTCGGTGGCCTGGTGGTCGCTTTGCAGTACGAAGCCATGCGTGCCCGGGTTCCGGCGGATCGTCCGGTGCGTTCATTGGCAATCACCTTCGTCGGCCCGGTTGAGCCCGAGGTACCGGTCAGTTTTGAAGTAGACGTACTGCGTGAAGGCAAGGCTGTCAGCCAAGTGCTGGGCCGGGTGATGCAGAAGGGCCAGGTTGTGACGTTGATCCAGGGCAGCTTTGGTGCCTCGCGCCCCTCGGAAGTGGCGGTGGCCGCTGAACCGGCACCGGAAATGAAGCACTGGGACGAATGCCAGGAATTGCCTTTCGTCGAAGGTGTCATCCCCGAGTTCATGCGCCATCTGGCGATGCGCTGGAGTATCGGCGGGCTGCCGTTCAGCGGTAGTACATCCCGGTATATGGGCGGCTGGGTACGCTTGCGCGGTGATGTAAAGGAAGAGGCTATCGGCGAGGCGCATATCCTGGCGCTGGTGGACGCCTGGCCACCGGCCCTGATGCCGTTCTTGAAGAAGCCGGCGATGGGCAGCACGCTGACCTGGACCATCGAATTCGTGCAGCCGCTGCTGGAACTGAACACCCTGGACTGGTGCAAATACCTCGTCGAAACCGAATACGCCGTCGACGGCTACGGGCATGCCGCCGCAAAAATGTGGAGCGCGGATGGCCAGTTGATCGCCATGAGCCGGCAGACGGTGACCGTGTTCGCCTGATCAGTGACGGCGGTGACGCTCACGCCAGGCGCGCCACCAGCCACCGCTGAGGAAGAACCGCGGAAACGTCAGGAACTGCTCGACCAACAGGCGCGATACCGCATCCTTGCGATCGCTGAAGGGTTCGGAGGCTTGGCTCTCCAGGCTGTGGCCGTGGCGTTGCAAGGCCAGCGCCGCAATCACACCGATCACGCCGATGGCGATGTTTGCCAGGCTCAGGCTGAACACCCCGGTCACAATCAGCAGAAACGCCACGATGAACAGCGGCACCGCGATCAGGTGCAGCACCAGATTGGTCGGGTGCTGGTGATTGTTCGGGTACGCTCGCCATTGCCAGGCGGGAAGGTTGGGGTGACGTTTACCCATGATGCTGATCCTCGATCCATGTTGAACACATGTAGGAAGAATAGGCCCGGTCAATGCTGGCGGCGAATCAAGGCTGGCTATTGGCTTGATAGCTGTCATGGTCTGGATTGATGTTGCCGGTACTGACTATCGCGAGCAGGCTCGCTCCCACATTGATCTTTGGTGACCATCAGACTCTGGACATACATAGATCCCTTGTGGGAGCGAGCCTGCTCGCGAAAGGGCCCTCAAAGTTTCAGTTGACCGATAGCCTTGCTTAATTCCCCGGCCAATGCCGCCAGTTCATTGCTGGTGGTCGCCGAAGTCACTGTCTGCTGCACCGTATTCTCGGTCACGTCACGGATGCTCACCACCGCCCGGTTCATCTCTTCCGCCACCTGGCTCTGCTGTTCGGCCGCCACCGCGATCTGCGTGTTGCTCTCACGCATCTGCGCCACCGCGCCGGTGATCTCGGCCAATGCCGCGCCGGCCTCTTGCGCCTGTTGTACACAGTCGTCGGCCTTGAACGAGCTCTCTTGCATGAAATCCACGGCGTCCCGCGTACCGGCCTGCAACGCCGAGACCATGAGGGTGATTTCATCCGTGGAGGCCTGCACGCGTTTGGCGAGGTTGCGTACTTCATCGGCGACCACCGCGAAGCCGCGACCCATCTCGCCGGCCCGGGCCGCTTCGATCGCGGCGTTCAGCGCCAACAGGTTGGTCTGCTCGGCGATGCTGTGAATCACGTTGACCACGCCGTTGATCTTCTGGCTGTCCTTGGCCAGGCGTTGAATCATCTCGGCGGTCTGCTGGACGCCGGTGGACAGTCCGGCAATCGAGCGCTGCACCCGTGTCACGACCTCCTGCCCGCTGCCGGCCAGGGTATTGGCCGATTGCGAAAGGTCACGGGTGGCGCCCGCGTGTTGGGCGATGTGATAGACCGTGGCGGTCATCTCATTGATCGCCGTGGCGGCCTGATCGGTTTCGCTTTGCTGGCCCAGCATGCCGTGGCGCACTTCATTCATGCTGGCCGCCAGCCGCGCGGCGCCGACGTCCAGCTGTCGGGCGGTGCTGGCAACGGTGTTGACCACCCGTTGATAACCGGCCTGCATGGCGTTGAAGGCGTTGGCCATTTGCCCGACTTCGTCGCTGCAAGCCAATGGCACGCGGGCCGACAGGTCGCCGGTTTTCTCCACGTGCAACATGACGTCTTTCAAGGTGTTGAGCTGGCTGAGCAGGAAGCGGATCAATAACTGCGATGCACCGAGCATTGCCAGCATCAGGATGAACACGGCCGACGCGTAGTTGGCAAAACGATCGTTGAACACCTGGCTCAGGCTTGGACCGTGGGCAATCACGGCGACCTGCTGGCCATCGGCACGCGAGAATACTTCGGCACCCGTCAACGGATTGTCACCGAACAGCGGCATCACGTTGATCTCGACCCAGCCGTTTGCATTGATGAGTTGCGCAATGGGTTGTTCATTCAGCGACGGCGCCTGTCCGCGATTGAACGTCAGCAGGTTGTCGGCGTGGGGCAGCGGTTGCCCTGCGGGCCAGGCTTTGAGCAATCGCGCCTGGGCCTGGGCCGAAGCCTGGGCGGCGTGACTGCGGGCCTGCTGTTCGAGCTGCACTGCGTACAGCACTAGCAACAGGGTGGTGACGAAAGCGACGGCGTTGACCGCCCAGAATTTGTATTTCAGCGAGATATTGCTAAGCCAGGCACCCATGGAGGTCTTCTCTGATAGCGGAAACAGTTTTGGCAAGGTGCCATCATTGTGCCGCTACTCAGGTGGCTGATTCTTGATGCAGATCAACGGCCCCTCAGCATTCCAGTGTGGGAGCGAGCCTGCTCGCGATAGCGGTCTGTCATTCAACTTGATGCTGGCAGACACGACGCCTTCGCGAGCAGGCTCGCTCCCACAGGGGATTTGTGGTTACTGGGGGATTGATGGCAAGCCGTAGAACGCCCGTGCGCACGCGGTGGTGTGCGCTGCCAGATCTTCCTGGCTTTCCCCGCGATGCAGTGCCACTTCGCGCAGTACTTCGGTCAGGTACGCCGGCTCGTTGCGCCCGTTTTTCGGCTTGGGGCGCAGGCTGCGCGGCAGCAGGTACGGCGCATCGCTTTCGAGCATCAGGCGTCCGCGCTTGATCTCCTTGACCAGCGGATGCAAATGCGTGCCCCGGCGCTCGTCGCAGATCCAGCCGGTAATGCCGATGTGCAAGTCCAGGTCGAGGTAGCTGAACAGTGCCTTCTGTTCGCCAGTGAAGCAGTGCACCACGGCGGCCGGTAGTCGGTCGCGGAAGTCGCGCAGGATTTCCAGCAAACGCTGGCTGGCGTCGCGTTCGTGCAGAAAAACCGGCAGCTGCAATTCGACGGCCATGGCCAGATGTTCTTCGAGGACCTTTTCCTGCTGCGGGCGCGGCGAGAAATCACGGTTGAAGTCCAGCCCGCATTCACCCACGGCCACCACATTCGGCTCGTTGAGCAAGCTGCGCAAACGGCGGGCGCTGTCGGCGTTCCAGTCGCTGGCGCAGTGAGGGTGAATACCGGCGGTGGCGAACAGGCGCTGGGCGCTTTCGTCCAGTTGCTGGCACAGCTCAAGGGCCTGTTCACTGCCCTCGACACTGGTGCCGGTCAGCACCAGTTGGCACACACCAGCAGCGTAGGCGCGGTCGAGTACGGCCTGGTGTTTGTCGGTAAAACTGGCGTTGGTCAGGTTGACGCCGATATCGATGAGTTGCATGGTGCTACCTCGGCCCAAAGGCCGGAAAGCATATCAGAGCCGTGGATTTATAAGAAAAACCAAGAACTACAACGGGTTAACGCTGTCTCTTGAGCCGCGGACCAGGCCGGGTTGGTAGTTTTGCCATCATTGTGCCAGTCTTTCGCACTTTGCCAGCGCCTTGGGCGCTCTGTTTTTGTCGCCGCGCTTGATGGTTTTCGTCATTGAAGCGGGCCTCATATTCTTTCCGGAGAGTGGATGATTCGTCCCTCGGTTTTGCTACTGCTGTGTTGTTCGCTGCTATTGCCGATGTCGGCGGTCGCGCGTCTGCCCGGGCCGCTGCAAGCCGTACCGGTCAGCAAGGTGCGTGACCTTGCCCAAATTCGCAGCAGTCGTGTGCTGCGGGTGTTGGTCAACCAGAGCCGCAACAGTTCCGGCGAAGTCCAGGGGCAGGCGATCGGGGTCGAATACCATCGCCTGAGAGCGTTCGAGCAATACCTCAACGGCCACGCCCGTGACGGCCAGGAAATCACCCTCAAGATCATCCCCAAGGCCAAGGATCAACTGCTCGGCGCATTGCAGCGCGGCGAGGGCGATCTGGTGGCGCCAGGCGAGTTGCTCGATCTGCAACCGGGCTTCGCCGTCAGCACCAGTGAGCCGATTGCCAGCAACATCCCGTTGGTCCTGGTGGGCATCAAGGGCGAACGCCGCTACACCAAACTTGAACAGCTTTCCGGCAAGACCCTGGCGTTACCCGCTGGCAGCGCCGCTGGGGATGCCGTCAGCCAGATCAATCAAAAGCTCGCCTTGCACAAACTGCCACCGGTCACAATCGAATGGGTCGATCCGAGCCTTGCCGTCGAGGACGTGCTGGAGATGGTCCAGGGCGGGATCTTCCACCTGACCATCGTCGAGCAGCCGATCGCCGAGCGCTGGGGCAAGATCCTGCCCAAGCTGCGTTTCGACAAGCAGGTACTCATCAGCGAGCCGGGAGAAGAATTCTGGTTCGTGCGCCGTGATGCCTCGATGCTGCGGGCCAGCATCAATCGCTTCCTCACCGCCTACAAAAAACCATCGGATCAGGACGCCGCGTTCCTGCGGATCTATCGTCGTCTCTATCAAGTGCACTATCCGCTGGCCAAGGCGGACCGGCAGCGTCTGGAGAAACTTCGCCCGGTGCTGCAGAAACACGCCGATGCCCAAGGCATGGACTGGCTGAACCTGGCGGCGCTGGCCTTCAAGGAGTCAGCCCTGCAACCTGCCGCCCGCAGTGGCGGTGGTCCGACCGGTCTGATGCAGATCACCCCTTCTGCGGCGCAGCGGGTGGGGGTCAACAACATCCAGGACCTTGATGGCAATGTGCAAGCCGGGGCCAAGTACCTGGCGATGATCCGGCGCAAATTCTTTGCCAGCCCGAAACTCAACGAGCGCGAACGCATGGCCTTCGTGCTGGCGGCCTACAACATCGGGCCGGAGCGGGTGCAAGGCATGCGCGCCGAAGCCCGGCGGCGAGGTTTGAATCCCAACCAGTGGTTCTTCCAGGTCGAACGCGTGGCCATGGAGCAAGTGGGTATGGGGCCCGTCAGCTATGTTAATAGCGTGAACAAGTACTACTTGGCGTTCGACCGGGAGAGGGAGTCGTTGGAGCCCCAGGGACAAAAGGTTGTCTCGCGTAAATGATCGACTAATCTGATTGTAATGGTGGGTTTTTTGCGCTTTTACCATGCGATTTACTGATTAATATGGCGAGCAACCAATACACACTGACAAGGAATGAAACAGCATGAGCACTCTGATCAACAAGGTACTGTCTACCCGCGCTGGCTACGGCCTGACCGTTCTGCGCATCGTGGTCGGCATTGTTTTCGCCGCTCACGGCTCGCAGAAACTCTTCGGGGCATTCGGCGGCTATGGTCTGGCTGGAACCGCGCAGTACATGGAAAGCCTCGGACTGACGCCGGGTTACCTGATGGCGGCACTGGCGGGCGGCACCGAATTCTTCGCCGGCCTGGCCCTGATCATCGGCTTGCTGGTTCGCCCGGCCGCACTGGGCCTGATCTTCCTGTCGCTGGTCGCAATTTTCTCGGTGCACATCAGCAACGGACTGTTCATGGCCAACAACGGTTATGAATTCGCCCTGGCCTTGCTTGGTGGCAGTATCGCGGTATTGATCGAAGGTGCGGGCAAACTCTCGGCGGACCGTGTCATCGCCGGCTGAGCGCTCTGGCTCAACGAAAAGGCCCGCATTGTGCGGGCCTTTTTTGTTGAGCGTCATTCTTGACACTGTCCAGTCAGCTTCTCTAGGATGTTGCTCATGCGCCGATTTAAACAGCTACTTGCGGGGCGCCAGGTGACTCATCCAGTTGCCGATAGAAGCCAGAACAGGCTTCGAAATACCGCTAAAGCGCTGGTTCGGTGTTGCCTCTCACCTGCCATGCAGACTTTTGAGGCAGAGACACGACACAATGAATGCATTAAACCCCGTTGTACGTCCCGCGCCGATCACGGCACACCTGACCCAGCGTAATCCAAAAATCCTGCTTGGCGGCAAACATCAGCCGACGCTCTTGCGTTATCTCGATGGCTGGCCTCGTCGTACCGGCGGTCCCGCTGCCTTCCTGATCCAGTTTGTCGAAGACGGTGAGTCGCTCGCTCGTTTCGCCGACGACAGTTTTGATTTGGCGGTGATTCAATCCCCCAGCCTAGAAGATGCGCCTGAAGTGATCCGGCAACTGACCCGCGTTGCCCGGCAAGGGCTGATTACCCGGCGTTAAAGCTCACGGGTAGTCGATCGCCACGATGTAGACGCACTGCTCACCGGTGGGTGTCTGGACCCGGACTTCGGCGTCCAGTGCCTTGCCGATCAGGGCGCGGGCCAACGGCGAGTCAATGCTGATCAGACCCTGCTTGAGGTCCAGTTCATCGGGCCCGACAATGCGGTAGCGCGACTCTTTGCCATCCTCGTCCTCTATCGTGACCCAGGCGCCGAAATAGACCTTGTTCGGATCGCTGGGTTTTTCGCTGACAACCTTGAGCGCTTCCAGGCGTTTGGTGAGAAAACGCACGCGGCTGTCGATCTCTCGCAGCATCTTTTTGCCATAGGTGTATTCAGCGTTCTCCGAGCGATCACCCTGGGCCGCGGCTTCGCTGACAGCCTGGGTAACCTGGGGCCGACGTACATGCCACAACTCATGGAACTCGGCGCGCATCCGCGCTTCACCCTCGGGGGTGATCAGCGCGGTGCCAGCGGTGCGGGGAGGGCGGTAACGGCTCATGACAGCTTCTTGTGGTGAGGATGGCAGGAGTCTATCAACCCTCGCGCAGGACTGTCAGCGGGCTGGCGTTCAATGCCCGACGGGTGCCGAACACGCCGGCACCGCCAATGAGCACGGCGCCCACCAGTGGCAGCACCAACAGCCATGGATGCGGATGCCACGGCAGGTCAAAGGCGTAGCGGTAGAGCACCCAACTCACCACTTCCGAACCCAGCGCCGCCAGCAAGCCACTGACTGCGCCCAGCAAACCGAACTCGATACGTCGAGCCTTGACCAGCAATTGTCGCTCTGCCCCCAGTGCTCGCAACAGCGCGCCCTGGCGAATGCGTTCATCCAGCGTCGCTTGCAGGCCGGAGAACAGCACCGCCATCCCCGCCGCCAACACGAACAACAACACGTACTCCACCGCCAGGGTCACCTGGGCGAGGATGCTGCGCAATTGCTCCAGCAAGGCTTCGACCTGCAGGATCGTCACCGCCGGGAAGGCGCGGGACAGGTCGACAATCTGTTGGTCATGACCCGATGCCAGATAGAAACTGGTCAGGTAGGTCGCCGGCAGATCCTTGAGGGTGCCGGGCTGGAAGATCATGAAGAAGTTCGGCTGGAAGTTGTCCCAGTTGATCTCCCGCAGGCTGGTGACTTTCGCCTCGCGATTGACCCCGCCAACGCTGAAAACCAGATGGTCGCCGAGCTTGATTTTGAGGCTTTCGGCGACCTTGCCTTCCACCGACACGCCAGGAACATCGTCCGGCGTCTGTTCGTTCCACCAATTGCCGGCCGTGAGTTTGTTGCCCGACGGCAGGTCCGCGGCCCAGGTCAGGCTCAGGTCGCGCTGGATCGCCCGGTCGCCGGCCGATTCCTTGGTGACGATTTGCTGCACCGGTTCGCCGTTGATGCTGATCAAGCGCCCCGGCACCACCGGGTACAGCGGAGCCGATTGCGCCGACACGGCAATCAGGTGATCGGTGAAGGCCTGTTTGTCCGCTGGCAGGATGTTCAGCGCGAAGTAGTTTGGAGCGTTTTTCGGCAGCTGGTTCTGCCAGGTGTCCAGCAACTCGCCGCGCAGCAGCGCAATCAGCGCCATCGACAGCAGAATCAGGCCGAACGCCAGGGACTGGCCCGCGGCAGCGAGCGGATGACGCAGCAGTTGGCCCAGTCCCAGGCGCCAGGGCAAGGACGCACGAGCCAGCATGCGCCGCAGACTCTTCAACAGCAGTAACAACAAGCCGCCCAGCACCAGCGCTGCAATCACGCCGCCGCCGAGCAGGGCAAAGGTCAGCACCAGGTCCAGGCTCAGGCGCCACATGATCAGGGCGAGGGCGCCCAGCGCTGCGCCGTAGACCATCCAGGTGCTGGAAGGGATCGGCAGCATGTCCCGGCGCAGCACACGCAATGGCGGAACCCGGCCCAGAGCCGCCAGTGGCGGCAAGGCGAAACCGGCCAGCGCCACCAGTCCGGTGCCGATCCCGGCAATGGCTGGAAACAGCCCGCCCGGAGGCACGTCGGTCGGCAACAAGTCATGCAGCAGGGCAAACAACCCCAGCTGTGCGAGCCAGCCAAGGAGGGCGCCGCTGATACTGGCCAGCAGTCCGAGCACGGTCAGTTGCAGGCTGAACAACACCATGGTTTCCCGGCGCGACAGCCCGAGGCAGCGCAGCAAGGCACTGGCATCGAACCGGCGGGTGGCGAAGCGGGTTGCCGACAGCGCCACCGCCACGCCGGACAGCAATACCGCCACCAGGCTGGCCATGTTCAGGTAGCGTTCGGCTTTGCCCAGGGCGCCGCCGATCTGCCGATTGCCGTCGCGGGCGTCTTGCAAGCGCTGGTTGGCGGCAAGACCCGGTTTGATCTGTTGCCGATACGTTTCGAGTGCCTGAGCATTGCCTCGCCATAATTCGCGATAGCTGACCCGGCTGCCGGGCTGCACCACGCCGGTGGCCGCAAGGTCGTCGAGGTTGATCAGCACCCGCGGTGTCAGGCTGTAGAAATTGCCGGCGCGGTCGGGTTCGTAGGTCAGCACCCGCGCCAGTTTCAGGGTTTTCATGCCGACATCGATGCTGTCGCCGATCTTCAGGTCCAGGGCGGTCAGCAGGCGTGCCTCGACCCAGGCTTCACCGGGTTGCGGTCCGCCACCGACTGTTTCCGTGGCATAGGGTGAGGGCGCGCTTTTCAATTCGCCGCGTAGCGGGTAGGTGCCGTCGGCCGCCTTGATACTGGACAACTGGATGCCGTTGTCGGTGGCGATGACGCTGGAGAACTCCACCACTTGAGCGTGTTCCAGACCCAGTTCGGTGCCGCTTCTTATCTGTTCGGGGCGCGCCGGCGAACTGCCTTCGAGCAGCAAGTCGGCACCGAGGAATTCGGTAGCGCGCAGCATCATGGCGCCGTTCAGGCGTGCGCCAAAGTAACCGATGGCGGTGCTGGCGGCCACGGCCACCAGCAAGGCGAAAAACAACACGCGCAATTCACCGGCGCGGGCATCGCGCAGCAATTGGCGGATGGCGAGACTGAACAGGCGCAACAGCGGCAGACGTGCCATCAAGGCTCCAGAGGGGCGACCAGCAGGCCGGCTTCAAGACGGATCAGGCGCCGGCAGCGATGGGCCAGGCGTTCATCGTGAGTCACCAGCACCAGGGTCGTGCCTCGCTCCTGGTTGAGCTCGAACAGCAAGTCGCTGATGCGCTCGCCGGTGTGGCTGTCGAGGTTGCCGGTCGGTTCGTCGGCGAACAGCACATCGGGCTCGGCGGCAAACGCGCGGGCAATCGCCACGCGTTGCTGCTCGCCTCCGGAGAGCTGGCGCGGCGAGTGCGTCAGGCGTTGGCCCAGTCCCACCCGTTGCAGCAATTGGGTGGCGCGTTCGCGGGCGTCTTTGCGGCCATCGAGTTCCAGTGGCAGCATGACGTTTTCCAGGGCATTGAGACTGTCGAGCAGCTGAAACGATTGAAAGACAAAACCCACGTGCTCGGCGCGGATGCGCGCACGCTGGTCTTCATCGAGATTGCTCAGGCCTTGCCCGGCGAGAGTGACTTCGCCGCTGCTCGGCAGGTCGAGGCCGGCGAGCAGGCCCAGCAGGGTGGACTTGCCGGAACCGGAAGCGCCGACGATGGCCAGGCTATCGCCCTTGTTCAGTTCCAGGCTGAGTTGGTGCAGGATGGTCAGTTCACCTTCCGCGCTGGGAACCACTTTGCTAAGGTCCTTCGCGATGAGAATGCTTGCGCCCATGGAGAGTCCGATGCGTGTCTGGTTTTTGAGTGCTGGCCTGGCCTTGATGTGCATGGCCCAAAACGCAGCGGCGGGTACAGTCCTGATCGTTGGCGATAGTATCAGCGCCGGTTTCGGGCTGGATACCCGGCTGGGCTGGGTGTCGCTGCTTGAGCAACGGCTCAGGCGCGAAGGTTTCGACGATAAAGTGATCAATGCGTCCATCAGTGGCGACACCAGTGCCGGAGGCCAGGCGCGCCTGCCCGCGCTGCTTGCAGAGCATAAACCGGAACTGGTGATCCTCGAGTTGGGCGGCAATGACGGCCTGCGCGGGATGCTGCCAACTCAATTGCAACAAAATCTTGCTTCGATGATCGACAGCTCCCGTGCCAGCGGTGCCAAGGTGTTGCTGCTAGGCATGCAATTGCCACCCAATTATGGTGCGCGTTACACCAAGGCGTTCGCCGAGGTCTATAGCAACCTGGCCGATGAGAAAAAGATCCCGCTGGTGCCGTTTTTCCTCGACGGCGTGGGCGGCCATCCGGACTTGATGCAGGCTGACGGCATACACCCGGCGGCCGGGGCCCAGGACAAGTTGCTGGAAAATGTCTGGCCTACTCTAAAACCGCTGTTATGACACTTTTCTAGACGCAGGCTTTCGGCTAAGGTGGCGCCCCCGATTTGGAGCCCCCGATGCCGCGTCCCGCCTGGTCACTATTTGCCTATCAACTGATCGAGCCTGACGAACAGTTGGATCTGTTCGCCTGCCAGGAAGTGCGGGTGCATCTGGTGACCCGTCAGCTGGAGTTGGGCGGCTCGGCGGACCGGACCCTGTGTGGCAGTCTGTTGCCGGCTTCGCCTCGCTGGTCGAGTGTTGATCGCCGGGTGTTTCAGGACCAGCGGCTGTGTTCGTTGTGCCGGGCCATTCTTGAGTCGCAGAAGCGTGGTACGTCGCCGATCTGGCCGGAGTTGCGGTTCGAGCTTTGATCCGTAGTTGCGTGCTAGCCCTGTTATTTGTTGATTGCGTACATATCCGTTGTTCGGGTAACGGCGGCTTATGGTTTCGCCCTTACGGCGAGTCACTTTTTTACAAGCGCCTAAAAAAAGTAAGCAAAAAAACGCTCGCCCCGAACGTACGGCCCCTCGCCTGGGCTCGGGGTTCCTTCGCTCCGGCATTCATCCGGGGGGCATCGCCTCCGGTCGGCTTCGCGCGACCTCCTCTCGATGTGTTCGGCTGCGCCGAACGGCGCTGCGCGCCTACCCCCGGATGAACACCTCCACTCAGCCTGCCGAGGGGGCGGGTGAATCAAGATCAAGAGCTGCAGGCGAGCTAACGCTCGGCCTGATGAGTGGTGAGGAGCGTGGGTGTACGCCGCTCTGCCTTTGCTCTTCTTTGGGGCGGCGGTGCGGCGATCCGACTTGCCCGCGAAGGCGGCCTGACAGCCGACCAATTTCTTTCGAATGTACCCAGCCCAACTGTAGGAGCGAGCCTGCTCGCGATGGCGGCCTACCGGCCGACCAAGAGCATCACAGGCGAACGAACCCCGCGATCAGGCCGGCCGGTAGGCCGCCTCGCTTTTGCTTTTGCGGTACACGCCCCCTCGAGAGGCCGAGTGGAGGTTCTGCGTAGTGGGCAACCCGGCATGGATGCCGGGTTAGCCGCCGCCGGCCATGGATGGCCGATGGCGGCGGGCCCACGGAGCAGGACCGGAGCGAGGGCATGCCGAGCCTAGGCGAGGCACCGAACGTCAGGGGCAAGAGCCCTTGGTTACTTGGGGCCGGGCGGCGTTCCGCTCTTCCAAGTAACCCGCCGTAAGGGCGGAACCAAAAGCAGCCGTTACCGCAGAAACGGATATGTGCACCCTCAAAAATCCACGCCGCCTGCCACACAGCCATCACAAGCAAGCTCGCCCCCACACGGGATCGAGGACAATCTCAAAATCGCCTAGCACTGCCTGCAATCGGGCCATCTCCCCGAAATAACGGATGGCGGTGTACAATCGCGCTCTTATATCTCTGTTGATCATGCGAAGGATTTTCCGGATGTTGCCGCGCTTTCCTGCCGTCACCCGCTGCCTGACTCTTGCCGCCCTCTTTATGGCCGGTCCAGTCGCAGCATTGGAGTTTCCCCTGCCACCGCCCGGTGAGGACATCATCGGCCAGGTGCAGGTGATCAAGGCCAAGTACGAAGACACCTTCGCCGACCTTGGTACCGCCTACGATCTGGGCTACACGGAAATGCTCGCGGCCAACCCGGGAGTCGATGCCTGGTTGCCAGGCGCTGGCACGGAAATCATTCTGCCGACCCGCTTCATCCTGCCGCCAGGCCCGCGTGAAGGCATTGTGATCAACCTGGCCGAGTACCGCCTCTACTACTACCCGAAAGGCAAGAACGTGGTGTACACGTTCCCGCTGGGTATCGGTCGTGAAGGCTGGGGCTCGCCGATTGCCCACACCAACATTACCGCCAAGACACCTAATCCGACCTGGACGCCTCCAGCTTCGATCAAGGCCGAGCACGCAGCCGACGGTGATCCGCTACCCAACGTCGTGCCGGCCGGCCCTGACAACCCGCTGGGGCCGTTCAAGTTCACCCTGGGCACACCGGGCTACCTGATCCACGGTTCGAACAAGAAGTTCGGTATCGGCATGCGCACCAGTCACGGTTGCTTCCGCATGTTCAACAACAACGTGCTGGAAATGGCGGGCATGGTGCCGGTCGGTACGTCCGTGCGGATCATCAACGACCCGTACAAGTTTGGTTTGAGTGGCGGCAAGGTCTATCTGGAGGCGCATACGCCGCTGGACGACAAGGGCAATCCGTCGGTGGTCGACAAGCACACCGCAGTCATCAATGCGATGCTCAAGCGTGAAGACATCACCAACAACCTGCGCATGAACTGGGATGTGGTGCGTGATGTGGTCGCCGCTGAAGACGGCCTGCCGGTAGAGATCGCTGTGCCGGGCAACGGCGTCGTACCGATGGTGTCGAGCACGCCGATCGACCCGCTGCAGTAACGCTGGCAAAGAACCCGTCGGCGCGGACCGCGTCGACGGGTTTTTTATTGGTGCGCCAGGCATGGCGCGTTGCGCGAAGCGCAACCAGCTTGGCTGTGGTGGCCACGCTGGTGACTTGGAGGTGAAAGTCCTCTACACACCCGGCAAGGGGAAGTGTTAGCCAGAGGCAAGGGTGTCGCGGGCGACTGCGAATCTGAAGGAAGCCCGAGGCAAAATGCTGGCCTGACGAACAGGAAGCGGATAGAGGCGGCGCAGCGGGGTAAGAAGGCCAATATCTTCAAAGCCCAATACTTGCACGGAACGCTGTGACGTAGATCCGACAGGCATAAGCAGGAAGGTCGCGCGAATTACCCTGGGAGATCTGTGGGTTTGCCACTGTGCTACCGAGCGTCGAGAGGCGACGGGATGAGCCCACAGAAGTCAGCTGAGGCCGTAGTAAGTGGCGGATTACCGCGTCACCAAGGGCCGAACAGGTTATGCCGCCAGTAGGCGTCAGAGTCTCGTCGAATGTTGAAACGCAGAATATTCTCCAAGAGAAAACTGTTACCCCAGGTCCTGGACGGTATCCGAGGATGAAGGCTGACAGGGCGCAAACATCGACGGCGTCTGTGGCGTGGACGAACGCGGAGCCGGACACGCTGATGGTGCGGGTGCTTGCACCCGCCAACCTCAAGCGTGCGTATCAACGCGTGGTCAGCAACAAGGGCGCACCGGGTGCCGATGGCATGACGGTCGACCAGCTGGCGGGCTACGTGAAACAGTATTGGCCGATCCTCAAGACTCGGCTGCTGGCCGGCGAATACCACCCGCAAGGTGTACGCGCCGTCGATATCCCCAAACCCAAAGGCGGCACAAGACAGCTGGGTATCCCCAGCGTCGTGGATCGCCTGATCCAGCAGGCGCTGCTGCAACAGCTCACGCCAATCTTCGATCCGCTGTTTTCGGACTACAGCTACGGCTTTCGTCCGGGCAGAAGCACTCATCAAGCCATCGAAACCGCCCGCGCCCATGTGGCGGCGGGCCACCGCTGGTGCGTGGAACTCGATCTGGAGAAGTTCTTTGATCGGGTCAACCACGATGTATTGATGGTCTACATCGAGCGTCAAATCGAAGATAAACGTGTGCTTATGCTGATCCGTCGTTATCTCGAAGCGGGAATGATGTCGGGCGGGATCGCCAGCCGACGGCAGGAAGGGACGCCGCAAGGCGGCCCGCTCTCACCGTTGTTGTCGAACATCCTGCTCAATGAACTCGACCGCGAACTGGAACGGCGGGGCCATCGTTTTGTACGCTATGCCGACGACGCCAACATTTATGTGCGCAGTCGTCGTGCTGGCGAGCGAGTGCTGGTCAGGGTTGAGCGCTTCCTGAATCAACGCCTGAAACTGACGTTGAATCAAGAAAAGAGCCGAGTAGCACGGCCGTGGGCGTGTGATTACTTGGGTTACGGGATGAGCCTGCATAAACAGCCGAGGCTGAAAGTAGCTACGATGAGCCTGAATCGCTTGCGCGATCGGCTCAGAGAACTGCTGCGCGGAGCGCGGGGCCACAAGATGGCAAGCGTCATTGAACGGATTAACCCGGTGTTACGTGGTTGGGCGGGTTACTTCAAGCTCAGCCAGAGCAACCGCCCCCTTGAGGAGTTGGATGGCTGGATGCGCCGTAAACTTCGCTGTGTCATTTGGCGTCAATGGAAGCAGCGCCCAACGAGGGCGCGCAACCTGATACGTCTGGGGATCAGCGAAACACGCGCCTGCAAATCAGCGTTCAACGGGCGCGGGCCATGGTGGAATTCGGGAGCGTCACATATGAATCACGCGCTGCCGAAGAAGCTGTGGGACAGCCTGGGGCTGGTCCCAATACTGGATACGATAAAACGGCTTAACCGCATAACCTGAACCGCCGTATACGGACCCGTACGTACGGTGGTGTGAGAGGACGGCGGCTGTGAAGCCGCCTCCTACTCGATCCTGGAGAAACGCCGGGCAATAAAAAAGCCGACCCAAAAAATGGGTCGGCTTGATAACAATCCCGAAGGATTATTACTTGCGGCTAGCTTTGTCCAGCATGCGCAGAGCACGCTCGTTAGCTTCGTCAGCAGTCTGTTGTGCTTTTTGAGCAGCAGCCAGAGCTTCATCAGCTTTACGGTAAGCTTCGTCTGCACGAGCCTGGGAGCGAGCAGCTGCGTCTTCAGTAGCGGTCAGACGTGCTTCGGTTTCTTTCGATGCGCTGCTGCAACCGGTAGCCAGAACTGCGGCCAGAGCCAGAGCAGAGAATTTCAGAACGTTGTTCATCGTGTTCCCCTTCAAGGACTTTCTATTAAGTAGCTATCTCCTCCGATTGAGGAAATAGCCGGCGTACATACTACCCATTACTTGTAGTAAGTAAAACTGACGTGACGCAAGAAGCAAAAAAAATTGTAGGCGTTGATTCTTTTTCGAGCAACTTTTAACTGAATTGTTTAAAAAATATCCAGCTGCAAGGCCCGTGGCTGAGCGAGCCGACGAGAAAAAGTTCCTGTGGCACGGCGCTGTTTTTCAGTCTGGCTAAAGTCCGCCTACATGGATTCGTCTACACTTTTGTTCGGCTTTTGTGTGGCGCCTCTCAATATCTTTCTCGATGTTCAGGTGACTTTAACAACGGGCGCTCGTCTTAAGTCTCAACATCCGGCAATGTACAGGCTATCGACCCCGAGTGATCTTCGGTCGAGCCAATCCTGCGTGATCCGGAGCAGCACCCGCCAACCCGCACGATGACGAGCGCACCTTGAGCATTTCTGCCAATGGTGCCTACTATTTGTACGTGCTCGGTAGCGCGAGATCGGTGCAGCTCTTCTCGGTGTCCATACAGGCACGGGGTGGCGTAGATGTTCCTTCGCCGGAAAAACATCGGTAAGGTAGGGGTCGGAATTCCAGACCCGCGAGGAGTAGTGATGAGCGAGGCGTTGTCCATCCACCATGACCAGGCTGGTCATCAGTTCGAGACCAATGTGGACGGTCATCGTGCCTATCTGACCTATATGGATCTGGGGAAACAGACCCTGGATATCTATCGCACCTTCGTGCCCAACGCATTGCGTGGTCGCGGTATTGCGGCAGCCTTGACCGAGAAGGCGCTGGAGTACGCTGACGAAATGGGCTACACCGTCATTCCATCGTGCTCCTACGTCGAGCGCTACATGGAGCGTCACCAGCGGCATGCGGCCAAGCTGAGCCAGTGACCTTCAACAAAACGAACGCATAAAAAAACGCCGGGTTCAGCCCGGCGTTTTTTTTGTGCGCTTTTTAAGCAACCACTCAGGCAGATTAGCTGCGATCGCGTTTAGGCAGCACATCCTTGAGCTTGGCATGCATGCTGCGCAAGGTGTTTTCGGTCGCGGTCCAGTCGATGCAGGCGTCGGTGATCGACACGCCGTACTGCAGGTCGGCGAGGTCTTTCGGGATCGCCTGGGCGCCCCAGTTCAGGTGGCTTTCTACCATCAGGCCAATGATCGACTTGTTGCCTTCGAGGATCTGGTTGGCGACGTTCTCCATCACCAGCGGTTGCAGGGCCGGATCCTTGTTGGAGTTGGCGTGGCTGCAATCGACCATGATGTTCGGCTTGATCTTCGCCTTGTTCAGCGCCTGCTCGCAGAGCGCAACGCTGACCGAATCGTAGTTCGGCTTGCCGTTGCCGCCGCGCAGCACCACGTGACCGTAGGCATTGCCCTTGGTGGTCACGATCGACACGCCACCTTCCTGGTTGATGCCCAGGAAGCGGTGCGGGCTTGAAACCGACTGCAGGGCGTTGATCGCCACGGTCAGGCCACCATCGGTGCCGTTCTTGAAGCCAACGGCCGAGGACAGGCCGGAGGCCATTTCACGGTGAGTCTGGGATTCGGTGGTGCGCGCGCCGATGGCCGACCAGCTGATCAGGTCCTGCAAATACTGCGGGGAGATCGGGTCGAGGGCTTCGGTGGCGGTCGGCAGGCCTTTTTCGGCCAGGTCGAGCAGCAACTGGCGACCGATGTGCAAGCCGTCCTGGATCTTGAACGAGTCGTCCAGGTACGGGTCGTTGATCAAGCCTTTCCAGCCGACGGTGGTACGTGGCTTCTCGAAATACACGCGCATGACCAGATACAGGGTATCGGACACTTCGGCAGCGAGAACCTTCAGGCGCTCGGCATATTCGTGGGCGGCCTTGATGTCGTGGATCGAGCAAGGCCCGATGACGACGAACAGGCGATGGTCGGTGCCATCCAGAATGTTGCGAATGACTTCGCGGCCCTTGGTGACGGTGCGCAGTGCGGCGTCGCTCAGGGGAATATCGCGCTTGAGCTGATCGGGAGTGATCAGTGTCTCGTTGGAGGCGACGTTTAGGTCGTTGATCGGTAAATCAGCCATCGTTTACTCGTCAGGTCACGGGTGCCGGCCGCCAGCGAACCCGCGCGGCGGAGCACAGCAAATTAAGCGCGTCGGGGAGCCGAACCTTAGCGCGTTACACCGTGGCTCGACAATGGGCAGACGCCGGTTTGGTGGGGTTTCGCAGTCAGTTTCCCTGCCGTGAGGGGCAAACCGATCAAGAACGCCTCTATTCCAGCACCGGTTGCGCAAAAGCCTTGCGCACCGAATCGTGAGAGAACTCGTCGGCATGCTCCTGGACCCATTCGAGGGCCAGGGCCTGGATATCCTGCAGGTCTTCGTGGGCGTCATGCAGGCGGCAGTAGCGTTCGATCTGGCACACCTGCTCGCCCATTCGGGCGCTGAACAGCGTTTGTTCGTCGACGAAGGCGATGCCCACCAGATAACCGCGTTTGCGCCGCAGGCACCAGGCCACATAGCCCAGGTAGCGCATGTCCGGGTTCACGGTCGGCATGCGTACCTCCAGCGCCGTGCCGTGGCGCCACGCGCGGTGATAATTGCAAGCCATGCCCCCGAGACTGATAGTGTGCAACTGTCGTCGCGAAAGACACTCAGGTTTCAGCAACGTTAACTCGACGGGCACATCGTCAGGGTGAGGAATGAATCGTCCCATGAACACAGACTCCATGTGTCGGCCATCTGACATTGTTCCCTCCAGTATAGTGGTCGAATTGGAACTGACCGATTTTGACGTCGACCAACGGCTGCTGGCGATGAGCGGTGTATCGCTGGTCATTTTCACCAGTGTCGGCTGCGCCAGTTGCCGTTTTGCCCGCGAGCAATTGCCGATACTCGACCTGGCAGTCGATCGACTGTGCTGGATCGATGCCGGCAACAACGGCGGGGTGGTCGAGCGTTATCAGGTCTTTCACTTGCCGGCGCTGTTTGTCGTTCGCGACGGCGAATTCTTTGGAGCACTGAAATCGCGCCTGACCGACACCGAGCTCAATCGGGCCGTGCGCCAGGCGCTGAGTCGAACAGCAGAGGAGTTGCCATGATGGGAACAGTTGCCAGGCCGACGATCGGCATTATCGGGACCGGCGCAATCGGTGGTTTCTACGGGGTGATGCTGGCGCGTGCCGGTTTTGATGTGCATTTTCTGCTGCGCAGCGAGTTTTCCGCCGTAACCGAGCACGGGTTGCAAGTCGACAGCGCGCCCCACGGCGCGCTGAAACTGAACCCGGTGCAGGCTTATTCCAACGCTGAAGACATGCCGCCCTGCAACTGGCTGCTGGTGGGCGCGAAAACTACCAGCAACGCCGACCTGGCACCCGCCATCCTGCAGGCGGCGGCACCTAACGCCAAGGTACTGCTGTTGCAAAATGGCCTGGACGTCGAAGACAGCCTGCGCGAGTTGCTCCCCGATTCGCTGCATGTGCTCGGAGGGCTCTGCTACATCTGCGTCCATCGCGAGGCGCCGGGCGTCATTACCCATCAGGCGCTGGGCGCGGTGCATGTGGGTTATCACAGCGGTCCCGCTGATGGGCCGGCACGCAGCGCGATTGTCGAGGAGGGCGTCGGACTGTTTCGCAGCGCCGGCCTCGATTCACAGGCCATGGCGAATTTACATCAGGCGCGTTGGCAAAAACTGGTCTGGAATATCCCTTACAACGGTCTCTCGGTTTTGCTGGGGGCGAGCACCACGCCGTTGATGGCCGATGCCGACAGTCGCGAGCTGATCAAGGCGCTGATGGCTGAAGTGGTGCAAGGGGCAATCGCCTGCGGGCACGACGTACCGGCAGGGTATGCCGAGCATTTGTTCATGGTGACCGAGAAAATGCCCGACTACTGGCCGAGCATGTACCACGATTACTTGCACAAGCGACCGCTGGAACTGGCCGCGATCTACGCCCGGCCTTTGGCGGCGGCGAAGGCAGCCGGGTGTGAGATGCCACGCATCGAGGCCTTGTATCGCAGCTTGAGTTTCATTGATCGACGCAACACCTGAGTAGACCGACCTGAGGGGGAAGGGCATGCCAAAGGCAATTGACGACAAGCTGGTGCTGGCGATTTCTTCGCGGGCGCTGTTCGACCTGAGCGAAAGCCACAAGGTCTACCTGTCGAGTGGGGTCGAAGCCTACCGGCAATATCAGATCGAACATGAAGACGAAATCCTCGAACCCGGCGATGCCTTCCCGTTGGTGCAGAAACTCCTGAACCTCAACAACAACCTCGGCCGCGCCCGGGTCGAGGTGATTCTGGTGTCGCGCAACAGCGCCGACACCGGGCTGCGGGTGTTCAACTCGATTGACCACTACGGACTGGCGATTTCCCGTGCGGCCTTTGTCGGCGGGCGCAGTCCGTATCCTTACCTCAAGGCCTTTGGCTGCGACCTGTTTCTCTCGACCCACGCCGAAGACGTACGCAATGCACTGGACGCCGGGTTCGCGGCCGCGACCATTCTGTCGGGCGGCGCCAGCCGTGCGGCCAGCGACGAGTTGCGCATTGCCTTCGATGGAGACGCGGTGCTGTTTTCCGATGAGTCGGAGCGCATTTATCAGGCCGGTGGTCTGGAAGCGTTCCAGGCCAGCGAGCGTGAGGCCGCCCGCGAGCCGTTGCGCGGTGGGCCGTTCAAGGGCTTTCTCGCGGCTCTCAACCTGTTGCAGCGTGAGTTCCCGGAGGACACCTGCCCGATCCGTACTGCGCTGGTCACGGCGCGATCGGCGCCGGCCCATGAGCGGGTCATTCGCACGTTGCGCGAATGGGACATCCGTCTCGACGAGTCGCTGTTCCTCGGCGGCCTGACCAAATCGGCCTTTCTCGAAGCCTTCGCGGCCGACGTGTTTTTCGACGATCAGGCCGGCCACTGCGAATTGGCCCGTGAAGTCGTCGCCACCGGTCATGTACCCCATGGCATAAGCAACGAGCAAAAGGTTTAAGCCCACCGTTCAATGCGTTGCGCCGGACGCCGTAGTCGCCAAGGCACTGCTAAGCTGAATCAAATCTCCGCCATGTTGGCAGTCGAGGAGGTCATATGATTCGTTCGATGCTGTATGCCACTGACCTTGGCCTGTACGCGCCCGTGGTGATGCAGCATGCCCTGGAACTGGCCAGGACCTTCAATGCCAGTTTGTATGTCGTGCATGCGGTTGAACCCATGGGGTTGTTTGCCGAATCGGTGCTGCAAAGTTATCTCGATGAACAGGCGCTGAACGAGTTTCACAGCCAGGGCCTGAATACGGTGATTGCCAGTATCGAGCAGCGGGTGCTCGACAGTTTTCGTGAAGAGTTGGGGGATGAAGGCGAGCACGACCTGGAGCGGATTCAGGCGGTGCGGGTGCTGCAAGGCGACCCATCGCAGGTGATTCTGGACCAGGCGCAGAAACTCTCCGTGGATTTGTTGATCGTAGGTAGTCACAGCCACGGTGCCGGTGCGGAAACGCCTTTGGGGCGAACCGCCGCCCGCGTGTTGCAACTGTCCAAGGTGCCGGTCTATCTGGTGCCGCTGGTGCAACGTCGTCGTCAAGGGGACCGCTAGGACACGAATAATGGCAATCTGATAAAAAAGTTCTAGATTTATTCTTCGAGCCATTAATATAGTTATATACCGTCGCTGATGCCCGTGGCGTCTACCTGCTTTGAGGGATTCATATGAAGCTTCAACAATTGCGCTACATCTGGGAAGTGGCGCACCACGACCTCAACGTTTCCGCTACAGCCCAAAGCCTTTACACCTCTCAACCCGGCATCAGCAAGCAGATCCGTCTGCTGGAAGACGAACTGGGCGTCGAGGTTTTTGCCCGCAGCGGCAAGCACCTGACCCGCGTTACCCCGGCCGGCGAGCGCATCATCACCACCGCCGGCGAAATTCTGCGCAAGGTTGAAAGCATCAAGCAGATCGCCCAGGAGTTCTCCAACGAGAAGAAAGGCACCCTGTCGATTGCCACCACTCACACCCAGGCGCGTTATGCGTTGCCGCCGGTGATCAGCAGTTTTATCAAGCAATACCCGGACGTTGCCCTGCACATGCATCAGGGATCACCGATGCAAATCGCCGAAATGGCCGCTGACGGCACCGTGGATTTCGCTATTGCCACCGAAGCGCTCGAACTGTTCGGCGACCTGGTGATGATGCCGTGCTACCGCTGGAACCGATGCGTGGTCGTGCCTCAGGGCCACCCGCTGACCAAGCTGTCGAAACTGACCCTCGAAGCACTGGCCGAATACCCGATCGTGACGTACGTGTTCGGTTTTACCGGTCGTTCGAAACTCGACGAAGCCTTCAGCCATCGCGGCCTGACGCCGAAAGTGGTGTTCACCGCTGCCGACGCCGACGTGATCAAGACCTATGTTCGCCTGGGTCTGGGGGTGGGCATCGTGGCGAAAATGGCCGTTGACAGCAAACTCGACAGCGACCTGGTGGTACTCGACGCCAGCGAGCTGTTCGAGTCCAGCGTGACCAAGATCGGCTTCCGTCGCGGCACCTTCCTGCGGGGCTTCATGTGCGACTTCATCGAGAAGTTCGCGCCGCACCTGACCCGCGAAGTCATGGCCAAGGCCATTCAATGCCACAACAAACAGGAACTGGAAGAGCTGTTCGACGGCGTCGAACTGCCCGTTCACTGATAGCGTTTGCTGCCGGTCAAACCACCTCGGTGACAGCGAACTGTTGCCGAGCGCCCGCCACCAGAATTTCCACCTCATCGCCCTCGAACTTGCCCAGCAGGCTTTTGCCCAGCGGTGAGCGCGGGGTGATGACGGTGACCAGTTGCCCCACCAGATCGACCTTCAGCCCGGCTGCATCGGGGGCCAGAAACAGCCATTGTTCGCGCCCCTTTTCGTCCTCCAGCCCGAGCAGCGCGCCCACTTCGATGCCCCGCTGATCGTCATACGGGCGCAGGGCCAGGTTCTGGCAGAGGCTCAGTGACTGGCGAATCTCTTCGACCCGCCTGGCTTGCCCGGCCGCGAGATAGGACGCTTCCAGCCCCAGGGTGTCGTACTTGTTCTCGGCGATGTTTTCTTCATGGGTCGCCGTTTCGTAGGCGGTTTGCGCGGCCCGTTCGGCGATGTCGAGATCGATCCGCAGCTTGTCGAGAATCAGTTGGTGGACGGTATGCTTATTCATGATCAATCGCAGAATTGCAGGACGTTGGCGCGGCTTTTTTCGCTGGGTGCAGTCCGGTCCTGTTGCAGCCAGAACTGACAGTTCGGGTTGGCCAGGTTGCGACTGCTGCCGCGTGCCTGATCGAGCCGTTGCTGCTGCTCGTTCTTGCGCAGGTTTTCTTCATATTGCTCGAACAGCGGGCTCTGTGGCGGAATGTTCGGCATCGGTTGAGCCACCACCGGTGGTTTGGCCAGTTGTTCCACAGCTGCCGCCACAGGTGCCAATTGTTCGCTGAACAGAAGGCGCGAAGCGAGCCAGCAGGTCAGCACGATGGCAATGAATCCCAACCACATGCCGAGGGCGATGCTGCCGGTCAGTTGCAGGGCGTTGAGGCTGATCGGGAAGGATCGGCGTGGAGTGGGGCGGTGGGGCATGATTGCCTCTTGGCGAATGGTCACTGGCGAGTGGCGATTGTCGCATGAAGAATAATCGCCGTCGGCTCTTCTGCACGGGGTAATTTATGCGGACAATCGGCGCCTTTGCCAACGGGAGCCTGGAATGCCTGAAATGAAAACCCGCTGGGATATTTTTTGCACCGTGGTCGACAACTTCGGCGACATCGGCGTGACCTGGCGACTGGCCCGGCAACTGGTGGCCGAACATGGGCTGGCAGTGCGTCTATGGGTCGATGACCTGCGAGCGTTCGAGCGCCTGTGCCCGGAAATCGACATCCACGCTGTGCAGCAGTGGCAGCACGACGTCGAAGTGCGCCAATGGCCCGCCGAGTGGCAGCCGACCGAAGCCGCCGATGTGGTGATTGCTGCCTTTACCTGCCAATTGCCGAGCGCCTATATGGACGCCATGGTCGAACGGGAAAAGCCGCCGCTGTGGATGAACCTCGACTATCTGAGCGCCGAGGAATGGGTGATCGGCTGCCACGGCTTGCCCTCGGTGAAGTACAAAAGCGTACAGAAGTTCTTTTTCTTCCCGGGGTTCCAGAAGGGCACCGGCGGACTGCTGCGTGAGCGAGGGTTGCTGGAACGGCGTCGGCAATTTCAGCAAAACCCGCAGGCTCAAAGAGAATTCCTGCAAGGTATGGGGATTGATCCTGCGCCCGGCGCACAGCTGATCTCATTGTTTGCCTACGAAAACACCGGTTTGGCCAGTTGGCTCGATGGGATGGCAGGCGATTCGACGACCACTCATCTGCTGGTGCCGGAAGGGCGGATTCTCGGCGACGTCGAGCGTTGGCTCGGTGTGCAGGGTTTGGCGGCCGGTGCTGTGCATGTGCGGGATGCCTTGACCGTGCAGGTGCTGCCATTCGTCCGCCAGGATCAATACGACGGGTTGCTGTGGTGCTGCGATTTTAATGCCGTGCGCGGCGAAGATTCCTTCGTGCGCGCTCAATGGGCTGGCCGGCCATTTCTCTGGCACATTTACCGGCAGGAAGAAGACATCCACCTGGACAAGCTCGAAGCCTTCCTCGAACTCTATGTAAAGGGGTTATCTGCGCCTGCGCGGGAGGCGATCAGCGGTCTTTGGCGGGCGTGGAACGCTGGTGAAAAAATAGCCGACCACTGGCAACTCACCCGTAAACACTGGCCAGAGCTGGAAAAACACGCCGAGACGTGGTGTCTGGAACAGGCCTTGCAGGCCGATCTTGCCACGGCGCTGGTACAGTTTTATGGAAATTGGATATGATACGCGGCCTAGATTTTTGTAAATCCCATCCAAATTCGGATATTCGCAATGAAAACTGGTAAAGAACTGAAACCCGGGACCGTGATTCGTCTCGAAAACGATCCTTGGCTGGTTCAGAAAGCTGAATTCACCAAGTCCGGTCGTAACAGCGCGATCATGAAGACCAAGCTGAAGAACCTGCTGACCGGTTACAAGACCGAGATCGTTTACAGCGCCGACGACAAACTGGACGACGTAATCCTCGACCGCAAAGAAGCGACCCTGTCCTTCATCAGCGGCGACACCTACACGTTCATGGACACCACTGACTACACCATGTACGAGCTGAACGCTGAAGACATCGAAGCCGTTCTGCCTTTCGTTGAAGAAGGCATGACCGATGTTTGCGAAGCGATCTTCTTCGAAGAACGTCTGGTTTCCGTAGAGCTGCCGACCACCATCGTGCGTCAGGTTGACTACACCGAAGGTTCCGCTCGCGGCGACACTTCCGGCAAGGTGATGAAGCCTGCCAAACTGAAGAACGGTACCGAGCTGTCGGTTGCTGACTTCATCGAAATCGGCGACATGATCGAGATCGATACCCGCGAAGGCGGTTCCTACAAAGGCCGTGCCAAATAAGCACAGCTTGAGGAATGAAAAAGCCCGACCATTGAGTCGGGCTTTTTTGTGCCTTTCAGAACCTCGTTGCCCCCTGTGGGAGCGAGCCTGCTCGCGAAAGCGGTTTGCCAGACACATCGTCATTGCCTGACACGCCGCCTTCGCGAGCAGGCTCGCTCCCACATGTTGATCTGCATTATTTCTTCAGGTGTTGCTTGAGTTCTTCAGATGCCTGCAGCATCGCCGAACGTACCGCCGGCACCTGGCTCACCACGTTGAGCAAACCGTAGTCGTGGATCAGGCCGTTGTAGCGAACCGAGGTCACCGGCACACCGGCCTCGTCCAGTTTGCGGGCGTAGGCTTCGCCTTCGTCGCGTAACACGTCGGCACCGGCGGTCTGCACCAGCGCTGGAGGCAGTCCTTTCAACTGGGCGGTGGTCGCGCGCAGTGGCGAGGCGTAGATCTCGTTCCGCTGATTGGCGTCGGTGGTGTAGTTGTCCCAGAACCACTTCATCATGTTCCTGGTGAGGAAGTGCCCTTCGGCGAACTGGTTGTAGGACGCCGTTTCGAAGTTGGCATCAGTCACCGGCCACAACAGCACCTGGAACCTGATCGCCGGTGTGCCCTTGTCCTTGGCCATCAGCGCAACTACCGCCGCCATGTTGCCGCCGACACTGTTGCCGGCTACCGCCAGGCGCTGGCCATCGACGTTGATCTCTTTACCGTGCTCGGCCACCCATCGGGTCGCGGCGTAAGCCTGGTTGATCGCCACCGGGTAATGCGCTTCCGGCGACGGCGTGTAGTTCACGAACACGGCCGCTGCACCCGAGCCCGTCACCAGGTCACGCACCAGCCGCTCGTGGGTCGGGAAGTCCCCCAGCACCCAGCCACCGCCGTGGAAGAACATGAACACCGGCAGCTCACCCTTGACCCCGGCCGGCCGGACGATGGTCAGGCTGATCGGTTGGCCGTCGACTTGAATGGTCTTCTGGCTGACATCGGCTTTTGGCAGCGTCAGCTTCACTCCCGACTGCGCGCCTACCAGAACAGCGCGGGCCTCGGCGGGCGTCATTTGCTCCATCGGCTTGCCGGTGCCGGCATTCAGCACATCGAGGAATGCCTGGGTGTTGTGTTCAACCCCGGTACCTGCGAACGCGTTGCTGATGGACAAGGCGAGAAGGGTACCGGTCAAGACTTTGCTGAAAGTGTTCATGTTCGTTTCCTGTTCGGGCCTGGGTAGTCAGCGCTTAGACGGTTACGTGCAGACGCACATCGACGTTGCCACGGGTGGCGTTGGAGTACGGGCAGACCTGGTGGGCTGCGTCGACCAGTGCCTGTGCATCGGCTTGTTCAAGACCCGGCAGGCTGATGTGCAAGTCGATGTCCAGACCGAAGCCGCCCGGGATCTGGCCGATGCCGACGTGGGCGGTGATCGAAGCGTCGTTGGGGATGCTGCGCTTGGTCTGGCTGGCCACGAATTTCAGGGCACCGATGAAGCAGGCGGAGTAGCCGGCGGCGAACAGTTGCTCAGGGTTGGTGGCTGCGCCGCCGGCACCGCCGAGTTCTTTCGGCGTGGCGAGCTTGACGTCGAGGATGTTGTCGCTGGAAACCGCACGACCGTCACGGCCACCGGTGGAAGTTGCGATTGCGGTGTAGAGAGTTTGCATGGTGAAAGCCTCGTTTTGGATTTGGTTTGTTTTGCGCTAAATGTTTGCGCGCTAAGTAAGTGCGAGGTGAATGTATCGCGCAAATATTTAGTGCGCAAGATAATTTTTTGAAGAAATCCGAAAAAACCACAGGACGGGAGGGATCGTCTTGGTCGAAAGCGTTGAGTTAGAGCTGTTGAATGGGGATTTTCCAGCAGAATTTTTCAGGAGGAAGGTGCGAGCCCGATTTCTGGTATTCCGCAAAACGAATGTGGGAGCGGGCTTGCTCGCGAATGCGGCGTATCAGTCAAATACTAGTCGACTGACACTCTGCATTCGCGAGCAAGCCCGCTCCCACAGGGGATTTGTGTTGGCCTTGAAATTACAGGCTGTCTTGCAGGTGACGACGCAGCTCCTGCAGCTCCGCTTGCAGGTTTTGCAGGCGCTCCACGGTCATCCCGCTGGCGCCGAGGATGCACTGGGGAATATCGCGGGCCTTGTCGCGCAACGCTCGGCCCTGTTCGGTGAGTTCGACGATCACCACCCGCTCATCCTCCCGGCTGCGGGTCCGGCTGAGCAGGCCTTCGGCTTCCAGGCGCTTGAGCAGTGGCGTCAACGAGCCAGGATCGGTCAGCAACCGCGTGCTGATTTCACCTACGGTCAAACCGTCCCTTTCCCACAGCACCATCATCGCCAGGTATTGCGGGTAGGTCAGACCCAGCGCTTGCAGCAAGGGTTTGTAGACCTTGGTCATCATCAGCGAAGTGGAATGCAGGGCGAAGCAGGTCTGATTGTCCAGCAGCAGGTTGTCGCAGTTGTCCGGGGTGTTGCGCTCGGTGGTCATGTCGAAGCCTTGATCTGTGATCTCAAGAATCTAGCGGGCGAATCTTTAATGCGCCAGATAATTTTGCTCAGAGCCGTTGCAAATGGGTTTGCAACACCAGATCCCAAGGCGGAACCGGGCTGAAGCGGGTTTTCAGGTACTCCAGCAACAAGCGACTGCGGGAGTTGGGCTGCTGTTCCAGGCGCAAGGCATAGATGCCGGCGCTTTCCGGTTTCGGCAGGCCGCTGTCGCAGAACAGCGGCAGCAACTCTCCCCGCAACAGGTACTCGCTGGCCAGCCAGGTCGGCAGATGCGCGATACCCAGTCCGGCCAATGCGCCGCACACCAGTGCCTCGGCATTGTTGGCGCTCATGCGGATCCGCGCCGGCCGGTGCAACTGCATTTGCCCGTCGCGCTCGAAACGCCAGGCGAAGGGCGGGGCCAGGCCATCCCAGTCGAGTCCATCGTGTTCAATCAGTTGTGACGGCTCGGTCGGCACGCCGCGACGCCGCAAATAATCAGGGCTGGCGCAGGCGATACGCACCATGCTCGCCAGTGGCGTGGCCACCAGCCGGGTGTCGGCCAATTGCCCTGCCCGCAACACCAGATCGACCTTGCCGAGGTTCAGGCCCTGCATGTCGACGAAGCTGTCGATCAAGTGCAGTTGCACATCGAGCCCGGGGTAGAGCATCAGGAAGTCGGCAATCACCGGTGCCAGGTGCCGGCGCCCAAAGGCTGCCGGCGCATCGATACGAATCAGGCCTTCCGGCGCGCTGCTCAGGGACACGGCCTCGGCCCGGGCCAGGCGCAACTCGGCGACGATGCGCCGTGCGCGTTCGGCAAAGGCCAATCCCGCCGGGGTGGCGCGTACGGCATGAGTGCTGCGCAGGAACAGCTGACTGCCGAGCGCGCTTTCCAGGCTGTCGATACGCCGAGCCACGGCCGAAGGGGTCAGCGGATGACGGCGCGAGGCGGCAGAAAAACTGCCGGTTTCCAGCACGTCGAGGAACAAGGCCAGTTGGTCGGTCAGTTGATTGGGGTTCATGGCAGGTTTGCGCCTGTGCGAATTTGGCACAGCCATTGTGCGGTGCTGTGCGTTTCCATGCCAGAAGCAACTGCGTAGGATCAAGGGCCTGACGGCAACGGGGAAAATGCTGTGATTGAGTTCTTGATGTATCTGGTGTTCGGCGCTGCGTTGGGTACGCTCGGCGGGTTGTTTGGCATCGGCGGCGGCCTGATCGCCATTCCGCTGCTGGGTGTGCTGTTCGGGCTCGATCAGCAGATAGCCCAAGGCACGGCGCTGGTGATGGTGGTGCCGAACGTGATGCTGGCGCTGTGGCGCTATCATCAGCGCAACCGGATCGAACTGCGCCACGCGTTACCGCTGGCCATCATGGGGTTCTGCTTCGCCTGGCTCGGATCGATCTGGGCGGTGGGCATTGATGCACAAACCATGCGCATAGGCTTTGTCGCCTTTCTGATCGCGCTGTCGGCGTACAACCTCGTTCGCATGTTCGCCGCCAGCACCCCGGCGGCTTCGCAGATGAACTACTCATGGCCCTGGCTGGGCGTGCTTGGCGCTGCATCCGGCACGATGGGCGGGTTGTTCGGCGTGGGGGGCGCGGTGGTGGCGACGCCGGTGCTGACCAGTCTGTTCGGCACCAGCCAGGTGGTTGCGCAGGGGTTGTCGTTGGCGCTGGCCTTGCCGAGTACCGGGGTGACGCTGGTGACTTACGCCGTGCACCATCAGGTCAGCTGGGTGATCGGCTTACCCTTGGCGGTCGGTGGGTTGATGAGCATCAGTTGGGGCGTGAAGGTTGCCCACGCATTGCCGGAGCGGCTGCTGCGCGGGTTGTTTTGCGGGTTCCTGGTGTTCTGTGCGGTGATGCTCGCCTTTAAAGTTTGAAGCCTTCGACGATGTGCTCGGCCAGGCACTCGGTGATGGGTGACGGGTTATGCAGGTTGCGCACGAGCATGATGCTGGCCTCGGGCAGCAGCGGCAGGTCCTCGGCCTCACCGAGGATGCGCATGTCCGCGGTGATCAGGCTTTCAAGTTGCGCCGTGACGGCCAGGCCGGCGCTGACCACCGCCATGATCGCCGACAGGCTGTCGCTGTTGTACGCCACCCGGTAATCGCGCCCCCGGGCATCCAGGGCATTGCAGGCCCACAGACGGCAGAAACAATCACTGTTGAACATCGCCAGTGGCAGCGGCGTCTGCTCATGAGCGCTGTAGCATTGCGCTTCGGCCCAGACAAAACGTTCCTTGCGCAACAACTGGCCGATTTCGCTGCCCGGTTCGCGGGTGACGATAGACAGGTCGAGGTCCTGGCGCATCAACAGTTGTTTTGATGATTCGCAGTGCACTTCTATCTGAATCAGCGGGTAAGACTGGGCAAACCGGCGCAGAATCCCCGGGAGGAATCGCATCACATAATCGTCCGGCGTGCCGATGCGCACGGTGCCGACCATGTCGGGTTCACGCAAGGTGTTGAACACTTCGCTGTGCAGCTTGAGGATGCGTCGCGCATAGCCGAGCAACACCTGGCCCTCGGCCGTCAGCCGCACCTGCCGCCCGTCACGCTGGAACAACTGGCGCTGCAGTACATCTTCTTCCAGTCGTTTCATCTGCATGCTAACGGCTGACTGGGTGCGGTTGACGATTTCGCCGGCTCGGGTAAAGCCGCCTTGGTCGGCGATGGCGACGAAGGTGCGCAACACTTCGGTATCGATACTCGGGTAGGCGGACATCCATCAATCTCCGAGATATGTGACATCAGAAACATTCGTTGGATTGATCTTAGACCCGGCGCGAGACTGGAGCCATCCAAACGGAGGGCAACAAGATGAAAGGTCAACACGAGTTCCAGGGATCAGAAAAACACTCGATTCACGTGATATCCGATCTGCTGCACAAGGTCGGCCGCTGGTACGAACTGCACCGCGAGCGCGAACTGCTGGCGAGCTTGAGCGACGAAGCGCTCAAGGACATCGGCATGAGCCGTGCGGATGTGGAGAACGAGTCGATCAAACCGTTCTGGAATGACCCGATGCATAAATGATGAATGCCACGCTACACAAACCCCTTACCGGTGAGGTAGGTTGCGAGCAGACAAGGAGGCACCCATGCCCGCAACATTGTCCTTTACCCTCAAACAGGCTCGGCGTCTGGCGCTGGCCGCCCAAGGGTTCAACGGGCGGTCGCCGCCAGCGGCGATCAAGGCTGTTGCGCTCAATCGCCTGATCGAACGGCTGGGCATTCTGCAGATCGATTCGGTCAATGCATTGGTGCGTTCGCACTACCTTCCGCTGTTTTCCCGCCTAGGCAATTATTCCTCCGATTTGCTCGACCAGGCGGCCTGGAGTCAGGGCCGGCGCCGTACGTTGTTCGAGTATTGGGGTCATGAAGCCTCGTTATTGCCACTTTCCATGTACCCCCTGATGCGTTGGCGCATGCAGCGTGCGAGCCGTGGCGAAGACATTTATCAACAATTGGCGCGCTTTGGCCGTGAGCAGCAGGACACGATTCGTCGGGTGCTGGCTTCGGTCGAGGAGCAGGGCGCGTTGGGTGCCGGAAGTCTGTCGACCCGTCAGGAACGGGCAGGGCCCTGGTGGGACTGGAGCGCGGAAAAACACGCGCTGGAATGGCTGTTCGCAGCCGGTGAAGTGACCGTCGCCGGGCGGCGCGGATTCGAAAGGCTCTACGATCTGCCGGAGCGGGTGATTCCCTCGGTGGTGCTTGCGCACCCCGTCCTGAGTGAAGACGAGGCCCAGCGCGGCCTGTTGCGGCATGCGGCAACGGCCTTGGGGGTCGGTACGGAGAAGGACTTGCGTGATTATTTCCGCTTGAACCTTGCGGACAGCCGCTCACGTTTGGCCGAGTTGGTCGAGGCCGGGGAATTGCTGGCTTGCGAAGTCCAGGGCTGGCGACAACCGGCCTATTGTCTGCCCGAGCCAAAAGTGCCGCGCAAAGTCACGTCCAGTGCCTTCCTCTCACCGTTCGATTCGCTGGTCTGGGAGCGCAGCCGGACCGAGCGGCTGTTTGATTTCCGCTATCGGCTGGAGATCTATACGCCGCAGGACAAACGGGTGTACGGCTATTACGTCCTGCCGTTTTTGCACAACGAGCGGATTGCTGCACGGGTCGATCTGCGCGCCGAACGGGCGGCGGGCCGTTTGGCCGTGCATGCGGTGCATGAAGAGGACGCGGGGCTGGATGAGGAGGGGATGCTGGCGTTGGCGGCCAATCTGCGGCAGATGGCGGATTGGCTGGGGCTGGCGCAGGTTCAGCTCAATTGCCCGCGGGCGAGTGCGGCAAGGTTGCGGGTGGCGTTGGCACAGATTGAGGGTGGCTGAGCTGGCCTCTTCGCGAGCAGGCTCGCTCCCACAGGGGAACGCTGTCCAATGTGGGAGCGACGGTGCGGCGATCCGACCTGCTCGCGATGGGGGCGCCGGGATTTAGCGCCGAACCTGCTTCAGTGTCTCAGCAATCAAAAACGCCAGTTCCAGCGACTGATCGGCATTCATCCGTGGGTCGCAATGGGTGTGATAGCGATCCGACAAGCCATCTTCGGTGATCGGCCGCGCACCACCGATGCACTCGGTCACGTTCTGTCCGGTCATTTCGATATGGATACCCCCGGCATAACTGCCTTCGGCTTCGTGCACCTGGAAGAACTGCTTCACCTCGCCAAGGATCTGCGCAAAGTCGCGGGTCTTGTAGCCGCTGCTGGCCTTGATGGTGTTGCCGTGCATCGGGTCGGAACTCCACAGCACCTGTTTGCCTTCGCGCTGGACGGCGCGGATCAGCTGCGGCAAGTGATCGCCGACCTTGTTCGCGCCCATCCGCGCGATCAGGTTCAGGCGACCGGGATCGTTCTGCGGGTTGAGCACGTCGATCAAGCGAATCAGGTCGTCGGGGTTCATGCTCGGGCCGACCTTGACCCCGATCGGGTTGTTCACCCCGCGCAGGAATTCGACGTGGGCGCCGTCGAGTTGGCGGGTGCGGTCGCCGATCCACAGCATGTGGGCCGAGCAGTCGTAGTAGTCGTTGGTCAGGCTGTCGCGACGCACGAAGGCTTCTTCGTAGTTCAGCAGCAGCGCTTCGTGGGCGGTGAAGAAACTGGTTTCGCGTAACTGCGGCGAACTGTCCATGCCGCAGGCGCGCATGAACGCCAGGGTTTCATCGATGCGGTCGGCCAGGTGGCTGTACTTTTCCGCCAGTGCCGAGTTGGCAATGAAGTCCAGGTTCCACTTGTGCACCTGATGCAGATCGGCAAACCCGCCCTGGGCGAACGCGCGCAACAGGTTCAGGGTGGCGGTGGACTGGTGATAGGACTGCAGCAGGCGTTCCGGGTCCGGCACGCGGCTTTTTTCGTCGAAACCGATGCCGTTGACGATGTCGCCACGGTAGGCGGGCAGGGTCACGCCATCGATGGTTTCGTCGTTGGCCGAACGCGGTTTGGCGAATTGCCCGGCCATGCGCCCGACCTTGACCACCGGGCAGCCGGCGGCAAAAGTCATCACGATCGCCATCTGCAACAACACCTTGAAGGTGTCGCGGATTTTCGCCGCGGAGAACTCGGCGAAGCTTTCGGCGCAATCACCGCCCTGCAACAGAAACGCGCGGCCCTGGGTCACTTCGGCAAACTGACGGCGCAACTCCCGGGCTTCACCGGCAAACACCAGTGGCGGATAGCTGGCCAGGGTCTGCTCGACCTGCTGCAAATGCGCGGCGTCAGGGTATCGGGGTTGTTGCTGGATCGGCAGGGCGCGCCAGCTGTCAGGGCTCCAGGGTTGGCTCATCACGGTCTCTAGTGTTTTCGCTCGGACGTCCATGTTATCAGCAAATTAGTGCGTGACCTGTTCCCGTCGCTTCGCCGACAATCTCGCCTTTGCCGCTCTCTACAGGCGGTGTTATTGCGTTGCCGGTCCCGGTGACGATCAGGAGATGAAATGACTGAGGAGCGCGTCGAGCATCTGCTCGCCGAGGTACAGGACGAGTTCGGCGTGATTCGCGTGCTGGAAGTGGCCGATTACCGTTTTCTCGAGTTCGGTGATGCCATCGAGCAAAGCTGCGTGTTCACGGCCGACCCGAGCTGGCTCGAGTACGACTACACCCGGGCGATGCTGATCGGCGCGCTGTGCCATGAGCAGCCGGAAAGCGCGCTGTTCCTCGGCCTCGGTGCCGGTACGCTGACCCAGGCCTGCCTCAAGTTCCTGCCGCTGGAAGATGTCGAGGCCATCGAGTTGCGCCCGGACGTACCGCGCCTGGCCATTGAATATCTGGGGCTGGATGACGATCCGCGCCTGTACATCCGCGTTGGCGATGCGCTGGAGCTGCTGGACACCGCCGAATCGGCGGACCTGATTTTCGTCGACCTTTATACCGACGTCGGTCCGGGTGTCGGACATCTGGCCTGGAGCTTTCTGGAAAACTGCCAGAAGCGATTGAATCCGGGTGGCTGGCTGGTCATCAATCAGTGGGCTACTGACGATGGCAAACCCTTGGGCGCCGCCTTGTTGCGCGGTTTGTACCACCGACATTACTGGGAGCTGCCGGTGAAGGAGGGCAACGTGATTCTGATCGTGCCGTCGGAGCTGGATCAGGAACTGGACATGGACGGCTTGATTGCCCGCGCCGAAGCGCTGGCGCCGCGGTTGGGGTATTCGTTGCAGTCGTTGATCAAGTGCATTCGTCCGGCTACTTGATTAATTGATCGTCTGGACGGGCCCCTTCGCGGGCAAGCCCGCTCCCACATCTATGGATCTTCGGAGCTGACCGGACCCTGTGGGAGCGGGCTTGCCCGCGAAAGGGCCATCAAAGCCAGTATAAAAATCAAAGCCCTTTGAAGACCCCAGGCCGCCGCTCCACCATCGACCGCACACCTTCCTTGACGTCCTCGCTGGCCATCAACTTCTTGACCAGCAGCGGCAACGCCTGTGCCGCCGCTGTTTCCCCTTCATACCGGGCCTGTCGCGCAGACATCAGCGTCGCCTGCACCCCAAGCGGTGCCTGGCGGGCGATCCGCTCGGCCAGTTCAATCGCCCGGGGTAGCAAGTCCTCACTGGCCATGACCTCCTGCACCAGACCCAGGTGCAAAGCATCACGGGCGTCGAATTCATCACCGGTCAATAACCAGCGCATGGCATTTCCCCAACCGGAGACTTGATGCAGACGCAGGGTGGCGCCGCCGAACGGGAAGAGTCCGCGTTGCACTTCCATCTGCGCGAACCGGGTGTTGCTGGCGCACAGGTTGATGTCGGCGGCCAGCATCAATTCGATACCGATGGTCAGGCAATACCCTTGGGCGGCGACAATCACCGGTTTGCTGACCCGGGGACCTGCGAACACCCCCCACGGATCACAGCCGCCGGGCGGAACCTGCCAGCCGTCAGCGAACGTGGTGCCGGCATTGACCAGGTCGAGCCCGGCGGTGAAGTGCTCGCCATGAGCGAACACCACCGCCACACGCGCCTCGCTGTCGGCTTCGAACTCGCCATAGGCCAGGCTCAACGCGTTGAGCAGGTCGAGATCGAAGGCGTTACGCTTGGTTACCCGATCCAGACCGATCATGAACACATGACCATGCCGTTCGCGGCTGACTCGACTGGAGCTGGGCTGATTCATGGAGCGATCCTCGGGGTGGGAAGGGCGTGCCGGACCGGCGGTCTGCACGGCAAAGGGTGAACCGTTTTAGCGCCATCACCCGCAAGGCCGGGCCTTTGAAAAATAGACGGCCGATCGATTATTCGCAAAGCTTGTGACACAACGGCGTATTCGGTGGTTTTTCGATAAAAAAAGCTCCCTTTTTGGGCAAATTCCGGTATAGTGCGCGCCGGCCTTTAGCCGGGCCGCGTTTAGGTAGAGCAATTCCCCGAAGTCAGCTTCGGCTGCACGTCCGTACTGCGGACTCTCCCTTGACGATTCTTTTCATTCATTCGTTTTCGCAAATCCCCGCCGACAAAGCTGCCAGGGCGACTCTTGAGTCTCAACACGGCACGCGCAGCTTTGGAGCATGGGTCTTTGCGGATGCACTTAGAGGCAGACCCATGACCCAGGAAACCGGCGGCTTCGCCGCTTTTAATCTTAATCCGAATATTCTTGCAGCCGTCACCGCGACTGGCTACGAAGAGCCATCGGCTATTCAGCAGCAATCGATCCCGATCATCATGGCCGGTCACGACATGATTGGTCAGGCGCAAACCGGTACGGGTAAAACCGCTGCGTTCGCCCTGCCGATCCTGCATCGCATCGATCCTGCAAAGCGCGAACCGCAAGCCCTGATCCTGGCCCCAACTCGTGAGTTGGCGCTACAAGTTGCAACCGCTTTCGAAACCTACGCCAAGCAAATGCCGGGCGTAACTGTTGTGGCTGTCTACGGCGGCGCGCCGATGGGCCCACAGCTGAAAGCAATCCGTAATGGCGCACAGATCGTTGTCGCCACTCCGGGCCGTCTGTGCGACCACCTGCGTCGCGACGAAAAAGTACTGGCGACCGTGAACCACCTGGTTCTCGACGAAGCCGACGAAATGCTCAAACTGGGCTTCATGGACGACCTGGAAGTTATCTTCAAGGCCTTGCCTGTCACTCGTCAGACCGTATTGTTCTCGGCCACCCTGCCGCAGTCGATCCGTGCCATTGCTGAACGCCACCTGCGCGATCCGCAACACGTGAAGATCCAGACCAAGACCCAGACCGTTACCGCGATCGAGCAGGCTCACCTGCTGGTTCACGCTGACCAGAAGACTTCGGCCGTTCTCAGCTTGCTGGAAGTGGAAGATTTCGACGCCCTGATCATGTTCGTGCGCACCAAGCAAGCGACCCTGGATCTGGCCAGTGCCCTGGAAGCCAAAGGCTACAAAGCCGCTGCGCTGAACGGTGACATCGCCCAGAACCAGCGTGAGCGCGTGATCGACTCCCTCAAGGATGGCCGTCTGGACATCGTTGTGGCGACCGACGTTGCCGCTCGTGGCCTGGACGTTCCACGCATCACTCACGTGTTCAACGTTGACATGCCGTACGACCCAGAATCCTACGTTCACCGTATCGGCCGTACCGGCCGTGCCGGTCGCGAAGGTCGTGCACTGCTGCTGGTGACTCCGCGTGAGCGCCGCATGCTGCAAGTGATCGAGCGTGTAACCGGTCAAAAGGTTGCTGAAGTTCGCCTGCCGGACGCTCAAGCCGTTCTGGATGCGCGCATCAAGAAACTGACCAACAGCCTGTCGCCGCTGGTTGCTGATGCCGAATCGACTCATGGCGATCTGCTGGATCGTCTGACCGCCGACATCGGTTGCACCCCGCGTGCCCTGGCCGCTGCTCTGCTGCGCAAGGCTACCAACGCTCAAGCGCTGACCCTGGCCGCTATCGAGAAAGAACGTCCACTGGTGCCGAACAATGCACCGCGTGGCGATCGTCCAGAGCGTTCCGGTGATCGTCCTGAGCGTGGCGACCGCGAGCGTCGTGCTCCGATGCCACTGGGCGAAGGCCGTGCACGTTGCCGTACCGCGCTGGGCGCGCGTGACGGTATCGCTGCCAAGAACCTGCTGGGCGCTATCCTCAACGAAGGTGGCCTGGCGCGTGAAGCGATCGGTCGCATCCAGGTGCGTGACAGCTTCAGCCTCGTCGAGCTGCCGGAAGATGGTCTTGAGAAGTTGCTGACCAAGCTGAAGGACACTCGCGTTGCCGGTAAGCAGTTGAAGCTGCGTCGCTACCGCGAAGATTGATCCGCTCTCGGGCTGATTGATCGAACATAAAAAATCCCCGACTGGTTCGGGGATTTTTTATGCCTGCTGTTTTGTGGTCGACGCTTGAGCTCTGTGGGAGCGGGCTTGCTCCGGGCGGCGTTCCGACTAAGGCCGCGAAACGGTCTGTCTGTCAGCCGAAGCGGTAAATGTCCATGCCCAGCGCACCCATGGTGAACCCTTGGTGAGCAACACTGAACTGCCCCCCGGCAGCGCGGGCAAAGTACAACGGCAACAAGTGCTCATCACTCGGATGATTGCGTACAGCGTTTGGCGCCTGCGCGCGATAGTCGTGCAACGCGGCTTCGTCATTCGCTGCGAGTTTCTCGATCATCCAGTCGCGAAATGCCTGGGCCCAGGGCTCAATGCTCTCGGGGCCGGCATGCCAGTCCAGTTCCCGCAGGTTGTGAGTGATGCTGCCGGAGCCGATCAGCAGGACGCCATGTTCGCGCAGGCTGGCCAGCGCGTGGCCAACACGGGTCTGCAGGGCGGGGCCGCCACGGGTGGGCAATGAAACCTGGACAATCGGGATGTCTGCCTGCGGGTACATCAGCGATAAAGGCACCCAGACGCCATGGTCGAAAGGCCGATTGCTGTCGATACGTGCAGCAAAGCCAGCGGTTTTCAATAACTCGGCAACCTCTGCGGCGAGTGATGGGGCGCCGGGAGCCGGGTACTGGACTTCGAACAGGGCTTTGGGAAAGCCACCGAAGTCATGCCAGGTTTCCGGTTGCGGGTTGCCACTGACCAGCAGCTCATTGCTTTCCCAGTGCGCGGAAACAATCACAATGGCCTTGGGCTTCGGTATTTCGGCGGCCAGGCGGGCAAGTGCCGGCCCGCTGGCGCCGGGTTCCAGGGCGAGCATGGGGGAGCCGTGGGATATGTACAGGCTGGGGAACATGAATGAGCTCCTGAGAGTTAAGATGCAACATCTTCAGTCAGATCATTAATCTAAATCTAATATAAGTTTTAGGGTGTTTTGATCGAATTTTCGGGGTTAATTATGCAGCCTGAGTTTTGGCACAAGAAATGGGCGGCGAACCAGATCGGCTTTCACCTGCCGCAGGTGAACCCTCATCTAAAGCGGTTCTGGCCAGCGTTAAGCCTTGAAGAAGGCGCACGCGTGTTGGTGCCGTTATGTGGAAAAAGCCTGGATTTGCTATGGCTCGCCCATCAAGGCCATGAGGTCTTGGGAGTCGAACTGTCGGAAAAAGCCGTCGAGGAGTTTTTCAGCGAACATGGCTTTGATCCGGCCGTCAGCGAGCAGGGGCCGTTCAAGGTTTATCGGGCAGGTTCCATTGAGCTGTGGTGCGGCGATTTCTTCGAGCTGACGGCCGGCGATGTGGCTGATTGCTCCGCACTCTATGATCGCGCGGCGTTGATCGCGTTGCCGGCGGAAATGCGAGAGCGCTATGCCGTCCATTTGAAGCGGATACTGCCGAAGGAGTCCCATGGCCTGGTGATTACCTTGGACTATGACCAGGCGCAAATGCCCGGTCCGCCGTTTGCTGTGCTCGATGATGAGGTGCGGCGGCTGTTCGGGGACTCGTGGGCGCTGAAGATCCTGGAGGATCAGGATGTTTTGAGCGAGAGCGGGAAGTTTCTGGAGGCAGGTGTCACGCGGCTGGAGGAGCGGGTGTATCGGGTTTCCAGTCGGTAATTAGTTGTTAGTTCCGGCCTCTTCGCGGGCAAGCCCGCTCCCACAATGATCTGTGGCGTTCGCAGATCCTGTGGGAGCGGGCTTGCCCGCGAAGAGGCCCTGAAAAGCACTGAAGCTTTTGAACAGACAAAAAAAGGCCCGCATCGCTGCGGGCCTTTTTCTTTGCTGTGGAGTGTATTAGCCCCGACGACGAGCCAGAGCGTCGATACGCTCTTCCAGCGGCGGGTGGCTCATGAACATGCGAGCGAACCCTTGCTTGATCCCACCGTTGATGCCAAAGGCGTTCAGGGTGTCGGGCATGTGCACCGGCAGCCCTTGTTCCGCCCGCAGGCGTTGCAGGGCGCCAATCATCGCGGCGGTGCCGGCCAGGTTTGCACCGGCTTCGTCGGCACGGAATTCGCGCTTGCGCGAGAACCACATGACGATGGCGCTGGCCAGGATGCCCAGAACCAGTTCGGCGAAGATGGTTGCCACGTAGTAGGCAATGCCCTGGCCTTCTTCGTTCTTGAAGATCACCTTGTCGACGAAATTGCCGATGATCCGTGCGAAGAACATCACGAAGGTGTTCACCACGCCCTGGATCAACGCCAGGGTAACCATGTCGCCATTGGCTACGTGGCCGATTTCGTGGGCCAGGACGGCTTTCACTTCATCCGGCGAGAAGCGCTCGAGCAAACCCTGGCTGACCGCGACCAATGCGTCGTTCTTGTTCCAGCCGGTGGCGAAGGCGTTCGCCTCGTAGGCCGGGAAGATACCGACTTCGGGCATCTTGATCCCGGCTTCGCGGGACAGTTGCTCTACGGTTTGCAGCAGCCATTGCTCGTGACGGGTGCGTGGCTGGGTGATGATCTGGGTGCTGGTGCTCATCTTCGCCATCCACTTGGAGATGAACAGCGAGAACAGCGAACCTGCGAAACCAAAGACCGCACAGAAGATCAGCAGCTGATTGAGGTTGAGGTCAACCCCATTGGCCGCCATGAACCCGTTGAAGCCGAAAAGGCTCAGGGTGATGCTGGCAATCAGCACGACCGCCAGGTTAGTGGCCAAGAACAGCAGGATGCGCATCATGGTTGTAGAAATCTCCTCAAGCTAAAGATGTAGCGTACTGCGGGGTATATAAGGTGCTGCACCGGGGTATTCAACCGGGTGACTATTTCAAACTGTGTCCTACGGCAACAGTCTAGCTGCTTGCAGGGCATTTCCGACAAGTATGCGGGAAGTGTTTGTCAGTCAATTCGTGTCGAAGGCCCCGCCTTTGTTAGGCGCGAGCAGGCAAGGCGCTGTCCGGCAGCGACAAAGCGACTGCCAGCGGCGTAATGCAAACAAATGTTGCCGGATGAATCACCGTGCGACCTGCGGGAAGGTCGCACGGTGACAGATCGCTTACTGGCGGTAGGACTTGAGGAAGCCGCCGATGCGTCCGATGGCCATTTCCAGGTCATCGACACGGGGCAGGGTCACGACGCGGAAGTGGTCTGGCCATGGCCAGTTGAATGCGGTGCCTTGAACCACCAGTAGCTTCTCGGAGAGCAGCAGGTCGAGGACGAACTTTTCGTCGTTATGGATCGGGCAGACCTTGGGGTCGATCCGCGGGAATGCATACAGCGCGCCCATAGGCTTGACGCAGCTCACGCCCGGAATGTCGTTGAGCAACTCCCAGGTGCGGTTGCGTTGCTCCAGCAGGCGGCCCTGCGGCAGCACCAGGTCATTGATGCTCTGATAGCCACCCAGGGCGGTCTGGATCGCGTGCTGGCTCGGCACGTTGGCGCACAGGCGCATGTTCGCCAGCATGTCGATGCCTTCGATGTAGCTCTGGGCGTGGTGTTTCGGGCCAGAAATGGCGATCCAGCCGGAACGGAAACCGGCGACGCGATAGGATTTGGACAGACCGTTGAAGGTCAGGCACAGCAGGTCCGGCGCCAGGGAGGCGGTGCAGATGTGCACGGCATCGTCGTAGAGGATCTTGTCGTAGATCTCGTCGGAGAACACCACCAGGTTGTGCTGGCGGGCCAGTTCCAGCATGCCCAGCAGCACTTCCTTCGAATACACCGCGCCGGTTGGATTGTTCGGGTTGATGATCACCAGGGCCTTGGTGTTAGGGGTGATCTTGGCCTTGATGTCGGCCAGGTCCGGCCACCAGTTGGCTTGCTCGTCGCACAGGTAATGCACCGGATTGCCGCCAGACAGGCTCACGGCAGCGGTCCACAATGGATAGTCCGGCGCTGGCACCAGCACTTCGTCGCCATTGTTGAGCAGGGCCTGCATCGACATCACGATCAGTTCGGAAACGCCGTTGCCCAGGTAGATGTCTTCAATGCCGACGCCTTCCACCTGCTTTTGCTGGTAGTACTGCATGACGGCCTTGCGCGCACTGAACAGGCCCTTGGAATCGCTGTAGCCCTGGGCGGTCGGCAGGTTGCGGATCACGTCCTGGAGGATTTCATCCGGTGCTTCGAAACCAAAGGGCGCCGGGTTGCCGATGTTCAGCTTGAGGATGCGATGGCCTTCCTCTTCCAGGCGCTTGGCGTGCTTGAGCACCGGGCCGCGAATGTCGTAGCAGACGTTGGCGAGCTTGTTCGATTTGCTGACCTGCATGGCGATGTGTTCCCGAAAATGAACGATCCAGACGGCGTTTGGGCAACCGTGCTGGGAATCCTGCGTATTCACACAGGCCTGACGCCTTGAGATGCAGCACCCATATTTCCGTTTGAATGCGCGTGGTCTGGCTGCCAGACTGGCGTTTGACGAGGCGCAATCATACGTGCCGCCCGATCCGTGGAAAAGGTACAGATCGGGCTTTTTCAGCCGCTGAGGTGTGATGATGGAAAAGTTGGAAAAAACCCTGGAAGAATGGAAGGCGATGCTCGATCCAGAGCAGTACAACGTGTGCCGCCTCAAAGGCACCGAACGTCCGTTTTCCGGCAAATACAACGCCACCAAGACCGACGGTGTCTACCACTGCATCTGCTGTAACGAGCCGCTGTTCGACTCCAGAACCAAGTTCGATTCCGGCTGCGGCTGGCCGAGTTTCTATGCGCCGATCGGCGACAGCGCCATGACCGAAATCCGTGATGTCAGCCACGGCATGATCCGCACCGAAGTGGTTTGCGCCAAATGCGACGCGCACCTGGGGCATGTATTCCCTGATGGTCCGCCGCCGACGGGCCTGCGTTACTGCATCAATTCGGTGTGCCTGGACCTGGTACCGCGCGGGTAATGCGAGCCCTGTAGGAGCTGCCGAAGGCTGCGATCTTCTGACCTTAAAAGGCCGGATCAAAAGATCGCAGCCTTCGGCAGCTCCTACGGTTGGTCAGCGGTTTGATTAATTAAATTGCACACAATTCAATTGCTCGCTATTTTGTTGTCTCTGCCATTCACTTGGAGCCTCAAACATGAGCGACAACCTGCTGAGCATTCCTTGCACCACGATCAAGGGTGAGCAAAAGACCCTGGCGGATTTCGCCGGCAAAGCCGTGCTGGTGGTCAATACGGCCAGCAAATGCGGTTTCACTCCGCAGTACAAAGGCCTGGAAGAGCTGTGGCAGACCTACAAGGACCAGGGCCTGGTGGTGCTCGGTTTTCCCTGCAACCAGTTCGGCAAGCAAGAGCCGGGCAACGAAGGGGCGATTTCCGAATTCTGCGAGCTGAACTTCGGTGTCAGCTTCCCGCTGTTCAAAAAGATCGACGTCAATGGTGCCGACGCCCATCCGCTGTTCGTGCAATTGAAAAAGCGCGCACCGGGGGTGCTGGGTTCCCAGGGCATCAAGTGGAACTTCACCAAGTTCCTGATCGGCAAGGACGGGCAACTGGTCAAGCGCTTCGCCCCGGCGACCAAGCCGCAGGACCTGACCCGCGAGATCGAAGCTCTGCTCAAATGAACACTTTGTCAATCGATTCCCTGAAGCTCGACAGTCAGCTGTGTTTCAAGCTGTACGCGGCTTCCCGGGCGGTGATTCGTGCCTACAAGCCAATGCTCGATCAGTTGGGCCTGACTTACCCTCAATACCTGGCGATGCTGGTGTTGTGGGAGTGGCAGGAAGCGGCCCCGGAGCAACCGACCGTCAAGGCATTGGGCGAGCGTTTGGCCCTGGATTCCGGCACGCTGACACCCTTGCTCAAGCGCCTGGAACAACTGCAACTGGTGCAGCGTCAGCGTTCAGCGCGTGATGAGCGTGAAGTGCACCTGAGCCTGTCGCCAGCCGGCACGGCCTTGCGCGATCAGGTCGGGCCACTCAAGGCGCGCCTGTTGTGCGACAGCGGGGTCGATCTGAATCGTCTCAACGACTTGCGCGATGGCCTCGATCATCTGTTGGGACAGATCAAGGCACTGTCGTAACGGGGATCCACAAGTCCAGCAGGGCGGCCAGTTCTTCGCGCCGGAAGGGTTTGGCCAGGTAGTCGCTCATGCCCGCGGCACGACAGCGTTCGCGCTCCTCCGACATGGCGTTGGCCGTCAGGGCGACGATGGGCAGTTGGGGCCAGCGTCCGCTGCGGCGGATTTGCCGGCTGGCTTCATAGCCGTCCATCACCGGCATGTTGCAGTCCATCAGCACCAGGTCGAAACCCCGTTGCTCGAGTTGATCCAGGGCCTCTCCACCATGAGCCGCGGTGGTGACCTCGCAACCGAGTTTGCCGAGCATGCCCTTGGCCACCAACTGGTTGACCGGATTATCTTCCACCAGCAACACGCGCCCACGACGTTGCGGGCATTGCGTGTCGAGTCGGGACTCGTTGATCGGGTGGGTTTGCGGCTGCAGGATCCGCCGCAACGTCTGAAGCAGCGAATTGCGGGCCAAGGGGCGGGCCTGTTGTTGCAAGGGGGCGAGGGCGTTGACCTCTTCGCTGGGCATGAAGTTGCCATAAGCGGTGATCAGCAGGATCGGCGCGCTGAGGGTGGGGCGCAAACTGAACAGGCATTCGGGGCAGTCGGTGATGAGCACGTCGGCTGCCAGGCCAAGCAGTGGGTCATCCATGGAACGCCGTTCATAGTCCAGCCCCCAGCCAGGCAACAGACTGTTGAGCAGTTCGCCCAGTCCGCTGCTGGCGGCCGTGATGGCAATGACTTTGCCCTTGAGCGAAACAGCCGTTGCACGGGTATGGCTGGGCAATGGCAAATCCGCGCAGAACTGGCTGCCAAAACCCGGCTCGGAGCTGATTGTCAGGCGCCCCTGCATGGCTTCGCAAAGGTTGTAGGTCAGGGCCAGGCCCAGCCCGGTGCCACCAAACTGGCGGGTAATACCGACACCGGCTTGGGTGAAGGGCTGCAAGATTTTGACCTGGGCATCCTGAGGGATGCCGATGCCGGTGTCGCACACTTCGATTCTGACGCCGTCGCCGAACGTCGACAGGCGCACGTCGACCCGCCCGAAACGGGTGAACTTGAGGGCGTTGGACAGCAGATTACTGACGATCTGCCGCACCCGGGTCGGATCGCCGAGCACCAGTGCCGGGAAATGCGGATCGATCAGACAGGTCAGTTCGACGCTGGGGGCGGCGTTCTGCGACAACAGGTTGGCGGTGTCTTCGATCAGCGAGCCGAGGTCGAAGGGGATGTGTTCGAGTTCGAGCTGGCCGGCATCGAACTTCGACAAGTCGAGAATATCGTTGAGCAGTTCCACCAGCACTTTGCCCGAGTCATGGGCGATCGACAGTTGTTGCTGTTGTTCGGCATTCAGCGGCCCGTCGAGGGACAGCGCGATCATCCCGAGCAAGCCATTGAGGGGTGTGCGGATTTCATGGCTCATGTTGGCGAGGAACACCGAACGGGCTTCGGCCATGTCCAGTGCTGTGCTGCGAGCGACTTCCAGTTCCTCGTTGGATTGGCTCAGCCGGGCGTTGATCGCCTTGAGTTCGGCAGTGCGGGCCGAGACGATGTTTTCCAGTTGGCCGAGGTACTCGGTCAGGCGGTTTTCCGCGTTGCGCCGCTGCTGGATTTCGGTGGTGGTGTTCTTGAATTGCTGGTTGGCAACCTTGACCAGCACGCCGATCTCATCGTTGGCGTGCCCGGCGGGACACTCCAGTGAAGTCGGCTCGGTGCTGCTCGGGTCGCGACCGCTGAGTTCACGGATGACCCGCACCAGGGGTTTGGTCAGCATCACATAGAACAGTGCCAGCAGGATGCCGGACAGCAGCAGGCTGCGGGCGAACCCATTGAACAGGGTCACTTCGGCCCGGCGCAGGAACCGGTCGCCGAAGGCGTAAGTGTCGACGTTAAGCCGCAGCGTGCCCAGGGATTCGTTGGGTAACTGATCCAGGTAAAGCCGGTCTTCGAACTGTCGATTGGCGCCGAACAGGAAGTCACTGAGCATCCGGTAACCGTTTTCCACACCGGGTCGCTTGACGTTGGCCAGCACAATGCCGTTGTTGTCGGTCAGTTTCGCGCCAATGATCGCTGGCGAGCGCAGCAGGCCCAGGGTCAGTTCCTTGGCGAGTTCGGCGTCGATGTTGTAGGCGATTCGCGAGGCCGGGTTGTGGCTGATTTCCAGTAATGAAAGGATTTCACGATTGATGGAGGCGTCTTCACTGGCATAATCGATGCCTATTTGCAGCAGGCTGAGCAGCGTGCCCAGAATGAAACCGACCAGCACGGTAAGCCGGGCTTGCTTGAATGACAGCCGGTTGGTGAATTTGATATCCATGGGGGGGTGAACCACTTCTGTTTCCTTTCGCTGCTCAAGCATAGTTGATCATGCCTGCCTACTGATGTTCTCGCGAGGCCTGTACTGCGGGGGGCAGCCGCTTGTGTGACGCTGTGTTTCGTCGCTGTATCACCATCATTACTGTGAACGTGCCCGAGGAGAAGTCGTGGATTCCCGATTGAATGCTTTTCTTGAACGCGCCGATGCCGTTCTGGCCCGCATCGAGCCGTTGCTGCCGGCACCGCGGCCAACCATCGACTGGACGCAATGCCTGGCCGCGCGTTGGCAGCGTGAGTCGCGCGGCGGTTATCTGATGCCGCTGGAGGTCAGCCTCGACATGCGTTTGTCGGACCTCATCGGCGTCGACCGGCAAGTCGAGCAGCTTGGGCGCAATACCCGGCAGTTCCTCGACGGCATGCCGGCCAACCACGCCTTGCTCTGGGGTTCGCGCGGCACCGGCAAGTCATCGCTGGTGCGCGCCTTGTTGGCCGAGCACGCTCAAGCCGGTTTGCGCCTGATCGAGATTGAGCGTGATCACCTGGCAGACCTGCCGCGAGTGGTCGAACAGATCGGCAAACTACCCCAGCGTTTCGTGCTGTTTTGCGACGACCTCTCGTTCGAGTCGGGCGAGGGTGATTACCGAGTGCTCAAAAGCGTCCTTGATGGCTCGCTGGAACAGGCGCCGGACAACGTTTTGCTGTACGCCACGTCCAACCGTCGCCACCTGGTGCCGGAAAAGGAAAGCGACAACGAAAACTGGAAACGGGTCGACGGCGAACTGCATCCGAGCGAGGCGGTGGAAGACAAGATCGCGCTGTCGGACCGCTTCGGCCTGTGGCTGTCGTTCTATCCGTTTACCCAGGAACATTTCCTCGACGTCGTCGAGCACTGGATCGGTCAGTTGGCCGGCAAGGCCGGACTGGCGTGGCAGCGCACCGAGGAGCTGGACATTCTGGCGGTACGCTGGGCCACCGGCCGAGGCAATCGCAATGGGCGTTGCGCCTATCAATTTGCTCGTTATTGGGTCGGGCTGAAACTGTTGGAGCACAAGGCATGATCGATTTACAAAAGAGCGGCCAGGGCCTCGAAGGCTACGGCATGCTGCACGCACAGCTGGAATCATTGCTGGCGGACGAGCGGGATTTCATCGCCAATGCCGCACAGTTCTCGGCGTTTCTGTTCAATCAACTCGATGACTTGAATTGGGCCGGTTTCTACCTCAACCGTAATGAAGAACTGGTGCTGGGCCCGTTTCAGGGGCAGATCGCTTGCGTGCGAATTCCGTTCGGCCGCGGCGTATGCGGGACGGCGGCAGCCACCTTGCAGACCCAGCTAGTCGAAGATGTGCACGCGTTCCCTGGTCACATTGCCTGTGACAGCGCCTCGAACAGCGAACTGGTGGTGCCGCTGGTCAAGGACGGCCGATTGATCGGAGTGCTCGACCTCGACAGTCCGAAGCTCGCCCGTTTCACTGCACAGGACCAGGCCGGAATCGAACAGCTGGCGGCGATTTTCCTGCGCCTGACCGACTGCTGATCAAGACGCCAGGCCGGCGTTGGCCAGCAAGCCCGATGTGGTGCATCGGGCGTTAGGGTGAAACAGGTGTAAACCTATTTCAGGACTAGACACGTCACCGCCCAGGGCAATGGCCTGCCAGTAGCTGATCCAGACATCGCGCTTGCGGGTTTCTCCATGACGGTCAACACACTGCTGAGGGGGCAGGCAAAGTTAAGGCTCTTTCACTTTGCCTTCGTCGTAATGCTCGATCTGACGTAGTAACGCGTCCTCCAGCTCAAGTATGGCGCGCTCCATGGATTTGCAGCATCCAGCCACTTTTTCGCGATCGGAATCCTCATGGCAGGCTGCTTCGAGCGCCTCGCAGCAGTCGATCAAGCGGGAGGCCTGCACTATCCGGGCTGCGCCCTTGATCTTGTGGGCAATGTCCTGCAACGCCTGCGTATCCCCGGAGCTGGATAGTGGCAGCAGTGTTTGCAGATCCTGGCGGTTGCTACTCACCAACTCGTTGAGCAATCGCCGGTTCAACATCGGGTTGCCTCCGGTCATCAGTTTCAATCCGTGCAGGCTGAACGCCGGGGTTGCATGGGCGGGTTCAATGCCTTCCACCCATTGACTCAAGGCACCAAGGCTGAGGGGTTTGAATAGGCAGTCGTCCATTCCGGCCTGTTTGCAGCGTTGTATTTCTTCCGGTTGGGCGTTGGCGGTAAAGCCGAAAACGGTGCAGGGAGGACGATGGGTTTGTCGTTCATGCTGGCGAATGGCACGGGCCAGCTCGTAACCGTTCATGACCGGCATGTTGCAATCGGCGATCACCAGATCAAACGGTTGGTCTTTCCATGCCGCCAACCCCTCCTGCCCATCGGCCGCGACGGTAAATCGATGTCCAAGAAACTCCAGTTGCTGGCACGTGAGCAAACGATTGGCCGAGTGATCGTCGACTACCAGAACATTCAATGGGGTTGTGGCGACGACGATTTGCGTCTCGGCCACCTGGGCTGACTGTTGCAGCGGCAACGTTTCCAGCTGCAGCAACACCTCCACCTGAGTGCCGACGCCCGGCTCGCTGCGCAATTGCAGACTGCCGCCCATCATCTCGCAGAGGTTGCGGCTGATCACCAGCCCCAGCCCTGCGCCCCCCCTGGCCGATTGGATGGCGTTGTCGGCCTGAGCGAAGGGTTCGAACAGGCGCTGTTGATCCTGTTCACTGATCCCTATGCCACTGTCGTGAACCTGCAGCCGCATTTGCACACGCTCAGGCTGCGTTGCCGGGTGCAGGTCGACAATGACCCGGACCTGGCCTTGCTCGGTAAACTTGATGGCATTGCTGATCAGATTGGACAGCACTTGCTTGAAGCGCAATGGGTCCAGCAGCACATCGAAAGTCGGGTTGGCCGATGAAAACTCCAGCACCATCTCGAGTTCTTTCTGTCGGGCCAGGCCTTCGAAAATCCGCACGACCGAGGCCACAAGTTCACCCGGATTAACGCGCTCCGGGCTCAGGCTCAAGCGTCCTGATTCGATTCTGGCAATGTCGAGAATGTCGCCAATCAGTTCCAGCAACCCTTTCGCCGAGTTGTACGCGACATCGATGGCCGGACGCTCCGGGTGCTGATGATCAAGACGCTTGAGTGCCAGTTCAAGCATGCCAATGATTGCATTCATCGGTGTGCGGATCTCATGGCTCATCGTGGCCAGAAACGTGCTTTTGGCCCGGTTGGCATTATCGGCGTGCTCTTTCGCGCAACGCAGATCATCGAGCAGTTGCCGCCGTTCGCTGATATCGATCCAGCCACCGATAATGCCTTGCACTTTTGCGCTGGAATCCCGATAGGGAAGAATCCAGTGATAGATCGTCAGCCGCCGGCCACCAATGTGCAGCTCGCGATCGACGATCAACGGTCTGCCCTCGGCCACCACACGCTGGTAGTCAGCCTGGTACTCCCGGGCTTCGAACACATTGCTCATCGATCCCTGCATGACGCTTTTGCCAATGACATCTTCACGCCTGGCGCAGAACGCTTGCAGGTAACTGTCGTTGCAACTTTGCAGCAGCCCCTGGCGATCACGTACGTAGATCGGATGGGGCGTGCCATTGACCAGCGATCGCATGAACTCGAACTGATCGTTCAGCGCACGCTCGGCGGCCTTGCGCTGCTTGATCTGGCGTCGCATGTAGTCGTTCCACGCAATGGAAATCAGCAATAGCACACCGGCACCGATCACAATTTGGTAGAACAGCCTTTGATAGTTGCGCCAGGTACTTTGCGAGGACGCCGAATAGCCGCGCCAGCGACTGTTGATGATGCCCAGCTCTTCCGGCGAGATGCTCAATAAAGCCTTGTCGAGAATTGCGTTCAGCTCTTTGGCGCCCCGAGCGGTGGCAAGGGAAAACGCCGCCTGCTCGGTGCCGATGGTGGTGCTGATTTGCAATGTGTGCTCGAACAGCCGCGAGGAAATGAAGTAATTGGCAATGACCAGTGAGTTCACCGCGCCCTCGGCCTGGCCTTCGGCGAGTGACTCTACGGCGCTGAATGTGTCCGGGGTTTCGATCAACTTGATTCGGGGAAACTCTTTGCGCAGGTAATCCATGAGTGGATTGCCGCGGGCAATGGCCAGACGCTTGTCCTGTAACTGCGCGAGGTTGGTCGGGCTGTCGGCGGCTTTGCGGGTCAGCAGGACGTAGGAATTTTCCAGAAAGGGGCGGGTAAAGTTCAGCTGGGTTTGACGTTGGGCGCTGGGAAGCAACGCGGCGATCACATCGGCCTTGTTGTCCTTGATCTGTTTGATCATTTCGTCGTCGCTTCGACTGCGCCGGATGTCAAAGCGCAAGCCGGTGCGCAGTCTGATCAGCTCAAGCAAATCCGCGGTGACCCCGCGAAAGTTGCCATTGCTATCGAAAAACGTCAGTGGCGCAAAGGCTTCGTTGACGACGACGCGCACAATCGGGTGGTGTGTCAGCCAGCGTTCTTCCCGGTCAGTGAGTTGCAGCTTTTGATCGGTCAGCAGAATGTCGCTACCGGCACTCCAGCGTTTGGCGATGTTTTCTCGTTCACTGGAGGGGATGGCCGTGATCATCGCGTTGATGATGCCGAGCAGCTCGGAGTTGTTCCTGTTAACGGCGAAGCTGAAGCCATAGGCCTCATGTTTGCCGAAGTTGGCCATGCGGATGTTGTTCAAGTACCCCTTGTTGATCATGTAGTGAGTTGAAATGGTGTCACCGAGAAACACGTCCGCCTGATCGAAAGCCACGGCATTGATCGCATTCTGGTAGGACGGATAGGACGTGATGATCGCCTTCGGGTACAACGCCCTGACTTCCGCCAGCGGCAAGTAGTGATACACCATGCTCAGGCGCAATCCAGCCAGGCCATTGGTGAGGGATCGGGTTTCCCCTTCGCGGGTCACCAATACGGGTTGGTCGACGGCATAGGGTATGGACAGTGCAATGTCGGCATTGCCAGCTTCGAATCCATTGGCGGTGCCAAGCAGATCGACTTCGCCGTTCTTCAACGCAGCGATCGCGGCCCCTCGGGAATCGAAACGCTGAACCGTGACGGGCAAACCGGTTACTTTTCCCAGAAGACCCGCGTAGTCGGCGGTAAACCCTTCATAGTCCTGACCACTGGTGGTCAGGTCGAAAGGGGGATAGTCCGGGGCCGACGTACCGAGCCTTAGTTGGTTTTTATGTTTTAGCCATTGTCGCTGGGATTCATCCAGCCGAACCTCCAGTGACCCGGCCTTCGAGCGGCTGAGCAGCGTGTAGTGTTCATTGCCCGGTGCCCCGAACAACGAAGTGCTCACGCATAGACCTGCGGTCACTTGAATCAGATAGACCTTCAAACGGCTGGGCATCGAGGTTCTCACACTAGCGCGTTACGTTTTGCCATCTCGATCAGTTCAACCAGGGATTTGGCTTTGAGTTTCTGCATGAGGCGCTTTTTGTAGGTGCTCACGGTCTTGTTGCTCAGAAACATGCCCTTGGCGATTTCCTTGTTTGTGCGACCTTGGGCAAAAAGTTGCAAGACCATCAGTTCCCGGTCGTTTACCGATTTGAACAGTTCCAGTTCGATACAGCGTGTTTCATCTCCGCGGACGGGGTTCAAGGCCTCGCTAGGGAAATAGTTGTAACCTGCAAATACCGCTTTTATGGCGCTGACCAGTTCGCTGATGTCCTCTTGTTTGCAGACATAGCCCGATGCACCGGATTGCATGCAACGAATACCGAAAAGTGTCGGGCATTGTGCTGTCAGTACCAGCGTTTTAAGGGGGGTACTCATTGCGTTGAATCGGGATAGCACTTCCAGGCCATCCAGTTTTGGAATGCTGATGTCGAGAATGACCAGGTCCGGCATGCATTCGCGAACCATTTGCATGGCGTCGACCCCATTGTCAGTTTCGCCGACGACTTTGTAACCTTCATGTTCCAGTAACATTCGAACGGCAAGGCGGATAACCGGGTGATCGTCGACAATAAAAACGGAGTTCATAATCAACTGCGGCACTGGTGCAAACAGGCGCTCTAGATCAAGGCTCCTAAAGCTGGCCGCTCGATGACATACCCCGAAAGTTACCCCGAGAGGAGTAATCGAAATGAGCAGAGCCCGCACCCGAGAAGTCGTCGCAACCGTCGATGTCTTGATGCCCCCGGAAGATGTGATGTACGCGCTGGGTATCGGCAGCCGCACAACTCTGGACAAATACGTCGCCGCTGGCTGGCTCAAGCCGCCCGTAGAGGTCGGACCACCGCGCCGCAACGGGAGCACTGGCAAAGTCGCCTGGCTGAAGAGTGAGGTGGACGATTTCATTCTTGCGCGTGCAGCAGCACGGCAAGCGCCGACACCGTTGGCCGCACTCAACAGTGCCAGCCAACCCGCTTGAAGAGCACCGCTAGAGTGCCCCAAATGGCCCACACACGAGTACCCCAGCCACCCGGCATCCGGGCAAAAAGAAGCCCAGTCAAACGTTGCAAGCGTCGCCGGGCCAATTAGCAGGTATTACGTATGTCATATTCTACCACCGCATCGGCTGCGATGCACTCGCTGTCGGCCCTCGACGTGTCCATGCGCAACAACGGCATCGGCACCAAACCTTCGCCACAGCCAATACAGGCGATCGGTTCGCAGACCGCGACAGTCACTCTATCGACGCCGGCCAATGACCCCATGCATCCCGCAATTGATCCCGACGTGGCCGACGTTGTCGTCATCGACACGCCCACTGTGCCGGCACGTAGCCTTCTCGACGCCTGGCAGGCCGCTGCGCAGTCCGCCGACCCTGAAGGGGCGAAGCGAGCACTATGGCAGTCAATCCTCAACGCCAGGGCGTCGGCACAGGCTGCAGGCAATACAAGACGGGTGGCTCTGCTTGACGGCATGGTTGCCGAGGTCGAGGCAGCCGAACAGGCAGCCAAATCACCGCCAGCCGACGCGACCCCGAAGGCCTACGACAACCTCGAAGACATGCTCAACAGCGGCACCACTGTGCAGTTCGGCACCAGCGACGGCAGCGCACAGCAAGCATCGCAAACGCGCACCGACGATGTAGTTACCGCCACTCGGGCGCCACAGCGCGGACCGGACATCGACATGCAGAAGGTCCAAGCAGAGACAGACCGGAAAGTTAGGGAGAACGCGGCCAAGAAAGTCGAGCACACCGGTTCAGGCATGAAAATCGACAAAGAGTCGCAAGAGATTCTGCACTATATCAGGGAGGATTTTGTTCTGCTCACGAAGCCCGGCAGTGTGGTGGCATACCATGTTGAGAGCGGTGATGAGCTGAACAAGGAAGGACTGAAGCACTACTGTGCCAAGCATTACGGCGACCTCATCTTGATCGCCACGGACAAGGACGGCAACGAAACCAAAACCCGTACCGCCGCTGGTGACATCTGGTGGGTATGGGACCATCCCTTGCGCCGCGTGGTGCGCCGTATCGTCATGGAGCCAACGAGCCTGCCGCTGAATGATGACAACCCCGAGGTGTTCAACCGCTGGCACCGGCTCAAGGAAACCATGGCTGAGCCAAACGTAGCCGCGACCACCGATGATATCGGCATTCTCTTGCGGCACCTGCTGTATATCAGCGACAACGACACGATTGGCGTGGCGTACTTCCTGAACTGGCTGGCGTGGATGTATTTGCACCCTGACGACAAGATCCCGACAGCGATCCTGATGTATTCCAAGATGGGCCGGGTGGGTAAGTCCATCCTGCACCGGTTACTGCGCCAAGTTTTCGGGCCAGCCATGGTGGGTACCTGCACCGGGGCGGCGATCAACAAACAGTTCGATGACGTGGTAGAGCACAAGCGCATCGTGTTCATCAACGAAATGGCGCGATCCGACAAGGTGGACGGCTACGAACGTTTCAAGAACATGATCAGTGAAGACCTTGTTTCGTTTGAAGGCAAAGGACGGGCGGCCAAGGAAATCAGGAACATCGCCCACTACATTATCACCACTAACCATGAAGACGCCTTGCCACTGATGGAGAAGGACGGCCGCATTCTGGTGCTGCGTTGCATCGCCGACCGACAGCCAGACGCCTACTACAAGGCGTTGGTGGAATGGATCGACGGGCCTGGGCCGGCAGCGCTGGCGGGCGTACTGCTCAAGTGGACGTTCCCGAAGGACTGGGACGCCTTCGCCCCGGTGCCACAGACCGCGTCGACGTTGCTCATGCAGAAACAATCACGCGGTGGGCTCGCAAACTTCCTCGAAGAGTTGATGGCCGCTGGAAAACCACCGTTCGATCGTGACGGTGGGCGCTGTACCGCGCTGATTGAACAGCTGTGCAGCGAATACCCGAACAACACCAAGTCACTGCACATCAATAACCGGACCCTGCCTACTGCACTCCAGCAGATCGGCGCGCAGAAGGTCGGTTCGGGCACCGCATCCAGTGATAACGGTTGGTGTTGGCGGCGGATTGACTTCTGGAGCGCCCAGCCGGTCAAGGCGTGGGCCGCTTACCTTAGCGGCGGCGTTGCTCCTGATCACCCGCATTTGTCGATCGTCCAACCAGCGCAAGGGGAGGACTTGAAATGAACATCAACTGGGTTGAATGGGTAGGGCGTGGGATGCAGCTTGCGCTTGCCGTGGTCGTGGTGGGCGGTGTGTACGGGATGGCCACCGAGGCCAGCCGAAAACAAGACGCCCTATGCGACGTGGCGCAGGAACATGCGGGGAATCTGGACAGGCTTGCGGTGGCGCAAGCGCTGGGCGTATCCCTGAAGCGGTACGAAGAGGCCACGTACGCGGTAGCCATGAGCGAGGATCTGGCGAAGATAGACAAGCTGGCCCTGTTGGAATCGACGGCGCGTGACCGGATACCCGCTGAAGTTCGCCGAGAGATTGAATACGCCGAAGAGGCTGCCAGCGAGGCTTGTGCTCGACCCGACGACTACCAGGACTACTGACTTCCAGCCCCCGAGCGACATCCTGACTATGCTGGATCCCAATCCAGCACAACAGGGTGTTTTTGATGACACTGACGAAGTTTTGCACTGCATTCTTGGGCTTGTGTCTCTCCTTGGCGATAGTCTCATACGCCGAGTCCAAGCCTTTTTTGACTGTCGTCTGCGACCCGCCAGTAGGTGTTCGGATTGACGTAGGTGGCCTACCCGCACAGAAAAGCGGGAACCCGTTCAATTTCTCCGAAGATTCGTTTACTGGAGTAAACCCAACCTTCATTGTCGACGACACTGATTTAAATACTCTTACGTATATGTTTGGCAACACCAAACCTGAAACCGGTCCTGCCCTTAGCCAGCGATCAGCTCGATCAGCTCACATCATTGCGCTCTCTAGCACCATGATTTCAGCAACCGAAACTACTGAGGACGCTATTGCGGTTTTCTCGCTCTACTCCACCCTTAAACTCGGTTTTTTCACGTTCCATGTAGCAAACCCGGGTGGCGGAGCTGATGCAAAGGCGATGACATTCGTCGCAAAATGCTCATTCGCGGCCTAGTGTCGCGTCGTTGTTACGCTTCCATTTTCTCGAACGGAGTCGAAGCCATGCCCACCGAATACTCTCTGCCTGACGTCCTCGAACGCATCTACAACAACCAGCTGGCGCTTGAGGCGGCCATCATGGAGCTGACTCTGCTGGTCGAGCGCCAAGGCCACGCAGAAGCCGGTGAGAACGTCCGTGGTGCCCTGCATGCGATTGGCGAGAACGCAGGGCACATCAAACAAGGCCTGGCAAAGCTGGTGCTGCAGCACCGTGGTGACGCCTGAGAAAGGCCGATGGCAATCCGGTGGACAGGGTGAAGGCAAATCGGTAGCTTTTCGTCCATGCGCCGATTCACGCCACCGAATATGGAATTCGTTCAATGAGCTTAGAGTTTTTGGAAAGCCGCTTTGACAAAATCAGCTATCTGCAAAACCTGTTGATCGCTCACGCAACAGGAAAGCCTGCTGACTCGGCAGAATACCAGCAACTTCGTCTTGAACTCCTCAACGACAACGAAATAGCGAACCATCTACCGTCATGGCTGAAGCTCCACAGAGACCTTGAGTCTTTCTGGGGCTTTATCCAGCCTAAATTTGCCACATACGCTGAGCGTAGAACCTACTTATCGGAACAGTTCACCCCGCTGCTTGATGCTCTTGAGTCTGGCTATAACCCGAAGCCGATCCAAGTGGGTCTTGAGCTCCTTACACCCCCACCTTGGCCTAAATTGGGTTCGATTGCCGCCCAAATAGGGACCAGTGTGCCCCCTGTAGTTGCCAGGAATAAAAGGAATGTGTTCATCGTCCATGGCAGAGATAACGAAGCCAAGCAAGAAGTCAGTCGATTCATCGAGAGCATCGGACTCAACGCGATCATCCTGCACGAACAGGCTAGCGGTGGTAGGACGATCATCGAGAAAATTGAACACTATTCTGGCGACGCTGATTTCGCTCTAGTTCTTTACACGCCCTGCGATCATGGGCGTGGCGTTCATGAATCAAACGTCAAACCAAAAAACCGTGCCCGCCAAAACGTTGTTTTCGAGCATGGTTACCTTATGGCCAAGCTCGGCAGGGAAAACGTATGTGCACTGTCCAAGGGTGACATAGAAACCCCTAACGACATCAGCGGCGTGGTCTACGTGAGTTTCGATCCTTCCGGTGGCTGGAAGGCAGAAGTCGTCAAAGAGTTGAGGGGGTGTGGGTACGTCGTGCAAGGCTGGTGAGCATACGTGTTGCAGACACAATAATGCCGAGGTAATGAGCCTCGGCATTATTGTTTTCGCTAGTCATCGAGCGGCGCCCTCGGTGGTTGGGTTACAGCACAGGTTGTTGCCCGAACAGTTCTTCACGCAGCAGCTCGGCCATTTCAGCTACGCTCGGGTGCACCGTTGCTGCGTAAAGTCCAGAGCGCACGCCCCGTAGGATCAGTCGACCACGCAGGCGTTGCTCAGCATTGCCGCGCTCAGCCTCTAACTGGAGGTCGCGGAGCATCGCCTCAATGCGCTGCTCCTTGGTCGTTTTCAGCATGGCACACCCCCGTCAGAACTTGAGGCCGACGTGGGATGCGCGCCCCATCTGCTCAAACAGCTCGTTGAACTGGGCGTCGTCCATGTCGTTGATTTGCGCCGCTGTCAGCTTGCCCTTCTCGTCCGGTGCCCGTGGTGAGCCGCTGAGGTTGGACAGGCTGGTGTTTGGCGAAACCCGTGGCTGCGCTGCGACCTGGTAGCCCTGTGATTGCACTCCAGGCACACGGCGGCCGGGGGTCCAGCCCATCTGCTGCGCCTGGTCGTAGATGTGCTGGCAAGGGTCGCGGCCACTCGCCTGACACTGCTTTGTGAACTGAACCAGCGCTACAGTCTTCAGTACATTGAAGGCCGCAGGCTCAACCTGTGGGTACAGCTGCCGCAGCTGGCTTTCAACGTTCGACTGCACAATGTTGAAGGCTTCGTCGTAGTCGGGGTTCGATTCCCTGAACTGGGCCTCCGCTGCCACGGCAGCTGGCATCACCGTTGCTACTTCTCGTTGAAAATCGGCCGCTGCCTGCTGTTGCGCTTGCCCTTGTCTCAGGTTCTCAAGCTCCTGCCGGAACTGGTTTTTGACGCCCTCGATGTGCCCCTGAGGGTCGTCTTCAAACGCGGGGATAGCGTCGGCTTCGGCTTGCTGCTGTTGCATTTGCGCCAGCTGCTGTTGGTACTGCTGCCACTGAAGCTGCTGTTGCTGCATGAGCTGCAGCTGCTGCTGGTGAGCCGCGAGCTGCTGTTGCAGTTCCTGGCGCTTGGTGCGTTCTTCATGCAGCGCGGCCAGCGGCACCGTTCTTTTGCCGCGTTGGCCTTCCCGCTCTGCGTCACCGGCTGCCGAGTCCTCGACGTCGTTCGTCATGCGGAGGTCTTTTTCCGCGATGGCGGTGTTGTATTCGTCGACACTGTCGGCGACGGACACTGGCAGCGAATCGCTGTCGACTGCATCTTCCGGCACACCGACACTACCCGTCAGTTCAGCAGACATCTCGTCTACATCAAAATCGTCACTCATGACTTCACCTTCGTTTGTTTACGGTTTTTCACTTGGAGAGCTCTGCTCGTAGCCGGCACAGCTGCATCAGTCTTGGTATCGGCTTGCACCGGTTTGGCCGTGGCCGTCAGGCCGTAACGCTCTGCCAGATTGGCCGCGCCCTTGGCTGCTGCAGCTTTGGCCGTTGCGGCCTGGGTCGCCGCTGCCAGATCATCAACGAGCTTTTTCACCCTTGCGGCGTGAGTGGCTGCAGCCCGGTACTCGGCCAGTTCCGCGTCGCCCAGTGGCGTGCGGTTGATCTGCTGCTGGTCCAGGCTGTAAACCCGACCGATCCGCACCTTTTGCCGTTCGGCGCGAGTGAGCCGAAGCATCCAATCGAGCATTTCACCCTCGGCATACGTGGCGTTGCGGCACTCGATAGTCGCCGGTACGGTGAGCATTTCACCGAGGTCTACCAGGGGCGTGGGAAGCCTAACAATGTACCCGCCAGCTTTCGTGGCCTCGATCCGGGCGCGGTTGTAGTCGACTCCGTGCAGTTCGCATTCGGCGCGCAGCTGTCGAATGCGTTCGGCATCAATGAACATGGTTTGCATGGTGGCTTTCCTCGGATTGGCGGGCATCGGCGATGCGGCTTTGAAGGGATGCAATTTCGGCCTTGCGGCTTTCACTGCGGCTGTCGACCTTGGCGCGGCGTAAATCCGCATGTGCGGCACGGAGCACCAATTGAGCTTCGGGCAGTTTGCGATCGAGCATTTGCTGCACCTCAAGTAGGGCCTCAACCCGTTGCTGTGCTACCTGCACAGCTGCTTGTGCAGCCGCCAATGCGGCCTGTTCTGTGGTGTTCATCGTCATTTGCCCCCCGCCCGTTTCCAGGCACTGGTTTGCTTGCGGTAAAGATCAATCGCCCCTCGCTTCCCACTCGCCAAGAACGGCACAAACGCCACCCTGGCAGAGGCTCGGGCCTGCTTCATCAAATCGTCCAGGGCGTCGGCACGTTCGTCGTCGTTCAGGCGACTCCAGTAAACGGAGCGGATCAGGTTTTTTGCAGCGGCGTGCATGCGCGCACCGGCAATCTCGTTGAGTTCACGCAGCTGATCGTCCGTCAGGTCGAAACGCCTGCTTTTGCCGGGGCCGCTTTGCCGAACACTGAAATGGTTTTGCATGTCGCGCGGTGTCCAGCCGAGGCGGCCGAGTTCGATACGCACGGGGTCATCAGAAGGCGTGGTGATTGGGATAGGGCCGGCGCGGCCAATCTGGCGCTGCGCTTCCATCATTGGCTGGCCGTATTGGTCATGCTTGATCGGCAGCCTTTCGCGCCCGACTGTTTCACCGGGCAGGCGGTAACTGAGCTGATCAAGGAAACTGCCGCGATCCGTGTCGCGCTGGTACGGGTCCATGTACCGGCCAATGTGGGATAGGAGCGTGGCGGGTTGTGCGAGCGTGGCGGCGCTGCGATTGATCCAGCTCCCGCCGTAGCGGTCGGGATCAGTCATCGCCTGCATGACGCCACTCAAACCCTGGAGCCATGTTTTCGAAGTGAAGTTGCGGCCAATGGCTTTCATGATGCTAGCCATGCCAAGCCCTTGGTCTTGCACACCGCTGGCGATGTCTGCGGAAATACCGATGAGGGTGGCGAAGGGCTCTAAGCGTTGATAGCTGTACCATCCCCCGTTGACCTTGATGCTGTAGGGTTGGTTGCCAGCACCGAGCCATGCCTTGCGCTTCTCTGGATCTTCCGGACCGCCGCCGCTGATCCACCCACCCATCTGCCCAATGGCACCAAACGACACCAGTAGCGAGCCAATGCCCATGCGGGCCAGCGCTTCTTCCTGCTTGGCACCACCAGCTTTCAGATCTGCTCTGACCTCCTTGAAAAACGGTGCGGCCGGACTGTGTTTTACAGCGTAAGTAATTAAATTTGCTGGGGTTTTCAGGAATGGAACGACCAAATTTCCGGTGCCGTAGGGCAACGAGTGACGCAAGTTGTTCACGGCCTGAGTGATCTTCCCGGCGTTGTTGTTGAAGGTGTGAAACAGCGCGGCATCGTGGCCAGCCTCGGTCAGCTCTTGGGGTGGATTGGCGATCAGCTCTTGCACACGTTTATGAACAGTGGCCAGGCCTTGGCCTTTCAGTTCCTGAGCAGCCATGCGGTACGCAACTGAGTAACGCTCCATACCGTCATTCAGGTTCTTGAAGAACGCATCTTCGGATTGCAGCAGGCGCAGCGGCATTCCCCACACCTTCTGGCCTGGGTAATCCGTACGGTAAATCTCGGCCTTGTTACCGCCGAAAGCATCTTCCCCGGTGCGCCATGATTGCACCGCACCATTAGCACCGTTGACTACACCTTCAATCATGCCCGCCACTTGGTAGCCGACCTCGCCCATACGGGTCTCGCCGTATTTCCCACCGGTAGCCAGACGCTTCACGGCACCGATGCCTCCGGCCACTGTTCGAGTACCGAGGTTCATCACGCTAGTAGCCAGGTTGCTGACCATGTTCACGACGTGCGTGTCAGGCGAAGACAGCAGCGCGCTTTTGTAGAAAGTCCAGAACGCATCAGACCCGGAGGCGCGGGCCATCTTGTTGGCAGCCTCGACGCCACCGACACGGGCGGCAGTGGTCAACGCATCGGCAATTGCTTTGGCGCCCTGCGCACCGCCGACAGATTCCAGCATTCGACTGGCTTCCTTCATCGTGGTGACGTCGGCGCGCATGGCCGACATCGCCCGACCAATCTCGGCACGGGAGGACATGACGGCTTTCTGTGTGGTGCGTAGGTCGGCAAGGCCTTGCAGGAAATTGGCTTGTTCGATTTCACCCGCCGTACCGCTGGTGATCTTGTTGCCCAGGTCGAGAACTTTCAGTGTCTGGTCTTTCAGCAGGCGAGTGGCCGCGACTTGTTCTTCAGCATTGAAGGCAACGCCTACACGGTGCTTGCGCAACTTCTCGACAGTGGTGCCGGTGAGCGCGGCGAGCCGGCCGGTTTCTTCCCAACTGACGGTGCCGCGACGTGCAGCTTCGATATCAGGCTCAACATCACGCAGCAGATCCAGGCTCTTATCCATCTGCGCCTGGTCCATGCCCATCGCCTCGAATAGGGGGCGGACATTCGCGGAGCCGGCAAACGGCGTTGGCGCTGCTGGCGCCTGTGGTGCGATTGGGGGTGTCTGCTGCGTGGCAGCCATGACCTGAGCGTGCAGGCCCTGTGGTGCGGGCGCAGCGGCTGGCTGTGGTTGCGACATACCCTGCTGCTGTTGGGCCGGCATCGGCATCGGCATCGGTTGTGGTTGGCTGGTCAGGTTCGGACGACGCAACGCACCGGCACCACCCATGACACCACCAAGCACACCGCCCATGGCCGCTTGTTTATCGACGCCTTCCATAGCTGGCCTGTCGGTGGCCAGGTTAGTGAGTACCTGTTGCTGTGCGCTTTGCGAAAGCTCTTCCAATGATTCAATGCCGCTACCGGTCAGCGCGCGATTGACTAGTCCCTTGGCGACATCCACGCCATTGGCGCCGGCCAGTTGTGCGTCGATATCCAACGCGCCCAGCTTGCGCCCGATACGCGCACCGGCAGCACCGAGCAGACCGGTTAAGCCACCCGACAACAGTGCAAGGCCGGTCTGGCCAGCGGTAAGATCCCCCGTCTGCTGCACCGTTTGGGCAGCCTGTTGGCCTGCCGTGGCGAGCCCTTCACCAGTACCGGCACCAATGAGTGCGGCGCGACCTGCGTTCATCCCCAGTGCCCTGGCACCGAGTGCAGCGCCCTTGCCTGCGACGCCACCGGCGACCATCGTCGGGACTGATTCAATAACTTGGCCAGCGGCGTAGGCAGGATTCTGCGCGATCGCTTTTACCGTAGGAAGAAAGCCCTTCGCGTTTGCGACTTCCTGCTGTTGCGCTTTCGCTTGCGGGGACATTTCCGCATCGAGTACGGCCCGCGCCTGCTTGGAATCCAGACCATGCTGAGCAAGCCATGGAGTTGCCGCGCCCCCCGTAGCGATGTCACCCAGACCGGCAAGGCTGTCGAATAAACTGTATGCCCCTCTACCCACACTACCGCCGATGTCCGTCACCCACTGCCCTGCAGTACGGTTGGGCGATTGTGGCGCAGCGAGTACCCCGGCCATACCGCCGACCGGGGCTGGTGGTTGTGGCTCTACGTCGTCGAGTGGGTCGCCGAATGCCGACACCGCACTAGGCGCAGCCTGCGCTTGCGGCACAGGTTGGCTTGGAGGTGGTGCCGGCTCGTCGTCATCCAGCGGGTCGCCAAAGGCGCTCAAGGTAGCCATGAGTCATCATCCTCTGGCTTTCTTGATGGTGGTTTTACCGGATGCCGGATCAACGTAGGTGGCGCCGGCAGGTAGCGCGTCGTACTCGGCCTTGGTCTTCGGCGCGGCAGGTTTACGGGCCATAGGGTTCGATCCGCTGCCGTGCATCAGCAACGCGGCACCTTGCGGGGCTGGTGTCATGGATACATTCGAACCCGGCAACCCGGGTACAGCAGCACCGGCACCAGCGTTATCGTCTGGCGTGACCTCGTTCAGCAGGTCCGCCATCGGATCGGCCTTGGTCGGGGCGTACTGCCGGAACGGTTTCCCATACGGTTTGTAGCCATTCGTGGAGGCGTCGAAGACATGACGCTGGATCATGCCCTCGCCCAAAGGTTCGTCCAGGATCTGACGCGGCGTTGGCATTTTTGGTCCGTGATCAGCACCACTGCCGGCACTGCGATTGGCCTGGGACTGCTCGAAGTGTGATTGCTGCTGTTCCAACGAAGCCTGCCGATGCTGCTGTAACTGATAGCCGGACTGGGCCTTCAATACGTCATCGAGCGGCATGCCCAACGCGGCGAGTTGGCGCGCCATACCACCGAGCTGGGACTGCAATTCTGGCGACTGGAGCGCCTGCTGCTGACGTTGTTGCTGTTCAACCTTGGCCCGCGCTTGCTGCACTTGGAAGTTTTGCGCCGCCTCTTGCTGCGCGATCATCTGTTCGCGGTACCGCTGCAGGGCTTGGGTCTTCTGCATTTCGCTCATGCCAGCAAGGGCGTTGCCCATGCGTACACCGCCGCCTGGGTTTCCAGCCTGCGGGCCTGCTTGCATCAACATGTTGACGCCGAACTGACCCAGCGGCGTATTCAGTGCGCCGAGTCCTTGGTTAAGCATTTCGACCATGCTCGCCATGACATTTACTCCCCCCGGCAATGCCGGTAATTACTGCAAGGTTTTTGACTCGGCTGCGGCCTTCGCCAGTGCTTCCTGCACCACGCGCCAAGAATCGATTGCGGCGCGAGCCACGGCTACCGCTGCAGGGCTGACCGCGCCGTGGGCCATCAGAAAATCCAGAACTTCGGCGGTTCGGCTATCAGCACTCGGGGCCGGCTCGCATGGACTGCGGACCACCCCGTATCCGCATACGGGTGTGGCAGGGTCGGATGCGTTGAGCATGCTGACCATTGAGGTTTGATTAGTCATGGCGGTGGTCCTTCGCTGAATAGAGGCGGTGGGTTACAGGATCGATGCGGGTGGCGGCTTCATAGGCCAAGGCGTCTTCGGCTTCGGCGCGATCGTGCGGAGCAAGGCTGTCCAGGTCGTGCGGCACCACGAGGCATTCGCCCTTGGCGTTGGTGACGAGTCGGAACGGGCCGAGCTTTGTCGGCTTGGTCTTTCTGGCGCTGGCAGCCAAGGCCACGCGCAACCGGCATTCGGTATCGCTCAGGAAACTGGTGCGCTCAAGGATGAGTTCGGCGAGTTGTTGGAGGCTGTATGCATTAGCCGGCCGACCACCCTGTGGATTGGTGCACGGCACCACGAAGGTTTCCGGCAGCACATCGCGGTGCAGGCTGAAGAATGAGGGGGACACGTCGGCCAGGTTGGCCAGTTGCTGCGTGGTGATGGCGGTGGTTGGCATGGCTGGTTCCTCGTCTGAGGTTTTGTCGTATCTAGAACATACTCCGAAAATACGTACACAATAGCGACACGTTCGACGAATTAGACGAACGGTATTTTTTATGGATCGCAGCGTGCATGCAAAAGCGTGATCCATTTTACGCGGGGGGTCTGGTTATCACGGCTACGGCACAGTTTTAAGTGGCGCTTTAGTTAAGGGCGCTAGTTAAAGTGGCGTTTAAAATTATAAAAATTTTAAATTTTTCAGTTGGTTAGCGTTGGTTATCACGGTTAGGGAATATCACGCTTTGATTTCACGGGGGAATTGCTGAGCAGCCTGGTCTCGTTTACGTACAGTGACGCAAGCAAAAGGACGACACACCCCCACCACGGTCGACTTTTGGCCCCCTGCCCATTTCCCGCCAGCCCCTGGCGCCAAGCAGTCGGCGACCAGCTCAACGACGTCGATGATCAGCGCTGACCTATTTGTCATGAGCACAGAATGATTTCGAAGGTGTGCCCCTTTTTCCTGGGAGCTGGGTCAAAAGGTACACGTTGTTAGCCACTCGTCGGCTGTGCGTTTGAGGGTGGATCAAAGGTGTTGATTAATTATGAGCTAGGCTGTTATATATGAGCCATAGATTGTGAGCTACCCAGCCACAAAGTGATGAGGGTTCAATCATGGCTACCATCGGATACCTGCGCGTCAGCACAGATGAGCAAAGCGTCGAAGCCCAGCGTCACGCGCTCAGTGGAGATCTCTACAAGATCGAACAGTGGTTCGAGGATGCGGGCGTATCAGGCGCTGTGAAGGCGTTGGAACGGCCTGGGTTCGCGGCGCTGGCAGCGTACGCCAGACAAGGCGATACCGTCGTGGTGAGCGCCATCGACCGCCTGGGCCGCGATACCATCGACGTGCTCAGCACCGTAGAGACTTTGAAGGCTAAGGGCGTCGGCATCATCAGTAGGCGCGAAGGCTTCGACCTGAGCACAGAGCACGGCCAGTTCATGCTCACCATGCTGGCGGCCGTGGCTCAGCTGGAGCGCTCGAACATCAAGGCACGGCAGATGGCCGGGATCGAAAACGCAAAAGCACAGGGCAAAGCGCTTGGCCGTAAGCGGACCATCGACCCAGTCGAAGTCGCGACTTGGCGCAGGGATAACTCCGCGAGCATTGCACAGACAGCCAAGCACTTCGACATCAGCGATGCTTCAGTGAAGCGGGCGATGCGGGGTTGAGGCTGTCAATCTTGCGGAGCAATGGAATCTAATGGGATCGAAATCGGCGTTAATGCGATCCCATTGGCGCTGAAAGCACCGCGCTAGAGCCCCCGCTGAGGGATTAATAGGATGACTAATGAATTAATAGGATCGATTTTGTCCGTCGGCAGCGTGCATGCACAGTGTGTATATATGCTATGTGCTATATATACCCTTTTTATTCTCTCTCTCTCTCTCTCTCTCTTAAGAAAATAACCTATTAAACATATTAAGAACCTGTGCCGGAAGCCCTAGCCTGCAGCTTCCAGCCGTAATAGGTTGTGCCACTTCATCCCATTGATCTAATGGGTTGATCCCATTATAAAAAGCCCGCCAATCCGTGCCATATATCCCCATAGCTTAATAGCTAAGTTTTTATGACTATCTAAGCTATGCCTAAAATCTTAGTTAGGGTTTAACGTCCCTTAAAAAAGCAAACTCCGTTATGAAATTTAGCGTTGTCGCCTGTTTTCCCTCGCTCGCCGCGCTTCACTGTTCAGCTTGCCATTTTAAACGCTGTCACTTTCGCTATCTGTGCCTACGACCTTGGTCCATAGTTCTTCAATGTAGTTAGCCCAGGTCTGCATGGCGGCGCACCGTTGTTCAAGTAATGCAGAGCGCATGTAAGTGGCTCCTAGCGCCCCAGGCATGCGGTGGCCAAGGCACATCTCCAGGACGATAGGGTCGAGGTGCAGGATTTCATGGCCCAGGCTGCGGAACGTGGATCTGAACCCGTGGCTGGTGATGGTGCCGCGTTCGTATCCCAGCCCTGTGCGTATACGTACCAGCAACGTGTCGCCGGAGATTGGTCGGCCGAAGCGGCCAGAGGATGGAAAGACCCAGCCTGCGTGCTCGACACTTTCACTGGCGGCGGTTTTACCGAAGGGCGGGGCGGCAGTGGCTCCTTTCCTGCCTAGCCATAAACTGTGCTCTCGCAATGCGCCCAGTTGGGCGACAGCTTGCGTCGGCAAGGGGACGATATGCGGTTGACCGGTCTTGGGCACCACGTAGCGCCATTCAGCTTTGTCGAGGTCTACCTGTTCCCATTTCATATCAGTGAGTTCGGCGGGGCGCACCGGCAGCATCACCAGCAGCCACAGCGCCGATATCACTGGATCGTTGTACGCCACGAAGTTGTTCAGTCGGCGCAGGAATTCGGCCAGGTCGTCCGGGGTTTCCAAGGCGGCGTGGTGTTTCGTCTTGTGCTTCTTCAGTAATCCTTCGCGCCCTATGGCGACGTTCTGGCTGACCAGTTCGTGGTCCATGGCATGGCCAAGGATCATGCGCAACAGAGTCAGCGAATGGCGGGCCATGGTGGGGGAGGCGGTCAAGCGCTCCAGGATCGTTCTGACGTGGTGGACAGCGATTTCGGTGACCGGCACATTGCCCACGACGGGGAGTAGGTGGTTTTTCAGCACGCCTTGATGCCCGGATAGGGTTTTGGGGGCCAGGTGCGAGTTGTGCTCCAGCCACTGCTCGGCAACCTTCTTGAATGTATTTGCCTCCTTGGTTCGTTGTTCTTCTCGTTTGGCTGCTTTCATCTTTAAGGGGTGAATGCCCTCGGCAACGGCAGTCCGCGCTTCCTGTGCCAGTTCGCGGGCTTTGGCGATGCTGATGTCTGGATAGGCACCGATGGAAAACGATCCCTCTTCGCCATTCAGCGAGAACTTGAGTCTCCACAGTTGCGAAGTGCTGCTAACTTTCAAGAACAAACCTTTGATACTTCCTTCAGAATACTTTCCAGGCTTTTCAAGCTCTTTAATAATGGCCGCGATGTTCTCGTCGCTATCGGCCTTGCGTTTGGTTGTGGAGGGGGCTTGTGGCATTGGGGTATCCGGTGGGGGTTTCGGCGATGGATACCCCTAAAGTACCCCAAAATTTTCTAGCAAGCTACGAGAAAAAGGGGTATGTTGAGCACATGTGAAGAGGAAAACCCCAGCGTTTACTGGTATCTCGACGTAGAATGTCGAAATCGAAAACGATGTCAGGACTTCATAATCAAGTCCCATGCGAGCTCAAATAAAGCGCGCACCATAGCTCAGATACTTGAACGGACGCATGAACTGACCGAGCTGTAGCGGCAATATAGGAGAAATCCTACAGATAAAGAAGAATGGGACTACGTGTTAACTAGGTTTCTTATTAGGAAAGCTGAAAAGGCCTAATGTTTTGGTGTACTTAAAAAGGAAATTTCTTGTAAGTTTTTCGCTGTGTATTTGTCGGATTTCATATGTGTTTTTTCGATAGTGATGCCGAGGTCAATAAGCCTCTAAATTCAAATTGTTTCAATGGTTTTATCAAGTAACCCAATAACGGAAGCCCGTGTTCAATGGCCGTTTTTTCAAGTTCATCCAGTTCAGACGTCGTCAGGCTACTCAGAATGATTGCCTGTCTGATCAGCCCTCGCTGGCTGGCGAACCGGACCAGATCGAGTCCCGTCAGATCGGGCAGGCATTGATCGCATAAAAGGATGTCGAACGGTTGATCGGCCTCGAGCATTTGCTGCATGGCGCCTTTGGCGCTGTCGGTGGTAGTCAGTCGGGTGAAGCCATAACTTTCCAGCAGGTATTGAGTGGCTATTAGTTGGAAGGGGTGGTCTTCCACCACGAGGATGCATAGATCGTTTTCGGCCATGGGGAGCACTTCATCTGTCGAACAGAAGGGAGGGCGATTGTTTCGCGAGAGTACCGGGCAAGCGATCAGTTTGCTCGCCATGTGCTGTAGGGCGATTCGACGAAACTTGAGTGCTGTTGGATGTTGAAGGGGGGATCAGCCATAACGAATGCCGTAATGGCTGATCAATCGATACACCTCAGTGGCTGGCGCGGCCGGTCATTTCCAAGGCCATGTCACTGGCATAGCTGTCGGTCATGCCGGCGATGAAATCAATCATGCGCAAAAACGAAGTGTGCAACGGGCCGTGAGGATCGGGTGCATTGTTACCCAGCAGGTCAAGGATGCGGCGGCTCTTGAATGACGGGGTCCGACCGTTGTGCTGCTCCAGTGCTGCACCGCAAAAGGCGTTGAGCAGGATTTCCAGCGTGGTGTAGGCGCCGATCTCGTGCAGGGTCTTGCGCTTGTCCTGGAAGATCTTCTTGCGGGCCATGTCCTTGGCATTCAGCACGCAACGCTTGGCGGGACCGTGCATGTGTTCCACCAGATCGCCGGGTAGTGTACCGGCCAGCAGCGCCTCCTGTTGCTCGACGAAGGCGCGGGCCGCGGCATTGGTCAAGTGCTCGATGGCTTTGCCGCGCAGGATCGCCAGTTTGCGTCGGCGCGAATCGCCGGGACCGAGCTGGCGGTAGGTCTCCGGCAAGTCATCGCCCACCAGTCCCAGCAGCAGGGACTCGACTTCGGCGTATTCCAGCAACTCCATTTCCAGGCCGTCTTCCAGGTCGATCAGCGCATAGCAGATGTCGTCGGCGGCCTCCATCAGGTACACCAGCGGATGCCGCGCCCAGCGTTGGTCCTCCAGTTGTGGCAGGCCGAGTTTATGGGCGATCTGTTCCAGCAGCGGCAGCTCGCTCTGATAACACCCGAACTTGTGTTTCTTGTATCCCAGCGAGTCGGCGTGCCTGGCCGTCCATGGATACTTCAGGTACGTGCCCAGCGTTGCATACGTCAGTCGGGTGCCGCCGTCGAACTGGTGATACTCCAGTTGAGTGAGTACCCGAAAGCCTTGGGCATTGCCTTCGAAATTCAGGAAGTCATTGCGCTCGGCTTCACTCATTGCATCCAGCCAGCCACGGCCGGCGGCTTGCTGGAACCAGTGACGGATCGCGTCTTCACCGGAATGGCCGAAAGGCGGGTTGCCGATGTCGTGTGCCAGGCAAGCCGATTGCACCACCATCCCCAAGTCGCTGGGTTCGCACCAGTCGGGCAGGGTGCTGCGGATGGTTTCGCCGACCCGCATGCCCAGTGAGCGACCCACGCAACTGACTTCCAGTGAATGGGTCAGGCGCGTATGAATGTGATCATTGCTGGACACCGGATGGACCTGGGTCTTGCGCCCGAGGCGACGAAAAGCCCCCGAGAAAATGATGCGGTCGTGGTCTTTGTGAAAAGGGCTGCGGCCGAGTTCTTCAGGGCTGTGCAGAGGTTTTCCGAGGCGTTCGCGGGTAAGCAGGGTGTGCCAATCCAAGGCGGGTCTCTCCGTCAGGTGACTGATGGCCTAGCTTCCCGTTTCGCGCCATGACCTGCAAGCGGAACTGCAATCCCGGCGGCGTCGATATCGAGGCCTCCTTGCAAGAACTTTTTTTGGAGGGTGCCTGTCGACCGGGTAGGCGCACAGGATGCGCCCCTCGATAGAGGGGCGCATCCCGTCGACATTGCATGAATGTAGCCAGAAAGAAACGGATCAGTCTTTGCGCGAAGAGCCCTGCATGATCAGTTTGATCAGAGGCCCCAGTGTGGTGCCAAGGCGGATCAGCCGGGTCAGGCTGCTGAGGCCATCCCCGTTTTTTGCACCCTTGCCGGTCAGAAAGCCCAGCAAGGTGACGGCGGCCACGCCCCAGAGTGGAGCGTGCTTGATGCCGAAACCGTCCTGCAGGTTTCGCGTCATCCCGCGCACCCGTTGCAAGGGTTGCAGCAGTTGCGCGGACTCGTGGCGGATTTCCTGACGATGCATTTCCATGCGCAGGCGGATCAGGGCCTTGCGCATTTCCGCGCGTGAGCTGTTTTGTGGCAGTTCAGGCAGGCTCATGGCAGCAGGCGCTCCCGATCGTTGGCCAGCTCTTCCAGGGTGCCATGGAAGGGCGAGGACTCATCGAAAATCGCCGCTCTCAAGCGCATTCCACAGAATATGGCGGCGAGGGAGTAGAACACGCAGAGCCCGATGATGGCGGTCAGGCGATACGTGTCCCAGAACACGATAAGCACCAGCGTCGACAACCCTACCAACAGCAGCAATGCAAACACCAAGGCCAGGCCGGCAAATAGCAACAGGCTGACGGTGCGGGCTTTTTGTTCCTGCAACTCGATGCCGAACAGTTCGACATGGCTGTGCAGCAACCCAACGAAGGCAGCACCCAGGCGCCGCGATGAGGAGCTGGTTCCCGTCACGGACGGGCCGGATTCGCCGATCGACATATCAGCGCCGGCTGGCCAGCAGGCCGATCAGGAAGCCCACGCCGGCCGCGATCCCGACGGATTGCCAAGGGTTGGCCTGGACATAGTCTTCCGTGGCGGTGACAGCAGCCTTGCCGTGTTCGCGCAGGGAGTCTTCAGTCAGTTTCAGGGTTTCACGGGCACGCAAGAGACTTTCGTGGATCTGCTCGCGCAACTCGTCGGCCTGATCGCCGGCCAGGGTCGCGGTGTGCTCCAGCAAGCGTTCGGTGTCACTGACCAGTGTCTGAAAGTCGTTCATCAGGATTTCTTGAGCAGTCTTTGCCTGGGGGCGGGCCATGGTGGATCTCCTTAAGTGGCGTTCTGATGCGTTCGAGTATGAGCCTTCGGCGAAGGTTCAGTACAAATGACTGGTACAACTTTTGCTGAGTCGTGGTGCGCCGGTCCGCACCATTGCGCTATTGCCGGGCATGATTTCAGTAAAACCGTAGGACCAACAATCAAAAACTCGCGTAAACGTCCGGGGCGCGTTTTTCCTGGGCGGCGTCCGTGCGCCAAAGTGGTTCAACGGGATCAGTACGCTGATGCCTTGAAGCTGCAACTTGGTGCATGGGCAGTCATCGCGAACTGCTTTGGTGCTTTTTTCTGCCATAAGGTCTGCCCATCCCATGGAAAATCTGCAAAGCGCTGTGGACACCCTGGTCCATAGCTCCAACACGCTGTTCATACTGATCGGCGCGGTCATGGTTCTGGCCATGCACGCCGGTTTTGCCTTTCTCGAAGTCGGAACCGTGCGACAGAAAAACCAGGTCAATGCGTTGTCGAAAATCCTCAGCGACTTCGCTGTTTCGACACTGGCCTACTTCTTTATAGGCTATTGGATTTCGTATGGCGTGACGTTCATGCAGCCAGCGGCCGTGCTCAATGCCGACCATGGCTATGGACTGGTGAAGTTTTTCTTCCTGCTGACCTTTGCCGCGGCGATCCCGGCGATCATTTCCGGAGGGATCGCCGAGCGCGCCCGGTTTGTCCCCCAGCTGTGTGCAACCGCGTTGATCGTCGCGTTCATCTATCCGTTCTTCGAAGGCATTGTCTGGAACGGCAACCTGGGGTTGCAAGCCTGGTTGCTGGAGCGCTTTGGCGCCGGTTTCCATGATTTCGCAGGCTCGGTGGTGGTGCATGCCATGGGCGGTTGGCTGGCACTGGCGGCGGTGCTGTTACTCGGGCCGCGCAATGGCCGCTATCGCGACGGTCGGCTGGTCGCGTTCGCGCCATCGAGTATCCCGTTTCTGGCGTTGGGCTCGTGGATCCTGATTGTCGGCTGGTTCGGCTTCAACGTCATGAGCGCACAAACCCTTCAAGGTGTCAGCGGACTGGTGGCGGTGAACTCGTTGATGGCCATGGTTGGCGGTACGGTGGCGGCACTGATTGTCGGGCGCAACGACCCCGGCTTTCTACATAACGGCCCGTTGGCGGGGCTCGTGGCAATCTGTGCCGGTTCCGACCTGATGCATCCTGTGGGGGCGCTGGTCACCGGTGCCGTCGCGGGGGCGCTGTTTGTCTGGTGCTTTACCGCGGCCCAAGGCAAATGGCGCATCGACGATGTGTTGGGTGTGTGGCCGTTGCATGGCTTGTGTGGCGTGTGGGGCGGCATCGCCTGCGGCATTTTCGGCCAGAGCGCCTTGGGCGGGCTGGGCGGGGTCAGCCTGATCAGCCAGTTGATCGGCACTGCGCTGGGTATCGCTGTGGCTCTGGCTGGCGGGTTTGTGGTGTATGGCGTGATCAAGGCGTTGCATGGATTGCGCCTGAGCCAGGAAGAGGAGTATTACGGCGCGGACCTGTCGATCCACAAGATTGGCGCCGTGAGCCAGGACTGACTCGGGTCTCCTTGTCGTCGGTGGCATCAGGGCAGGGGCCGCAATGGCTCGACGGTTTTTCGGGGCAGGCCTAGAATGGTCACTTAATTTTCTGGTTGAGCGCTCATGCCTCCCGAATGTCAGCTGTTCGGCACCCTTGGATGCCATCTCTGTGAAGTAGCCGAAGCCATGTTGATGGAGTTCGTCGAGCGCGGCCTACTGGTGGAATTGGTGGATATCGCCGACGATGAAACGTGGTTCGCCGCTTACAGCCTGCGTATTCCGGTGTTGCGGCGAGTCGATACCGGTGCTGAACTGGGCTGGCCGTTCAGTGCCGATCAGGTGGTGGCGTTCCTGGGTTAAACAGTTTTTGCGCTGGCGGTATCTCCCGCCTGTCGAACTTTGCGATTGATCCCCTTGGCTTATTCGGTGTTGATCGGATACTGTATGCGTATACAGTTATTCGCGGTGCCTGTCTTGCCGGTCCTGATTTTCGGGAGTGAGCAGGCAAGCCCGGGCGTCAGAGGGATGAATCGTGGTCAATGTCGAACAGTTGAAGAACAGCGTGAACCGGATGTCCGCAGACGTCGTGCGCGAGGCTGTCCTTGAGTTGCGTCTGGATGGTCTGGTGACCGAGGGGAAAACACCCTTCAACAAAACGCATTTCAATACCTGTTTCGCAGAAATCGAAGCCTTGTTTCAACGCGCGGGTTATCACCGGCAACTCGATGTCGTGGGTTATCAGGGACTGTTGTACGCCCTGTACGACCCCGCTCGCTGGGAGGCGGTCGATGTACTGCGCTGGCTCAAAGAGTACACCGAAGCGGCGGCGCACACACAGATCCCGGCTTGAGGAATCTTAGGGGGCGTTTTCAATTAGTTTTCACGCCGGGAAAACTAATTGAGAACGCCCCCTAGGTTCATTCCCCTTGCTGTTGGATAATGCCGCTCTGCACTGAGGTTAGAGCTTTCGTATGTCCACTTCTTCTTTTTCCGCGGCACACAGCCAGGCCAGTACGCTCTACTTGCCACCTGGCCCGTGGCAGACCGTTGTCGATTGCCTGTGTGAGCATTTCAGCGCTATCGGTCGTGAACAATGGCTGGACAGAATCGCCCGTGGTCGGGTCCTTGATGGGCAGGGTATGCCGATTGCCCTCGATCTGGCCTACCGGGAAGGTTTGCGGATTCATTATTTTCGCGAAGTGCCGGATGAAAAGCCGATCCCGGTGATCGAGTCGATCCTGTACGCGGACGAGCATCTGGTGGTGGCCGACAAGCCACACTTCCTGCCCGTGACGCCGGCTGGCGAGTACGTCGAACAGACGCTGCTCAGGCGCTTGATCCGGCGCCTGGACAATCCGCACCTGGTGCCATTGCATCGCATAGACCGGCACACCGCGGGGCTGGTGCTGTTTTCCGCCAATCCGCAGACTCGTTCGGCTTATCAGTCGTTGTTTCCAACCCGGCAAATCGAAAAGCGCTACGAGGCCATCGCAAAGGCGTTGCCTGACCTTGCTTTCCCGTTGGTGCATAAAAGCCGACTGGTCGATGGCGAACCGTTCTTCCGCATGCAGGAGGGCCCGGGAGCCAGCAACACCGAGACTGCAGTCGACGTCAGGGAAAAACAGGGGGATCTCTGGCGTTATGGTCTTTACCCGGTGACGGGCAAGAAACATCAGCTGCGGGTACATATGGCAGCGTTGGGCGCAGGTATCTGCAACGACCCGTTTTACCCCGAGGTGCTCAAGGATGCGCAGGATGACTACGCGAATCCTTTGAAACTGCTGGCTCAGGGGCTGAAATTTATCGATCCGGTCACAGGCCAGGCGCGAGAGTTCGAGAGTGAAATCACCCTGCAATGGTGATCAGGAAGCGATCCTGACGCGCTGTTCTCCAGGCATGAAAAAGCCCGCATCAAGCGGGCTTTTCTGTATCCGGTGGCACCAGGATTACAGCTCTTTGACGGTACGAACCTGATCTTTGTTGATGCGGGTCTGTTTGCCATCGAGCTGTTCGAATTCGTAGAAACCGGAATCCTTGTCGAATTGTGGCGTGTCGACGGCCTGGATTTCGCGACCGTCATTCAAGGTGATCACTGTAGGCGATGCGCAACCGGCGAGGGTGGCGAGGCCGAGTGCGAGCATGAAAGTGGCGAGGGTCCGTTGAGTCATGAGTTGTGTCTCCGAATAAGAATTCTTTGGTTGCTGAGCTTGAGACGTGTAGCGTCCGCGCAAGTTCCTGATCATTGTCAGTCTGACACAGTGTCATGACCGCTTAAAAGTTCCGGTGTGTTGAGGTTGGCCAGCCGAGGGTCTTTGTCGGGGCATTGCAGCGCGGTTGCGCCGAGCTTGCGCATCAACCGGCCAGGGCTGCGCTCACCTTCGTTCCAGGCATTTTCAAAAGCTGCCCTGTGTAGAACAGGAATCACGCACAACAACGGTTCCCAGTGGTCATCATGTCGAACCATCAGCGGCTTGTCCGGATGCAGGTTGGCGGTCTCGCGCATATTGTCGATCAGCGCCGCATCAATGCCCGGAACGTCACAGGGCAAGACCAGCAGATGGCTATGGCGAGCCGCTTTCAGGCCTGCGCGAATACCGGCCAGCGGCCCGGGGAAGTCACCTTCATCATCGTGGACTAACTGGTCGGCGTAGGGTGCGTACTTCTCAAGGTTGCGATTGCAGGAGATGATCAGGTCATCGCTCAGCGGACGGGTCTTGCGATGCAGATGCGCAATCAGCGGTTCGCCATGCCAGTCCAGCAACCCTTTGTCCCGACCACCCATACGTTGGCCGCGGCCGCCCGCCAGGAGCAGAATGGAGCAGGGTGGCAATTGTGAATTCGTGGTCATGGCAGGCCTCCATGGGGGCGGCGAAAAAACGGAGCGCTGTGATATAACACCGGGCTGTTTCTCCTACAACTGGACGAGCCTATGAAAGCCAAGGCTGATGTACCTTTCGCACCGCTCAATATTGCAGTGCTGACTGTCAGCGATACCCGCACACTGGAAACCGACACCTCAGGTCAGGTCTTTGTCGACGGCTTGACCGCTGCCGGTCATTACCTGGCAGCCCGGGTGTTGCTCAAAGATGACCTCTACAAAATTCGCGCGCAAGTCGCCAACTGGATTGCCGACGATGTCGTGCAGGTGGTGCTGATCACCGGCGGCACCGGTTTTACCGGGCGTGATAGCACGCCGGAAGCCGTCGGCTGCCTGCTGGACAAACAGGTCGATGGATTTGGTGAGCTGTTCCGCCAGATCTCGGTTGCCGATATCGGCACCTCGACCGTTCAGTCCCGGGCGTTGGCCGGTCTGGCCAATGGCACGCTGGTTTGCTGCTTGCCGGGCTCGACCAATGCCGTGCGCACCGGTTGGCACGGCATATTGGCCGAGCAGCTGGATTCGCGGCATCGCCCGTGCAATTTCGTGCCTCATTTGAAACAGGCAGCGCCTTGTGAATCCCGTGGGTAAGCCTGGCAAGGCTGGCAGTCTGATGCCTGTCGAGCAGGCGTTGGCGCGCTTGCTGGAAATGGCCGAGGCTTCGAGGATTGTCGAGCGCGAACGCTTGCCGTTGGCGCAGGTACAGGGGCGTGTACTGGCTGAAGATCTGGTGTCGACGCTTGATCTGCCGCCCTGGCCCAACAGTGCCATGGACGGTTATGCCTTGCGCATGGCTGACTGGACGGGAGAGCCGTTGGTGGTCAGTCAGAAGGTGTTTGCCGGCCAGGCACCCGATCCGTTGCAGCCAGGAACCTGTGCGCGCATTTTCACCGGGGCGCCTGTTCCCGCCGGTGCCGATTGCGTCGAGATGCAGGAGAACGCCGAGGTTCAGGCCGATGAGCGAGTACGTTTCACTGAAGCCTTGACCCAAGGTCGGAACATCCGTCCGCAAGGCCAGGAAACCACCGTCGGCGAGTTGATTCTGCCAGCAGGTACGCAACTGGGGCCGATCGAGCAAGGATTGGCTGCTTCCTTGGGATGCGCTGAGTTGGAGGTGGTTCGCAAGGTGCGTGTGGCGGTGCTGTCAACCGGTGACGAATTGATTGAGCCGGGGCAGACGCTGGGGCCGGGACAGATCTACAACAGCAACCGGGTGTTGTTGTGTAGCTGGCTGCAGCGTTTGGGTTGTGAGGTCGTCGACGCGGGAATTCTGCCGGACAATCTGGAAACCACTCGCTCCCGATTGGGTGAGTTGAAGGATGTCGACCTGATCCTCTCGACCGGTGGCGTATCGGTAGGGGAGGCTGATTTTCTGGGCATCGCCTTGCGCGAAGAGGGCGAACTGACGTTGTGGAAACTCGCCATCAAGCCGGGTAAACCGCTGACGTTCGGGCATTTTCGCGGTGTACCTGTGATTGGCTTGCCGGGCAATCCTGCATCGACCCTCGTGACCTTTGCCTTGTTGACCAGGCCCTATCTCTTGCGCCGTCAGGGTGTAAAAGAAGTTGAGCCGCTGAAGGTGCAGGTGCCGGCAGGGTTTGACTGGCTCCAACCCGGCAACCGGCGTGAGTATTTGCGCGCACGGCTGGAAAACGGCAGGGCGACGATCTACAAAAACCAGAGTTCCGGTGTGCTTCGCAGCGCTGCCTGGGCTGATGGACTGGTAGAAGTCCTGGAAGGTCGCACGCTGGTTCAGGGCGAAAGCGTTTACTTCATTCCGTTGAGCGAAGTCCTGAGCTGATAGCTACAACGGCTTAGTCACACAAGACCCGGTTGATTGAACCGGGTCTTGTGTGGATGGCAACTCAATGCGCCAGAAGCAATGAAATAACCTGCTCGAAACGGCTGTTGGCGATCCAGCCAAGGAGGCCGAGGATTACGGCTGTTCCGCCGGCTGAATAGGCAAGCCTGTGTTTGATGGATTTGACGTCACCCCGGACTTCGTCCATGTCCCTGCGTATGTGCTTGAGGTGTGTTTCCAGCTCGGTGACGCGAGGTTCCATATCGACTTCTCCCGTGGTTTTTGTGCTGTTGCTGCATTCAGCTCGATGGCCTGCAGTTTTATTATCTGTGAGCGGCAAGACCGAAATGGCCGGTGATGCAAGGTTTTGGCATTGCATGGCACGTCCTTGTGATGTCCTGCAGCCCAAGGTCTACCAATTCAGATTTGTGGTCAATTGAGCCGATTCCTCACGTTTTGTAAGAAAAATCCTGCTGTGTAGGGATCAAATCCTTCCGACTGGAAATAATTCGATTTCTTGCGACTTTTGACGGGGGGGGCTTCTGGCGTCGACAGCATGTTTATTCGTGCGCGCCTGCCCTGGAGGGGGACAACCTGTGGTTCTCGGTGCGGCCAGTGGCGTTACTCGTGCATCTGCCTGACGATTCGCCGCTGTTACGTGCCGCTGAAGTGCCTAGTCATCAAGGCTGATGATTTGTTCACGCACGGCAAACAGCACCAGGCCGGCCACATCGTAGATCTGCAGGCGCTTCATGATCTGCGACCGGTGGGTTTCGACGGTCTTGACGCTCAGCCCCAGGCCGTTGGCGATCTCTCGGGTGGATTTTCCGCGAACGATCAACCGCAGGATTTCCAGCTGACGTGCCGTCAGGTTGTGCGAGTCGGCAGGTTCTGGCTGGTGTTTCTGGTTTCGGGTCAGCGCCTGAGTGATCACCGTGTGGGCAATAGCTGGGCTCAAATAGCGCTCGTTGTTGCGCAACGCCTCCAGTGCTTGTTCGAGCTCAGTCGCCGTGGTGTCCTTGAGCAGGTAGCCATGGGCTCCGGACTCCAGCGCCTGCATGATCAGGGCCGGGTCGGTGTGCATCGAGAGGATCAGGACCTTGCTCTGCGGGCGCACTCGCTTGAGCTGCTGCAAGGCTTCGAGGCCGCCGGTCTGGCGCATCGAAATATCCAGCAGGACAATATCCGGGGACAGATGCTCGACCATTTCCAGCAACTGTGAGCCGTCACTGGCCTCACCGATGACGGCATAGCCGGGCAGATCCATTACCAGGGCGCGCACGCCAGCCCTGATCAGCGAGTGGTCATCCACCAGTAGTAAATTACAAGTCAATGCATAACCTTATTCGAACTGGCCCGTTCGAGCGCACGGGGCGCCCAGGGAAAAAGAGCTTCGATTTGAGTGCCTTTGCCCGGCTCGCTGGTAACGCTCAATGTGCCGCCCAGTTGATCGATCCGTTCCGACATCCCGGCCATACCGCGCTGCCCTTCACGAACAGGGTCTGTTGCGGGCGCAAAGCCCTGGCCATCATCGCTGATCTGCAACTTCAGGCCTTGGGGCAGGCGCTGCAGGCACACCAGCAGATTTTTGGCCTGGGCATGTCGCAGGATGTTGGTGACCGCTTCCTGGGTGATACGGAAAGCGGCCACGGCCATTTCCTCCGGTATGCCGGTCAGGCGCTGCTGGCATTCCAGGCTCCAGTGCACCGGGGTGTTGGCCAGGGTCTTGAGCAGGTGTGCCCGCAGACTGGCTTCCAGCCCAAGGCTGGTCAACTGCCGGGGATTGAGAATGGCGGATACGTCACGAACTTTGGCCAGGGTTTCTTCCAGCGTGTCGCAGAGGACCGAGCATTGTTCCTGGAGTTCTTCGGGCATCCGGCGTTTGAGCCAGTCACTTTGCAGTTTTGCGGCGGTCAGCAATTGACCGATGTCGTCATGCAGTTCCCGGCTCAGCCGGTGACGCTCGTTTTCCTGAACCTGCAACAGCCGGTCAGCCAGTTCCTGAGGCTGGAACTTGATGGATTTGCGCGAGAGGCAGTACTGCACGGCAACACTGGTCAGCGTCGCAACGCTGAGCACCAGCAACGACAGGGGCAACGGAATGGACAAGCCATAAACCAGTAGGCTGCCGAGGGTCGAGCAGGCGCATAGCAACAGCGTGAATGTGCGTGCATATGCTCGGGAAGGTGGCCACATGGCGATTGACTTGAGGCTGGCGTGCATAGCGGATGGAGCCAATGGATGTTCGCTGCGGGCTGACCGGTCATGCTGGCTGACAGGCCCCTGTTTTTAATGTGGAGCGCCGACTTCAACGGGATGTACTTTTTGTTGGAGAGTTCAGCTCCGAACTGGAGCGAGCTGTATCCGGCTGAATTCACACTGCCATTAATTGGCGTCAACTAACAGGCGGCATAGTAGCACTTAAGATACCGTTGGTCGCGTCCGTATGTATGTCCGGAAAGTCAGGAATCCACTCGTCTGGACGACGCTTCCATAATGGAACAAGTTGATTGTTGCCGTCGCAAAATGCCAATTGCCCCAGGGTTTTGTTGTTGATACCAGGCAATGACCTGGTCAAGACAGGCGCGCAATTGTCGATGGGCAATAGTGGTTGTTAATAGATGTCGCTTATAGCTATGAAGTATCCAATTGCGACATGTGCGCACTCAAGTTACAGCGCGGCATTAATAGTCTAAACACGCTATACGGCATGGTTTGGCAAGTTCAGGCCTGTCGTTCCGAATAGGATACGAGGGTGAACGGCCTGGAATTGACCGGTGGTCGAAATCGGCTTTGCCCGACCTGAAAGGCAAAGGCTTCGATCAGGGTGACCTGCTCGCTGTCGTCGAGACTGAGCTGTCCGGTGGTCTGGTCGATGAGTTCGAGTTGCCAGGCAATCAGGGTCAGGCAGTCTTTCAGGGCACTCAGCGCCTCGTCGTGCAGGCTCATGGTGTTCTGGGCGTGGTTCAGCAGGCCATGAATATGCAGAGAAAATTCAGACACGGCCGCCAACGCCAGGGCATCGGCCTTGTTGGCCAGCTTGAGCAGTATGCTGAGCATGCAGTCGATGGCGTCCTTGTCATTGCTGATCAACTGCAGATGACTCAGGCATTCCTCGGTTTTAGCCAGGAGTGTTTCAGCTTCGACGAGAAACTCGGGGAGCCGCTGGGCCCACTCTTTACGGTCGTTCGGCATACTTATCTCCACAACGTCATTTCAAATGAGGGGATATCGTGTGTGTCGACGAGGGCGGTCGGGACCCCGGCATTGCCGAGTCGTCGGGTGAACGAGCTGCGGCTGGCCCGGAGGCAGGCTGGGGAACACGAGAGGGTGGTTGGCCACTTACTTGCGATCGCACACAAAAGCCTGACTCCGTTCATGCAATGAGAATGGCGTCACATTAATGGCTATTGGATATTGCGAATATCAGGTTGCACCTGATTGTTGATAGGGGAATCCCTTACGCAGGGGAACCTTTCGCGCGAACCATGGTCGCGTGACGCAGAAGTGCAGCAGATGGAATCACAGTGCTAGTAAAGCATGATGTTAATATGACATCAATGCCCGGGCATGGCATTTTGGAGAGGGTCAAGCTTCGGCAAAAACAGCCGATAACCTTCTTTAAGTGAATTCATCCGAACAAGACCAGGAGTCATTGATGGCCGGCATTCTCGACACGGTAGACCAACGCACGCAATTGGTGGGTGAGAATCGCCTGGAAATTCTCATGTTCCGGCTCGCCGGACGGCAATTGTTCGCGATCAACGTCTTTAAAGTGCAGGAAGTCCTGCAGTTGCCAAAGTTGACGCTGATGCCGCAGCGCCATCCTTTTGTGTGCGGCGTGGTCAACCTGCGTGGCCAGACCCTGCCGGTAATCGACCTGTCCCAGGCCATTGGCATGCGCCCGTTGGTGCCGGGGCCTGGCAGCACGATTATCGTCACCGAGTACAACCGTTCGGTTCAGGCCTTCCTGGTCGGTGGCGTGGACCGGATCGTCAACATGAACTGGGAAGCCATTCTGCCGCCCCCGAGCAGCGCCGGCCGCCAGCACTACCTGACGGCCATCAGCAAGGTCGATGATCAACTGGTGGAAATCATCGACGTCGAAAAGGTCCTGGCCGAAATCGTCCCGTACAACGCCAAGGTCTCCCGCGACAAGCTCGAGGATCCGGTGCTGGAACGCGCCCGTGGCCGAGAGGTGCTGCTGGTGGATGACTCGAACGTGGCCCTGGCGCAATTGCGCGATACCCTCGGACAGCTCGGCGTGAAGATGCACATCGCCAGCGACGGGTTGAAGGCCTTGAACATGCTCAAGGCCTGGGCTGATACCGGCGTGGACATGACCGAAAAACTGCTGATGGTCTTCACCGATGCGGAAATGCCGGAAATGGATGGCTATCGCCTGACCACCGAAATCCGCAACGACCCGCGACTGCGCGGCTTGTACGTGGTGCTGCACACTTCGCTGTCCGGCAGCTTCAACGACTCGATGGTGAAAAAGGTCGGCTGCGACAATTTCCTCTCCAAGTTCCAGCCGGACAAACTTGTCGACGTGGTGCGCCAGCGCCTGATGCTTGACGAAGTGCCGGCCTAAGCGGGTCTGCACAACTGTGGGAGCAGGTTTGCGGTGTCTGATCGTCAGCCTTTGATTCAGTCACCAAGCTCGTATAGGGTGGCGTTTTAACCTACCAGGGAGCTGGCCATGTTGCGTCTGAGCGCGCTGTATCGTTATCCGTTGAAGTCCGCCAAGGGCGAGACCTTGCAAGCGATCGGTCTCGATAAACTCGGGCTGGACGGCGATCGACGCTGGATGCTGGTGGATGAGGCCAGTGGACGCTTCCTGACCCAGCGTGCGGTGGCGCAGATGAGCCAGTTGTCGGCGCTGTGGAATGCCGAGGGTGGCTTGACCCTTAGCGCGCCCGGCCATTCGCCGATCGACATTGCCTTGCCTGGTAACGATGCAGAGTTGCGTGGAGTGACGATCTGGCGCGATACCTTGCGAGTCCCCGATGCAGGCGATGAAGCAGGGGCCTGGGTCAGCCAGTTCATCGGCAAACCGACACGCCTGGTGCAGGTGCCGCTGGATCGGGCGCGGATGACGGAGGCTGGCTACGGCAAGGATGACGATCAGGTGGCGTTCGCCGATGGCTATCCGCTGTTGTTGATTGGTCAGGCCTCTCTCGAGGATTTGTCGCAACGGGTCGGGCGTCCGTTGGAGATGCTGCGTTTCCGGCCGAACCTGGTGATTGAAGGCAGTGCAGCGTTCGCCGAGGACGGCTGGAAGCGTATCCGTATCGGCGAGGTCGAGTTCCGCGTGGTCAAGTCCTGTTCACGCTGCATCCTGACCACCATCGACCCGCAAACCGGGGAGCGCAGCGACGACCGCGAACCGTTGGCCACCTTGCAGAAATACCGTTCCCAGGCGGACGGCGCAATGTTCGGCCAGAACCTGGTCAACGACGGCAACGGTCGACTGGAAGTCGACATGCCGGTGGAGATCCTCGAGTAATTTTGCGCAGAATAAAAAATGCCCGTGTCGAAAAACACGGGCATTTTTGATTGCGGTGAAGCCCCGCGGTTTAGCCGCGGTATTCGCACAGGTAAGCGGTGTCGACGGCGACTTTCAGCTGAAACTTGCTGTTGGCCGGCACGTTGAACTGGCTGCCGGCGGCGAAGGTTTCCCAGTCGCTGCTGTCTGGCAGTTTGACGGTCAATGCGCCGCTGACCACGTGCATGATTTCACGCTGGCTGGTGCCGAATTCGTAGGCGCCCGGAGCCATGACGCCGATGGTCGCCGGACCTTCTGCGGTGCCAAAGGCGATCGACTTGACGGTGCCGTCGAAGTACTCGTTGACTTTAAACATGGGCGATTCCTCGAAAAGGGCTAAAAAGGGCCGGCCAGTATGCACAAGGCCCTTGGCGTCGTCACCTGTCTAAAGCGGCAGAACCAGCGGCAGCAGGCGTGCGGTATTGCGCGCATCTTCCAGCGCCCGGTGTTGTTGGCCGTTGAACTGCAAGCCGGCCAGTTGCAACGCGCCGTTTAATCCCCGCGGGCGCTCCAGTCGTCGGGCCTTGGCAAAACGCTGTTTGAGGTTCATGTGCGGCACGTTGGCCAGCATGCTGGCGAGTCCCAGCTGCTGCCAATCCTGAAGCAGTTGTTTGCGATCGTAATCGCCCCAACTGGCCCAGCCCTCAAGTCGCGTGTGATGTTGGCCGAGCCAGCGTTCAAACGCCGGCCAGACTTCGCCCAGCGGTTGTGCGATATCAATATTGGCTTGGGTGATGTGCGTCAGCTCGCGGCAAAACGGCGTCAGCAACGGCCGCCGCACGGGGCGGACGAAGCGCTGGAACTGGTCCAGTTCACGCCCCTTGCGGTCCACCAGGGTGGCGCCGATTTCAATGATTTCCATATCCGTTACGGGCCAACCCCCTTCATCGGTGGTGGCCTCCAGATCAATGACCAGCCAGTGAGGCATTGCAGGTTTCCTGGTATCCGCGTCCTGTAGGGTTTGAGCGTAGCCAAACCCGGCGGTTCCGCCTAGCGGCTTATTCGACCTCCAACAGTATCTGCCGGTTTTTCACCTGATCCCCGACTTTGACTTGCAAGCGTTTGAGTACACCGTCGATGCCCGACTTCAATGGATGCTCCATTTTCATCGCCTCCAGTACCACCAGCAGTTGGCCCTTGGTCACCTGGCTGCCTTCGTTGACCAGGACGTCAACAATCGCCCCGTCCATCGGTGCCTTGAGGGTGCCGGAGCTGACACTGGCCTGGCCGGTGACCTGCGCCTGAGTGCGATCCACGAACTGCAGGCTACCCGGCCGGGTAAATAGCCAGAGACGCCCGGCCTCCAGGCGATAAGCGTGGCGTTGGCGAACGCCTTCGATTTCGAGGGTGGCCCAGCGTCCGTCGCTGTGGATGATCTTCAGTTCGAGGCTGCGCTCGGCGACCTGAACGCGCATAGGCTGGCCCGGGATCGCCTGCAACGCCACCGGCCAGTCCTGATCTTCAAGGCCGATGCGATAGTGCAGCGGCACGCTGGCGTTGTTGCGCCAACCGCAAAGTAGGGCCGGGTGAGCCTGTGCTGCAGCCTGATAGAACAGGGCGGCGGCGATGGCCAAGTGGTGCGCGCTTGGGGTTTCGGAATGCAGGCAGGCGTGGTCGGCGAAATGCTGCGGGATGAAACCGGTACTGAAATCACCGCTGGCGAACTGCGGGTGCTCCAGCAGGCTGGCAAGCAGGCGTTGATTGCTTTGCAGCCCCAGCAGCACGCTGTCTTGTACCGCCCGCAGCAATTTGCGCCGGGCTTCTTCGCGGGTGGCACCGTGGGCGATGAGTTTGCCGAGCATCGGGTCGTAGAAGGGACTGATGAGCTGGCCTTCGATCAGGCCGTGGTCGATACGCACGCCGTCTTGCAATGCCGGTTCCCAGGCCACGACGAGACCGGTTTGCGGCAGGAAAGCCTGGGTCGGGTCTTCGGCATACAGGCGTACTTCCATGGCATGGCCCTTGAGTTGCACCTGTTCCTGGCGCAAGGGCAGCGGTTGCCCTTCGGCGATGCTCAACTGCCAGGCCACCAGGTCCAGCCCGGTGATCAGTTCGGTCACCGGGTGCTCCACTTGCAGTCGGGTGTTCATCTCCAGGAAATAAAACTGCCCGCGCGCATCCAGCAAAAACTCCACGGTGCCCGCGCCGACGTACTTCACCGCTCGTCCGGCCTTGAGCGCCGCTTCGCCCATGGCCTGGCGCAGCTCAGCGGTCATCACCGGGCAGGGTGCTTCCTCGATGACTTTCTGATGCCGGCGCTGCACCGAACAATCACGTTCGCCGAGGTAAATCAGGTTGCCATGCCGGTCACCGAACAACTGGATCTCGACGTGACGGGGTTCGACCAGTGCCTGTTCGAGAATCAGTTCACCGCTGCCAAAACCGTTCAGGGCTTCGGAGCGCGCGGTGCGAATCTGTTCCAGCAAGTCGCTGGCGTTGTGCACCAGGCGCATGCCGCGTCCACCGCCGCCAGCGCTGGCCTTGATCATCAGCGGATAGCCGATGCGCTCGGCCTCGCGGCTCAGGGTGGCATCGTCCTGCCCGGCGCCTTGATAACCGTTGATGCACGGCACGCCGGCTTCGATCATGGCGATCTTCGACAGGCGCTTGCTGCCCATCAGTTCGATGGCCTCGGGGCTGGGGCCGATAAAGGTGATGCCGGCATCCCGGCAGGCAAGGGCAAACCCGGCGTTTTCCGAGAGGAAACCGTAGCCCGGATGGATCGCATCCGCGCCCGTGCGCCGGGCTGCGTCGAGGATGGCCTGGATGTTCAAATAAGACTGTTGCACCGGGGCCGGGCCGATGTTGACTGCCTCGTCGGCCATCCGCACGTGCAGTGCATCGGCGTCGGCGTCGCTGAACACGGCGACCGTGCGATAGCCCAGCGCCTGGGCCGTGCGCTGTATGCGACAGGCGATTTCGCCGCGGTTGGCGATGAGGATTTTTTTGAGTCCGGGCATGGGTTGTTCCCTTGGGGTTTGCGGTGAATGTGATGGCCTCTTCGCGGGCAAGCCCGCTCCCACAGGGGAATGCATTTCAAATGTGGGAGCGAGCCTGCTCGCGAAGCTTTTAAATGGCCCACCCCGGTTTGCGTTTTTGCACGAAGGCCATCGTTCCCTCGACGCCTTCGGCTCCGGTCACCGCTTCGCTGAACCATTGAGCCGCTTGATCCAGCAGGGCATCCGACGGTTGTCCGGCACTGGCCAGCAAGAGTTTCTTGGTCGCCGCATTCGCCCCCGGCGCGCAACACAACACATGCGCCAACACCTCATCGAGACGTTCGGCCAGGGCCTGCGGATCATGCTCGACAAAATGGACCAGCCCCATGCGTCGCGCCTGGGTACCGTCGAAACGCGCGGCCGTCAGGGCCAGGCGCCGGGCCTGGGTCAAGCCGATGCGTTGCACCACGAACGGCGCGATCTGCGCAGGCAACAGGCCGAGGCTGGTTTCCGGCAGGCCGAATTGCGCCTGGTGATCGGCCAGGGCGATATCGCTGACGCAGGCCAGGCCGAGACCGCCGCCGAGCACCGCCCCCTGCAGCACCGTGATCACCACTTGCGGTGCGTGTTGCACCTCTTGCAATAGCGCGCCGAACACCCGGTTCAGATCCCTGTGCGCAGTTGGGCCTTGAGCGCGGGCGTTGGCCATGTCCTTGAGGTCGCCGCCAGCACAGAAGTGCCCACCGACGCCGCCGATCACCAGTGCGCGAACCCCTGGTTTATCGCGTACCGCGGCCAGCACCGAGCGCAACTCGGCGACCATCTGCAAGCTCATCGCATTGCGGCATTCCGGGCGGTTGAGGGTGATGTGCAACACGCCGTTGTGCAGTTCCAGCAGCAAGGTCTGACAAACCGGCAGGTTGTTCATTTCTTTTTCCCCGGCAGAATGCCCATCAGTTTGCAGATGATCCCCAGCATGATTTCGTCGGCGCCGCCGCCGATCGACACCAGCCGTACATCGCGGTAAGCCCGGGCCACCGGGTTGTCCCACATGAAGCCCATGCCGCCCCAGTATTGCAGGCAACTGTCACTGACTTCGCGACCCAGCCGCCCGGCCTTGAGCTTGGCCATGGAGGCCAGGCGCGTGACGTCCTGGCCTTTGACGTATTGCTCGGTGGCCTGATAGACCAGCGCCCGCAGGCATTCGATTTCGGTTTGCAGTTCCGCCAGGCGGAAGTGGATCACCTGATTGTCGATCAGCGCATTGCCGAAGGTTTTGCGCTCCTTGCAGTATTCGATGGTGCTGTCGACACAGTACTCCAGGCCTTTGATCATGTTGGCCGCACCGAACAGGCGTTCCTCCTGGAACTGCAGCATCTGCATCATGAACCCCGCGCCTTCATGACCGATGCGGTTGCGCTGCGGTACGCGCACGTTGTCGAAAAACACCTGAGCGGTTTCCGAGCTGCGCATGCCGAGCTTGTCCAGGTGCGAGCTGAGGCTGATGCCCGGCGTGCTCATCGGCACCATGATCAGTGACTTGTTGATGTGCGGTTTGTCGTCCGAGGTGTTGGCCAGCAGGCAGATGAAGTCGGCGCTCGGCGAGTTGGTGATCCACATTTTGCTGCCGTTGATCACATAGTCATCGCCGTCCTTGCGCGCGGTGGTTTTCAGCCCGGCGACGTCAGAGCCGGCGCCGACTTCGGAGACGCCGATGCAGCCGACCTGCTCACCGCTGATGGCCGGGCGCAGGAATTCCTCGCGCAGTTCATCGGAACCGAATCGGGCCAGCGCCGGGGTGCACATGTCGGTCTGCACGCCGATGGACATCGGAATGCCGCCGCAATGAATGGTGCCGAACTCTTCGGCGGCGACGATCGAATAGCTGTAGTCGAGCCCCATGCCGCCGAATTTTTCCGGTTTGGAAATGCCCAGCAAACCGAGGTCGCCGGCCTTGCGGAAGATTTCGTGGATGGGGAAGCGCCCGGCCTTTTCCCATTCCTCGACGTGCGGGTTGATCTCGTGCTCGACGAACTGGCGAACGGTGCGGCGCAGTGCTTCGTGTTCCTGGGTGAAGATCATTTTTATTGTTCTCCTTGAGCGGGCCTAGAGTCGGGCTATGCCAAAACTGTTGGCTTGCAATGGCCGCACCTCGGCCTCGTGACAGATGTCCAGCAAGTAACCCAACAAAGTCCGGGTATCGCGCGGGTCGATCAAACCGTCGTCCCAGAGGTTGGCGCTGCCGTAGAGTGCCGTGGACTGGCTGTCGAGTTTCTGCGCGGTGACCTGTTCGAGCATGTCGAGCATTTTCGGGTCGGGCACCAGCCCGTCCTTGGCCTGTTTGGCCTCGGTGACGATGCGCAGTACCTTGCCCGCTTGCGCACCACCCATCACGGCGGTGCGGCTGTTGGGCCAGGCGAAGATGAAACGCGGGTCGAGGCCGCGACCGCACATTGCATAGTTGCCGGCGCCGTAGGAGCCACCGACGACGATGGTCAGCTTCGGCACCCGGGCGTTGGCCACCGCTTGAATCATCTTCGCGCCATGCTTGATCACGCCTTGCTGTTCCGATTCGGTGCCGACCATGAACCCGGTGGTGTTGTGGAAAAACAGCAGCGGCGTCTGGCTCTGGTCGCACAGCTGGATGAACTGGGCCGCCTTGCTCGCACCTTTTGGCGTGATCGGGCCGTTGTTGCCGATGAAGCCACAGGCGCGGCCCTGAATTTTCAGATGACCGCACACAGTCTGCTGATCGAACTCGCCCTTGAATTCAAGAAAGTTCGAAGCGTCGGCCAGACGGGCGATGATTTCGCGCACGTCGTAGGGCTTTTTCGGATCATCCGGGATCAGGCCCAGCAGTTCGTCGATGGGGTAGAGCGGTTCCTCCCAGCGACGTTCGGGTAGTGGAGGCAACTGCTCGTTCCACGGCAACAGGCTGACGATCTCGCGTACCTGTCGCACGCCGTCAGCGTCGTTTTCAGCCAGGTATTCGGCGGTGCCGGCGGTTTGTGCGTGCATCTCGGCGCCGCCCAGTTCTTCATCGGTGGCGACCTCACCAGTGGCGGCCTTGAGCAATGGCGGGCCGGCGAGAAACAGCTTGGCCTTGCCGCGTACCACCACCACGTAATCCGACAAACCCGGTTGATAGGCGCCACCCGCCGTGGCCGAGCCGTGCACCACGGTGATCTGCGGCAACCCCATGGCCGACATCCGCGCCTGATTGGCAAAGCTGCGCGCGCCTTCGACGAAAATCTCCGCCGCATAATTGAGGTTGGCACCGCCGCTTTCGGCGAGGGTGATCACCGGCAGTTTGTTTTCCATGGCGATCTGTTGCAGGCGCAGGGATTTCTTCAAGCCGCTGGGGGAGATGGTCCCGCCCCTGATCGCGCTGTTGTTGGCGACTACCAGCACACGCACGCCAGACACGTAGCCGATCCCGGCGATCAAACCACCACCGGCGGAGCTGCCATCCTTGTCGTCGTGCAGCTTGTAGCCGGCCAGGCTCGCCAGTTCGAGAAACGGTGCGCCGGGGTCCAGCAGCAGATTGAGGCGCTCGCGAGGCAGCAATTGGCTGCGTTTTTCGAACTTCGGCTTGGCTTCGGCAGCCTTGTTCAGCAGGTTCTGTTCGAGCACGCGAACTTGCTCGATGGCGCTCAGCATCGCTGCACGGTTCCGGGCGAACGGCTCGCTGTGGGGATCGAGTAACGACTGAATCACGGGCATGGGTTATTCCTTGTCCTTCAATACTTCTGGTATGTAGGCGCGGTGGAAACCGTTGTACGACTCGCTGTTGGTCGCCTTGTGGATCGGCCAGGCGCGCCCGCCGAGGCTGGCGGCGCCGTCGATGCGCAAGGTACTGCCGCTGACAAACGCCGCTGCGGGGCTGAGCAGGAAAACAATCGCCGCGCTGACTTCCGATTCGGTGCCGATGCGCTTGAGCGGCACGTGTTCGCGCAGGGTCGGGATCGCAGCCTTGAAGGCGCCTTCGTAGGTGTCCATGCCGCTGGAGGCAATCCAGCCTGGCGCCACGGCGTTGACCCGCACCCCGGCATGACCCCATTCGTACGCGGCGGTCTTGGTCAGGTTGTCCATGCCCGAACGTGCCGCGCCGGAGTGGCCCATACCGGGCATGCCGCCCCACATGTCGGCGAGCATGTTGACGATGGCGCCGCCGTGCTGGCTCATGGACTGGTTGAACACTTCCCGGGCCATCAGGAAACCGCCCACCAGATTGGTGCGCATCACCGTTTCGAAACCCTTCTGATTGATCGAGGCCAGGGGCGACGGGTACTGCCCGCCCGCATTGTTGACCAGGCCATGAATGGGGCCATGCTTGCGGATCAGTTCGCTGACCAGGTGCTGCACCGACTCTTCCTCGCGGATGTCGCAAACCGCCCAGTCGGCCTTGCCGCCGTCGTCGGCGATCTCCGCTGCAACGGTTTTGAGCTTGTCGGCCTTGCGCCCGACCAGCAGCACATGGGCGCCGAGGGCCGCCAGTTCATGGGCGGTGCAGCGGCCGATGCCACTGCCGCCACCGGTGACGATGATGTTTTGGCCGGCAAACAAATCGGCTTTGAAAATCGAATCGTAGGCCATGGTGGCAATCCTCTAGTTGAACTGGTCGGCGATGCGCTGCGGCACCGGGATCTGGATTTCCAGCAGTTGCTGGGCGAAGGCCTTGCCTTGCGGATCGATGCGCAGGCTGGCGACACCGCCGCCGCCGAGGGCGTTTTCCAGCAGGAAATTCAGGCTGTGGCTGGCGGGCAAGTACCAGCGTTCGACCCGCCCGTGGATTGGATCGAGGACGTGGCCCATCCAGTCGACGATCACTTCCGGGGTCAAGGCTTCGGCAATCCATGGCAGGAATTCGGGCGCGCGGGCCATGACGCCGATGTTGCTGTGGTTGCCCTTGTCGCCAGAGCGGGCGACCGCCAGTTTGACCAGGGCCACGCTGGCGTCGGCCAGGCCAACCGGTTTCGGCGGGGCGAGCGGGGCTGGCAGGTCCAGCGGGTCGAGCACATCGAGGGCGGGCAGGGCACACGGGTGGCGCTGGCCCATGCAATCAATGTCCAGCGTGCAGGCGGTTTTGTCGATCAGGAACGAGAACAGCCGGATCAGCGGATACACCGTCGGCCGGCCACCGACAATGCCGGTCAGCCCTGGCGCCATGCCGGTGGCGGCCTGGGCGATTTCCCGGGAGAACACGATCAATGCCTGCTTGTCCGGATGGCGCACCGCGAGTTTGATCACCACTTCGCGGCTGTCCTGACGCTGGCCATGGGGGCCGTAGGTGGCCTCGCTGCCCAGCAACTCGATATTCACGTCGCTGTACTGTGCCCAGCCGCGCTGGCGGAACATTTCCGAGGTCTTGTTGATGATCGCCGCGCTGACTCGCCGCGCCTTGTCGACGGCATCGATGCCGGCGATCAGGCAACTGGCGGTGCAGCGGAAACCATCGGGGTACGTGGCGCTGACCTTGTATTGAGCGGTCGGCGGCAGGCCTTTGGCGCCGTGCACCTGCACCGCGTTCCTGCCTTGTTGCAGCAATTTGACCTGAGTGAAATCGCACACCACGTCGGGCAGCAGATACGCACGTGGGTCACCGATTTCATACAGCATCTGTTCGCCCACCGTCAGCGGCGTGACCAGCCCGCCGGTACCTTCGGGTTTGCTGACGATAAACTGGCTGTCGGCGCTGACTTCGACGATGGGAAATCCGATGTGTTCGTAGTCGGGGACGTCGCGCCAGTCGGTGAAGTTGCCGCCCGTGCACTGGGCGCCGCATTCGATGATGTGCCCGGCCAATGCCGCCTGGGCGAGCTTGTCGTAGTCGTGCCACGACCAGCCGAACTCATGCACCAGCGCGGCGCTGACCACCGCACTGTCGACCACGCGCCCGGTGATCACGATGTCCGCCCCCAGGCGTAGGGCTTCGACGATACCGGGTGCACCGAGGTAGGCATTGGTCGAGACGCACATCGATGGCAGGGGCGCGCCGCTGAACATTTCATGAATGCCCAGGTTGCCCAGCTGTTTGAATTGCGGCTGCAGGTCATCACCCAGCAGCACGGCGATCTTCAGCGCCACCCCGGCCTTGTCGCAGGCCGCTTGCAGGGCGGCGGCGCAGGCTTGGGGATTGACCCCGCCAGCATTACTGATGACCCGGATGTTTTGCTGCGCGAGCTGCGGTAGCAAGGGCGCGAGCACTTCGATGAAGTCGCCCGCATAGCCGGCCCGGGGATCTTTCATCCGTGCGCCGGCCATGATCGACAGAGTGATTTCCGCCAGGTAATCGAAGACCAGATAGTCCAGATGCCCGTGTTCCACCAGTTGCGCGGCAGCGGTCGAGGTATCGCCCCAGAAGGCGCTGGCGCAACCGATGCGAATTGTTATAGGCGCAGTCCATTCCATAGCCACCTCCAACCGAAGTGCGTCGACATTACCAAGCAAGCGCTTGGTTTGTAAATGACTTGATTTTCTTCTGCCCAAGCGCTTGCTTGGTTGCATCCATGCGCTTAAATTGCCCGCGCAACTCCGGTGTTTTCGGGGGGATCGGCGTTACTGATTGATCGACTGTAGGAGAGAATGGGTGGACGAGCAAAAAGCCCTGAGGGTGATGCGCCAATTGGTCGACGACGGCCAATTGACCGACCCGGACAGCGCCCGTGGCAAGTTGCTGCAAGTGGCGGCCCACCTGTTCCGCAATAAAGGCTATGAACGCACGACCGTGCGCGACCTGGCCGGCGCCGTGGGCATTCAGTCCGGGAGTATTTTCCATCACTTCAAGAGCAAGGACGAAATTCTGCGCGCGGTGATGGAGGAGACCATTCGCTACAACACCGCGTTGATGCGTGCGTCCATCGCCGAGGCCGGCAGTGTGCGCGAGCAGGTGCTGGCGCTGATCCGCTGTGAGTTGCAGTCGATCATGGGCGGCAGCGGCGAGGCCATGGCCGTGCTGGTCTACGAATGGCGCTCGCTGTCCGAAGAGGGCCAGGCCAAGGTCCTGGCGCTGCGGGATATCTACGAAGACATCTGGCTGCAAGTACTGGGTGAAGCCAAGACCGCCGGTTTTATCCGCGGCGATGTGTTTATCACTCGGCGCTTCCTGACCGGCGCATTGTCCTGGACCACCACCTGGTTTCGCGCCGACGGCAGCATGAGCCTCGATCAGTTGGCTGAAGAGGCGTTGATTCTGGTGCTGGAAGACCGGCAATAAGTTAGTGTTGGTCAGCATTAAACTGGCTAACTGGAAGAAACCGCCTAGCTTGAATGCATTGATGCTGTTTTATTGGGGAGTGGGGTCGTTTTGATGGGTTCGCCAATTCGATCAGCCTCGCGGCTGTTGCTGTCGATGTTTGCGGCGTCAACGATGATGCCGTCCCAGGCTGCGCAACTGGTGCGCATTGGTGCCGCGCATTTTCCGCCTTACACCGTGCGCCCGGAATCCGGGGCCGATACCGGGTTGCTGCCGCAACTGGTCGAGGCCCTGAATGCGTCGCAAACGGACTACCAGTTTATCCTGGTGCCCACTTCCATTCCCCGGCGCTTCGGTGATTTCAAGCAGGGCCGGGTCGACATGGCCATCTTCGAAAATCCCGCCTGGGGTTGGGAAGAGATCCCCCACACGGCCGTCGACATGGGGCTGGAAGACGCCGAGATTTTTGTCGCGCAACGCCTGCCTGATCGACAGCAAAGCTATTTTGCCAACCTGAACGGCAAGCGCCTGGCACTGTTCAGCGGCTATCACTACGAGTTCGCCAACTTCAATGCCGATCCCCTGTACCTCGCGAAAAACTACAACGCCACGCTGACCTATTCCCATGACAGCAATCTGCTGATGGTATTGCGCGACCGGGCCGACATTGCCCTGGTCACGCGCTCCTACCTGAGCGACTACTTCTTGCGCAATAAAAAAGTCGCCGATGAATTGCTGGTGTCCCAGCGCGTCGACCAGATCTATCACCACTACGCCATTCTGCGTCCGACCGCGCCCATCAGCGGCGAGGCCTTCAGCAAGTTGCTGCAGGGCTTGCGGGACAATGGCCAGATGTTGAAGATTTTCGATCCGTACAAAATTGCGCTTGTGCCGGTGCCTCGGTAACGGTGGCATTTTCATGAAAGCATGTGATTAACCGCTGATCGGATTTGCGCTTTAACCTGTCAAATATGACAGTAGACGTTGTTGAACGCTCCGGGCTTAGATGACTTTCCGGTGTTCCCTCTTCTGGGGGGCACATAACGAAAGGCATTTAGTCATGAGCAATCCATTGTTGGTCTCTCTGTGCTGTGTTCCCTCCCCCGTGGTGGAGCAAGCTGTCGATAATGTACTTACGCTGAAAAAACCTGATGACCCGACTGGCGTTACCGTAGAGGTGACGCATTGGCCGTTCATGGTGGTCGGTCAAAAGACGACGTTGAATGTCTGCGGTCAACAGGTCGACGGCTCGCCAGTCATGCTGCGAGTGGCCGATGCAGAACCCGTCACGGAACAAGAGTTCGAGGAGGGCTGGTGTCGAAATATTCCTTGGTCGGCTTTGCAGAATCTGAAAGACCGTAGCCATCTCGCATTTGTTTTCCAGGCTGTGCTGGACGGAAGCTGCTGCGCTGGGCCGGTGCTGTTCCCGCCATTGAGTCTTGAGGTTCGGGAACCCTTTGACGATACAACGACTTTTTCAGAAACAGATGGTACCGATAACTGGAATGGATGGATGAGAGGGGCGGCGGGGTCTGATGCATCGGATCTCATTATCGAAAGAGATGGCGACATCTATGTATTACACAACCACACCGCGACCAATAACTCTGCCGGGATTGTTTTAGAAAAATCCTTTCATGGGCTGCAAGCGGGTCGAACCTATGAATTTGGGATGACTGTGCGCAGGTGGAATAACACCTATGTCACTCCTAAACTCTCACTCCAAAGCGGGTCGCAAGTCATTGCACCAGAGAAGGTTTTTTCGATGACTGACTGGACGCCGCACTCGGGTACTTTTATCGCGGGTACTTCGCAGGTAGAGCTGCAAATCAAGAGTCACGAAGCTTCCGGAAGCGGGAATGACTATGCCTTCCGCGAAATCTGGGTCAGGTCGATCTAGCATCAGTGCAACGTCTTTTGTCTGGAGATCAGTCATTGCGAATACTCATTTAGATTCGAGGTGGTTTCGTTAAATTTCCACGACTGGCTCACGTCACTTCGTTGAACTGTCGACGATTATCGTGAGCCCGACCCATGCCCAATTTGAATGACCTGACTGCCCTGTGTCTGCCGACAGGCAGTCGTCTTGTCGCTGATGAAACCGATTGCTGCCTGAGCCTCAGCCTGGAAGGGCAACCGTTGCCCGCCCTGCGGCTGAATCGTGGCCCCGAGTTGCACGTGCAAATGGAGGAGCGTTTCAGTCGACCTGAAGGGCAGGCATTGTGGGCGGCCTGTTACTGGCTGTTCGCTCGCGACTCCGACTGCCAGCGTCTTACCTGGCAACTGCAAGATGTGCCGGACGAAGCCGTGTCCAGCGGTCTGCTGATTCCAACTCCCGTCAGCGGCCAGTATCACTGCGAGCGCACCGTGTTCTGGCAGTTGCCGCAACCGTGGCTGGGGCATTCACTGACTGGCAGCTATCCGCAGCAAATGGTCATGACCGACGGCAAGCGCCATCCACGGCGGCCGGTCAAACCCCGGGGTGAAGTGTATCGACGCTTCGATGCGCGGCTGGGTGCCCGGGTTTCCCTGCGCACGCTGGACATCGAGCAAGACCTGGCGCGCTTCAACCGCTGGCAGAACAGCCCGCGTGTCGCCAGTTTCTGGCAGGAGGAGGGCAGCCTCGAACAGCATCGCCAATACCTGAGCAAACTCGAAGCCGACCCGCATACGCTGACGCTGATCGGTTGTTTCGATGATCAGCCGTTCGCTTATTTCGAAGCCTACTGGGCCAGGGAGGATCGCATCGCCCCCTTCTACGAGGCCGGCGATTACGACCGTGGCATTCACATGCTGGTGGGCGAAGAACATCACCGTGGTCCGCACAAGGTGGCGAGCTGGTTATCGGCGCTGGTGCATTACCTGTTTCTTGATGATCCGCGCACGCAGCGCGTGGTTGCCGAGCCTCGTGCCGATAACGCGAAGATGATCGGGTACATGCAGGAGCAGCGCTTTCACTGCGAGAAAGAGTTCGACTTCCCGCACAAGCGCGCGGCCTTGATGGTGTTGGGGCGGGAGCGGTTTTTTGATCGGTGCAGACTGGCTTGATAGGTAAGGCTCAAGCTATGTATTGACCTTGAGTCCCCTATCGCGAGCAAGCTCGCTCCCACAGGGTGTGCGCCGAACCTGTGGGAGCGAGCTTGCTCGCGATAGGGGCAATGAGTTTTCAGATCTTATTGGCGAGCAGCCATATCGCCACGCTTGCCCGACACCTTGCGGCAGTGCACCAGCGCATCACGGATCATGAAGTTCACCAGGGTCGGCGAGACGCCGAGTTCCTTGGCGATGTCTTTTTGCGGTACACCGTGCAGGCGATACATCTCGAAGGCGTAGCGGGTGCGGCTCGGCAACTCGGTCAACGCATCGGCAATGTGCTCCAGCGTCGAGAAATTGATGTGCGAGGTTTCCGGTGACGCACCCTGGATCACCACATTCAGCCCTTCCTCTTCAGGGCCGGAATACTTCTGCTCCAGTGCCTGCTTGCGGTAGTGGTCGATCGCCAGGTTGCGCACGATCTGGAACAGGTAGCTGAGCTGAGCCTTGATCGAACTGGTGATGGGCGGGGCCGATTGCAACCGGAAGAATGCATCCTGCACAACATCTTCGGCACGTGAGCGGCAACCGGTAATTCGGGCTGCGATCTTCACCAGAATCAGTCGATTGTCGACGAATGCCTGAAGTAGCGGTGTATCGCACCTGCTTGTGGATACTGGTTCCATCATGGAAATCACCCTGCTGCCAAAAGGTTAGTGGGACGGCGAATGGACCGGGGGGGCCGTCCTACAGATCGAGCGACAAATTAGGCTTAATGATAATGATTGTCAAATGAGAAAAAGAACTAATGCGTCGCAACAGTGCAGAGTGAGAACTGCGACACGCTGACGCACTTCAGTGCGCTTTGCGTTCCAGCCTGGCGACTAATTATTTCCAGACGTCATCCGTTCTCATTGGTGAATTGCACAGCGCAACCCTCATCACCCCGTAGGAGCGAGCTCGCTCGCGATGGTCGTCAACGATGACGATGGGCGCCTGACACCCCGCGGCGCTCTCCGGATTTTCGCGAGCAGGCTCGCTCCTACCAAGCCGAATTCAGGCAGGAAACCTCATGATCGACGCGTTCGAACTCCCCAGCACAATGGTCCAAGCCCTTCAGCGCCGCGCGGCCCTGACGCCGGATCGGGTGGCCCTGCGCTTTCTTGCCGAGTCCCCGGATCAGGCTGTGGTGCTCAGCTATCGCGAACTGGATCTGCGGGCGCGGACGATTGCCGGCGCATTGCAGGCGCAAGCGGATGTTGGCGACCGCGTTGTGTTGCTGTTCCCCAGCGGCCCGGATTACGTCGCGGCGTTCTTCGGTTGCCTGTACGCCGGGGTGATCGCGGTGCCGGCCTACCCGCCGGAGTCGGCACGCCGTCATCACCAGGAACGCCTGCTGTCGATCATCAGCGATGCCCAGCCGCGCTTGCTGTTGACCAGCGCCGGGCTGCGCGATGGGTTGCAGCAAATCGACGGGGCGCCGCCGCTGCTGTGTGTCGATACCCTCGACGGTGCACTGGCCGAGCGCTGGGTCGCGGTGGACTTGCAGGACGATCACATTGCCTTCCTGCAATACACCTCCGGCTCCACCGCGCTGCCCAAAGGCGTGCAAGTCAGCCACGGCAATCTGGTGGCCAACGAATTGCTGATTCGCCACGGTTTCGGCATTGACCTGAACCCCGACGACGTCATCGTCAGCTGGCTGCCGCTGTACCACGACATGGGTCTGATCGGCGGCCTGTTGCAGCCGATTTTCAGCGGCGTGCCTTGCGTGTTGATGTCTCCGGCGTACTTCCTCGGCCGGCCGTTGCGCTGGCTGGAGGCAATCAGCGAATACGGCGGCACCATCAGCGGCGGGCCGGATTTTGCCTATCGCTTGTGCAGCGAGCGGGTCAGCGAGTCAGCCCTGGAACGGCTCGACCTGAGTGGCTGGCGCGTGGCGTACTCCGGTTCCGAACCGATTCGCCTCGATACCCTGGAACGCTTCGCCGGGAAGTTCGCGACCTGCGGCTTCACCGCGGACAGTTTCATGGCCTCCTATGGTCTGGCCGAAGCCACCTTGTTCGTGGCCGGCACCGCGCGCGGTAAAGGCATCGGCAACCTGCGGGTGGACGATCAGGCCCTGGCGCAGAACCGTGTCGAAGCGGGCGAGGGCAGCCCGATCATGAGTTGCGGTATCAGCCAACCGGCGCACGCGGTGCTGATCATCGACCCGGTCTCGCTCAGCGAACAGGCCGACAACGTCGTCGGCGAAGTCTGGGCCAGCGGGCCGAGCATCGCCTCAGGCTACTGGCGCAACCCCGAGGCGTCCGCCAAGACCTTCGTCCGGCACGCCGGACAGACCTGGTTGCGCACCGGTGATCTGGGCTTCCTGCGCAACGGCGAACTGTTCATCACCGGGCGCCTGAAGGACATGCTGATCGTGCGCGGGCACAACCTGTACCCGCAGGACATCGAGCAGACTGTCGAACGTGAGGTGGAAGTGGTGCGCAAAGGCCGGGTTGCCGCCTTCGCCGTTACGGTCGAGGGTCAGGAAGGTATCGGCATCGCCGCCGAAATCAGCCGCAGCGTGCAGAAAATCCTACCGCCGGAATCCTTGATCAAAGCCATTCGCCAAGCCGTCGCCGAGGTGTATCAGCAAGCGCCGAGCGTGGTGCTGCTGCTCAATCCGGGCGCGCTGCCCAAGACCTCCAGTGGCAAATTGCAGCGCTCGGCGTGTCGCAATCGCCTGGCGGACGGCAGTCTCGACACCTACGCGATGTTCCCATCGGCCGCCACCGAAAGTGCAGGCCGGATCGAGTCCGGCTCCGAGCTGCAAGGCCTGATCGGCCGGATCTGGTGTGAGCAGTTGCAAGTGGCGCAGGTGGGCACCGACGATCATTTCTTCTTGCTCGGCGGCAACTCCATCGCGGCGACGCAAGTGGTGGCGCGCCTGCGGGAAGAATTGGGTCTGGAGTTGAACCTGCGCCTGCTGTTCGAAGCCCCGACCCTCGGCGGATTCGCCGATGTCGTGGCCCGTTTGCAACAGGACGGTGGTCTGGCCCAGGGCGCGATCACGGCGCTGTCGCGCCAGCAACCGATGCCGCAATCCCTGGCACAAAACCGCCTATGGATCACCTGGCAACTCGACCCGCACAGCAGCGCCTACAATATTCCCGGCGGCTTGCGCCTGCGCGGCGAACTGGATGAGGACGCCTTGCGCGCCAGTTTCCAGCAGTTGATCGAACGCCACGAATCCCTGCGCACGCGATTCTTCGAACGTGACGGCGTGGCGCTGCAACAGGTGGATGCGGCTGCCGGGTTCAACCTGCAGTTGATCGACATCAGCGACCTGCCGGCCGCCGAGCGTGAGGTCCGGGCGCAGCAGATCCGCGAGGACGAAGCGCGGACCCGGTTCGATCTGGAGAAAGGCCCGCTGCTGTGGGTGAAGCTGGTTCGCCTCGACGACGAAGACCATCAGTTGCTGGTGACGATGCACCACATCATCGCTGACGGCTGGTCGCTGAATGTGCTGATAGACGAGTTCTCACGCCTGTATGCGGCCGCCTCCCAGGGCCAGCAAGCGCTGCTGGCGCCATTGCCGACGCAGTACGCAGACTACGGCAGCTGGCAGCGGCAATGGCTGGCGCAAGGGGAAGGCGAGCGTCAACTGGCCTACTGGAAAGACCGCTTGGGTGATGAGCATCCAACCCTGAGCCTGGCCACCGACCATCCGCGTTCGGCGCAACAACTGCACAGCGCCGCTCGCCACACTGTGCGTCTGGGCGCCCCCCTGAGCGATGCGGTTCGTCAGACCGCCCGGGCCCATGAATCGACCGCCTTCATGCTGTTGCTGGCGGCGTTCCAGACCTTGTTGCACCGCTACAGCGGCCAGTGTGATATCCGCATCGGCGTGCCCAATGCCAACCGTCCGCGCCTGGAAACCCAGGGCCTGATCGGTTTCTTCATCAATACCCTGGTGCTGCGTACCGAGGTGGACTCACGCCTGCCATTCGTTGAGCTGCTGGCGCAAACCCGTCAGGCGGCGTTGGGTGCGCAAGCGCATCAGGATCTGCCGTTCGAACAGCTGCTGGAAGCCTTCCCGCAGGCCCGCGAGCAGGGCCTGTTCCAGGTCATGTTCAACCATCAGCAACGCGACCTCGGCGCCTTGAAGCGCCTGCCGGGGCTGTTGGCCGAAGAGCTGCCGTGGCACAGCCGCGAAGCCAAGTTCGATTTGCAGTTGCACAGCGAAGAAGACCGCAACGGTCGCCTGACCTTGTCCTTCGACTACGCCAGCGAATTGTTCGAGGCCGCGACCATCGAGCGCCTGGCCGAGCATTTCAGCAACCTGCTGCGGGCTGTCTGCGAGCAAGCGGATACCGCCATCGGTGACCTGCCATTGTTGACCGCTACCGAACACCTTCAGCAATCGGACTGGGCCACTGCACCCTGCGCAATGGCCAGCCAATGGCTGCCGGAATGGCTCAACCAACAGGCCGGCCTGACACCTGAGCGCCCGGCGTTGATGTGGGAGGGCGGCCAGATGGACTTCGCCGAACTGCACATCCGGGCCAACCGTCTGGCCCATTACCTGCGCGACAAAGGCGTTGGCCCGGACGTCTGCGTGGCCATCGCCTGCGAGCGTTCACCGCAACTGCTGATCGGCCTGCTGGCGATCATCAAGGCCGGTGGCGCCTACGTGCCGCTGGACCCGGATTACCCCGCCGAGCGCCTGGCCTACATGCTCAGCGACAGCGGTGTTGAATTGCTGCTGACGCAAACCCGATTGCTCGAGCGCCTGCCGGCCAGCGAGGGTGTCAGCGTGATCGCCATGGACACCCTGCACCTGGACAGCTGGCCAAGCCATGCGCCGGGGCTGCACCTGCACGGCGACAACCTCGCCTATGTGATTTACACCTCCGGTTCCACCGGCCAACCCAAAGGCGTCGGCAACACCCACGCCGCGCTGGCCGAGCGCCTGCAATGGATGCAGGACACTTATCGCCTGAACGAAACCGATGTGCTGATGCAAAAGGCGCCTATCAGTTTCGACGTGTCGGTGTGGGAGTGTTTCTGGCCGCTGATCACTGGCGCACGCCTGTTGATCGCCGGTCCCGGCGAACACCGCGATCCGCATCGCATCGCGCAACTGGTGCAAGCGTACGGCGTGACCACATTGCACTTCGTGCCGCCGCTGCTTTCGCTGTTCATCGAAGAACCGCTCAGCGCTGAATGCACCAGCCTGCGCCGGGTATTCTCCGGGGGCGAAGCCTTGCCGGCGGAGCTGCGCAACCGGGTGCTGGCGCAACTGCCGGCGGTGCAACTGCACAACCGCTACGGGCCGACCGAAACCGCGATCAACGTCACCCACTGGCATTGCTCCAGCGCCGATGGCGAACGCTCGCCGATTGGCCGGCCGCTGGGCAACGTGATCTGCCGTGTACTCGACAGCGATCTCAACCCGGTACCGGCCGGCGTGCCGGGTGAGTTGTGCATCAGCGGCGTTGGCCTGGCCCGTGGTTATCTCGGTCGCCCGGCGTTGACCGCCGAACGATTTGTGGTCGATCCATTGGGCGAGCCGGGCGCGCGCCTGTATCGCACCGGCGACCGGGCACGCTGGACGGCGGACGGCGTGATCGAATACCTCGGTCGTCTCGATCAGCAGGTCAAGTTGCGCGGGTTCCGCGTTGAACCGGAGGAAATCCAGGCGCGGCTGCTGGCCCAGGACGGCGTTGCGCAAGCCGTGGTGCTGGTGCGCGACACCGTGGCCGGGGCGCAGTTGATCGGTTACTACACCGCAGCGAGCAATGCCGGGGACGAAGCCGAGCAAACCGCGCGCCTGAAAAGCGCATTGGCCGCCGAACTACCGGAATACATGGTGCCGGCGCAACTGATGCGCCTGGACGAAATGCCCCTCGGCCCGAGCGGCAAACTCGACCGTCGCGCCTTGCCGGAACCGCAGTGGCAGGTGCGCGAACACGTCGAGCCAGAGACTGAACTGGAGCAACAGATTGCCGGCATCTGGCGCGAAGTGCTGGGCCTGGCGCAAGTCGGTTTGCGCGATGATTTCTTTGCCCTCGGCGGCCACTCGCTGCTGGCCACGCAAATCATCTCCCGCACCCGCCAGGCCTGCGACGTCGAGTTGCCGCTGCGGGCGCTGTTCGAACACAGCGAGCTTGGTGCGTTTGCCGAACAGGTTCGCCTGATCCAGGCCAGCGGCAGCACCAATAAACAGCCGCCAATTGAAAAAGTCGACCGCAGCCAGCTGGTGCCGCTGTCCTATTCCCAGCAGCGCATGTGGTTCCTCTGGCAGATGGAGCCGGACAGCCCGGCCTACAATGTCGGCGGCATGGCACGGCTGCGCGGCGTGCTCGACGTGGCGCGTTTCGAAGCGGCGCTGCAAGCCCTGATCCTGCGTCACGAAACCCTGCGCACCACGTTCCCGAGCATCGACGGCGTCGCCCGCCAACAGGTGCACACGCAAACCGGCGTGCGCATGGCGTGGAAGGATTTCACCGCGCTGGATGCCGAGGTCCGCGAGTGGCAGGTGCAGCAACTGGCCGACGACGAAGCGCACCAGCCGTTCGATCTGGAGACCGGACCTTTGCTGCGCGCCTGTCTGGTCAAGACTGCCGAACAGGAACACTACTTCGTCCTGACCCTGCATCACATCGTCACCGAAGGCTGGGCGATGGACATTTTTGCCCGGGAGCTCAGCGCGCTGTACGAAGCGTTCGTCGATGATCGAGAATCGCCGTTGGCGCCGTTGCCGGTGCAGTACCTGGATTACAGCGTGTGGCAGCGTCAGTGGCTGGAGTCCGGCGAGCGTCAGCGCCAGCTCGATTACTGGACCACGCAACTGGGCCGCGAACATCCGCTGCTGGAGTTGCCGGCCGACCGTCCGCGTCCGCCGGTGCAAAGCCATCAGGGTGAGTTGTATCGCTTTGACCTCAGTGATGAGCTCGCGGCAAAGGTCCGCGCCTTCAACGCGCAAAACGGCCTGACCCTGTTCATGACCATGACCGCCGCCCTGGCTACGCTGCTGTACCGCTACAGCGGCCAGACCGATCTGCGCATCGGTGCGCCGGTGGCCAACCGCATTCGTCCGGAAAGCGAAGGGCTGATCGGTGCGTTCCTCAATACGCAAGTGCTGCGCTGCCAGCTCGACGGGCAGATGTCCGTGGGCGAGTTGTTCGAACAGGTGCGCCACACGGTGATCGAAGGCCAGTCCCATCAGGACCTGCCGTTCGATCATCTGGTGGAAGCCCTGCAGCCGCCCCGCAGCGCGGCCTACAACCCGTTGTTCCAGGTGATGTGCAACGTGCAGCGCTGGGAGTTCCAGCAAAGCCGCAGCCTGGCCGGCATGACGGTCGAGTACCTGGCCAACGATGCCCGCGCGACCAAGTTCGACCTAAACCTGGAGGTCACCGACCTCGACCATCGCCTGGGTTGCTGCCTGACCTACAGCACCGATCTGTTCGACGAACCGCGCATTGCGCGCATGGCCGGGCATTGGCGCAATCTGCTGGAGGCGCTGATTGCCGATCCGCAGCAGCGCTTGAGCGAGCTACCGCTGCTGGCGTGCGGCGAACAACAAGATCTTCTTGACAGCCTTGGCGTCGAGCCGGGCGAACATCGGCTGGATCAGTGCATCCATCACCTGTTCGCCGAGCAAGCCTTGACGCGCCAAGACGCTCCAGCCCTGACCTTTGCCGGGCAGACTTTGAGCTACACCGAACTCGACAGCCGCGCCAACCGCCTGGCCTGGATGCTGCGTGAGCGCGGTGTCGGGCCGCAGGTTCGTGTTGGCCTGGCACTGGAGCGTTCGCTGGAAATGGTCGTCGGCCTACTGGCGATCCTCAAGGCCGGCGGCGCCTATGTGCCGCTGGATCCGGAATACCCGCTGGACCGCTTGCATTACATGATCGAAGACAGCGGCATCGGTTTGCTGCTCAGCGATGTGGCGATGTTCAAGGCCCTGGGCGAGTTGCCGGCGACCGTCGGCCGCTGGTGTCTTGAAGAAGACACCGCCGCACTGGCCAGCTACCCGACTTCCGAGCTGCCGTTGATCAGCCTGCCGCAGCATCAGGCATACCTGATCTACACCTCGGGCTCGACCGGCAAACCGAAAGGCGTGGTGGTGTCCCACGGCGAAATCGCCATGCACTGCCGCGCTGTGATCGAGCGCTTTGGCATGCGCCCGGACGATTGCGAACTGCACTTCTATTCGATCAACTTCGACGCCGCCACAGAGCGTTTGCTGGTGCCGTTGCTCAGCGGTGCGCAAGTGGTGCTGCGGGCTCAGGGGCAGTGGGACGCAGAAGAAATCTGTGGCCTGATCCGTCGTCATCACATCAACGTCCTTGGCTTCACCCCGAGCTACGGCAGCCAGTTGGCGCAATGGCTGGCAACGCAAAATGAAACCCTGCCGGTGCGCATGATCATCACCGGCGGCGAAGCTTTGACCGGTGAACACCTGGCGCGCATTCGCGCAGCCTTCAAGCCGAGCCAGTTCTTCAACGCCTACGGCCCGACCGAAACAGTGGTCATGCCGCTGGCCAGTCTTGCCCCTGAAGGACTGGAAGAGGGCGCCGGTAGCGTACCGATCGGCAGCGTGATCGGCGACCGCGTGGCCTACATTCTCGACGCCGACCTGGCGTTGGTGCCGCAAGGCGCGACGGGCGAGTTGTACGTCGGTGGCGCGGGTCTGGCCCAGGGTTATCACCAGCGTCCGGGCATGACCGCGGAGCGCTTTGTCGCCGATCCGTTTGCCGCCAGCGGCGGGCGCATCTACCGCACCGGCGACCTTGTGCGCCAGCGCGCCGACGGCCTGGTGGAGTACCTCGGTCGCATCGACCATCAAGTGAAGATTCGCGGCTTCCGCATCGAGTTGGGCGAGATCGAAACCCGTTTGCTTGAGCATGCGTCGATTCGTGAAGCTGTGGTGCTGGCGCTCGATGCACCGAGTGGCAAGCAACTGGTCGGCTATCTGGTGACTGACGTCGCCGAACACAACGAAGCACAGCAATCGGTCTTGCGCGAAGCCCTCAAAGCGCATCTGAAATCGCAACTGCCAGACTACATGGTACCCACGCACTTGATCCTTCTGGCCAGCATGCCGCTGACCGCCAACGGCAAGCTCGACCGCCGCGCACTGCCGGCACCGGACCCTGAGCTGAATCGCCAACACTACGTGGCGCCCGGCAACGAGCTGGAAATCACCCTCGCGCAGATCTGGTGCGAAGTGCTGAACGTCGCTCAGGTTGGCCTCAACGACAACTTCTTCGAGTTGGGCGGCGACTCGATCCTGTCGATCCAGGTGGTCAGCCGGGCGCGGCAGCAGGGCATTCACTTCAGCCCTCGCGATCTGTTCCAGCACCAGACCGTGCAGACCCTTGCCGCCGTGGCCACTCGCAGCGAGCAGGTCAGCGCCGAGCAAGGCTTGATCATGGGTGAGTCGCGTCTGACGCCGATCCAGCACTGGTTCTTCGACACCGACATCCCGCAACGCCAGCACTGGAACCAGGCGTTGTTGCTGCAACCGACTGTCGCCCTGGAACCCCATCGCCTGGAGCAAGTGCTGCTGGCGGTGATCGAACAGCACGACGCCTTGCGCCTGCGGTTCAGCAAGGTCGTCGGCCAATGGCAGGCCACACACCAGTCGATTTCCGATGCGCCGGTGTTGTGGCAGGTGCGCGTTTCGTCCATGGACAAATGCGCGGCCTTGTTCGCTGATGCCCAGCGCAGCCTCGACCTTGAAGAAGGGCCGTTGTTGCGTGTGTTGCTGGTCGATGGTCCCGACGGTCAGCAACGGCTGTTCATCGCGACTCACCATTTGGTGGTCGACGGCGTTTCATGGCGCGTGCTGCTGGACGATCTGCAAACCGTGTATCGCCAACTGGACGCGCAGCAGTCGATGAAACTGCCGGCGAAAACCAGCGCCTTCAAGGACTGGGCCGCTCGCTTGCAGGCCTACGCCGACAGCGAGTCCTTGCGCGAAGAACTGGACTTGTGGCAGGCACACCTGGCCGGCCCCACTGCCGATCTGCCCTGCGATCATCCCGAGGGCGGGCGGCAGAACCGGCATGCGCAAACCGTCAGCGTGCGCCTCGACAGCGAGCGTACCAGGCAGTTGCTGCAACAGGCACCGAGTGCTTATCGCACCCAGGTCAACGACTTGCTGCTGACCGCATTGGCCCGCGTGCTGTGCCGCTGGAGCGGTCAGCCATCGGCGCTGATTCAACTGGAAGGCCACGGCCGCGAAGCGCTGTTCGACGACATCGACCTGACCCGCACCGTCGGCTGGTTCACCAGCGCCTATCCCCTGCGCCTGACCCCGTCGAACATCGAAGAAGCCGCCGGGCAGGGCGCGTCGATCAAGGCGATCAAGGAGCAACTGCGTGCCGTGCCGCACAAAGGCCTGGGCTATGGCGTGCTGCGTTATCTCGCCGATGACCAGAGTCGCCAGCGCATGGCCGGGTTGCCGGTGGCGCCGATCACCTTCAACTACCTCGGGCAGTTCGACCAGAGCTTCGGGGCGGACGCGCTGTTCCATCCACTGGATGAAGCCATCGGCGCGGCCCACGATGGCAATGCCCCGCTGCCCAACGAGCTGAGCGTCGACGGTCAGGTGTATGGCGGTGAACTGGTGCTGCGCTGGACTTTCAGCGCCGAACGCTTCGATGGGCAAACCATCAACGAGTTGGCCGATGCCTACCTCGGTGAGTTGAGCAGCCTGATCGAGCATTGCCTGCGCGACGACGCGGGCGGCCTGACGCCGTCGGACTTCCCGCTGGCGAATCTCAGCCAGACGCAACTGGATGCGCTGCCGGTCCCGGCCGCCGTCATCGAAGACGTCTACCCGTTGACCCCAATGCAGGAAGGCATGCTCTTGCACACCTTGCTGGAGCCGGGCACTGGCCTGTACTACATGCAGGACCGCTACCGCATCAACAGCGAACTCGACCCGCAGCGTTTCGCCCAGGCCTGGCAAGCGGTGATCGCCCGCCACGAAGCGTTGCGCGCGTCGTTTTGCTGGAACGTCGGCGAAGACATGCTGCAAGTGATCCACAAACCGGGCAGCACGCCGATCGAATACCTCGACTGGAGCAATCTCGCCGAAGCCGAGCAAGAGCCGAAGCTGCAAACCCTGCTCAAGACCGAACGCGAGGCCGGGTTCGATCTGCTCAACCAGGCACCCTTCCACTTGCGTTTGATCCGTGTGGGCGCGGCGCGCTACTGGTTCATGATGAGCAACCACCACATCCTCATCGACGCCTGGTGCCGTTCGCTGTTGATGAATGATTTCTTCGAGATCTACAGCGCCCTCGGTGAAGACCGGGAAGCGCAGCTTGGGCTTGTGACACGTTATCGCGACTACATCGGCTGGCTGCAACACCAAAGCCTGGCCGAAGCGCGGCAGTGGTGGAAAACCAACCTGCAGGGGTTCGAACGGACCACGCCGATCCCGAGCGACCGGCCATTGCTGCGCGAACATGCCGGCGACAGCGGCGGCATGATCGTCGGCGACCGTTATACAAGGCTCGATGCCCGTGACGGTGCGCAATTGCGCGAGCTGGCCCAGGCCCATCAGTTGACCATCAATACCTTCGCCCAGGCGGCGTGGGCGCTGGTGCTGCGGCGCTTGAGCGGTGATCGCGACGTGCTGTTCGGCGTCACCGTGGCAGGGCGTCCGGTGGACATGCCGCAGATGCAGCGCACCGTCGGCCTGTTCATCAACAGCATCGCGCTGCGGGTGAAGATGCCCGAGGACGGCCAGCGTTGCAGCGTGCGCCAGTGGCTCAGCGGTCTGCTCGACCACAACATGCAACTGCGTGAATATGAATACCTGCCGCTGGTGAACATCCAGGAGCAAAGCGAACTGCCCAAGGGCCAGCCGCTGTTCGACAGCCTGTTCGTGTTCGAAAACGCCCCGGTGGAAGTCTCGGTGCTGGACCGTGCGCAGAGCCTCAACGCGACCTCGGATTCGGGCCGGACCCATACCAACTTCCCGCTCACGGCTGTGTGCTATCCGGGGGATGATCTTGGCTTGCACCTGTCCTACGACCAGCGCTACTTCGATGAGGCCACGGTCGAGCGCATGCTCGCTGAGTTCAAGCGTCTGCTGCTGGCATTGGTGGAGGGTTTCCATGGCGACATGGCCGACCTGCCGTTGCTGGGGGCCGAGGAACAGGACTTCCTCATCCATGGTTGCAACCAGAGCGAACACCAGTATCCGCTGGAGCAGAGCTACGTTGCATTGTTTGAAACCCAGGTTGCCCGGCACCCGCAGCGGATTGCCGCCAGTTGTCTGGACCGGCAGTACAGCTATCTGGAGCTGAACCAGCGCAGTAACCGCCTCGGTCATGCGTTGATCGCCGCCGGTGTCGGGCGCGATCAACCGGTGGCCTTGCTGGCCGAACGCAGCCTCGAATTGCTGGGCATGATCATCGGCAGCTTCAAGGCGGGGGCGGGTTACCTGCCGCTGGACCCGGGTTTGCCGAGTCAGCGTCTGAACCGGATCATCGATTTGAGCCGCACGCCATTGCTGGTGTGCACGCAAGCGTGCCGTGAGCAGGCGCAGGCCTTGCTCGACGAGTCCGGCTGCGCCAGCCGGCCACGGCTGCTGGTCTGGGAGGAAGTCCAGGACCTTGCGCTGTCGGCGGACAATCCTGGTGTCTACAGCGGACCGGACAACCTCGCCTACGTGATCTATACCTCCGGCTCCACCGGTTTGCCCAAAGGCGTGATGGTCGAACAGCGCGGCATGCTCAACAACCAGCTGAGCAAGGTGCCGTACCTGAACCTGAGCGACGCCGACGTGATCGCGCAAACCGCTTCGCAAAGCTTCGATATTTCGGTCTGGCAGTTCCTCGCCGCGCCATTGTTCGGCGCCCGGGTGGACATCGTGCCGAACACCATCGCCCACGACCCGCAGGGCTTGCTGGCCCATGTGCAGGGCCAGGGCATCACCGTGCTGGAAAGCGTGCCGTCGCTGATCCAGGGCATGCTCGCCCAGGAGCGCATGAGCCTCGACGGCTTGCGCTGGATGTTGCCGACGGGTGAGGCGATGCCGCCGGAGCTGGCGCATCAATGGTTGCTGCGCTATCCGCAGATCGGCCTGGTGAATGCCTACGGTCCGGCGGAGTGCTCGGATGACGTGGCGTTCTTCCGCGTAGATATGGCGTCGACTCGCGGCAGCTACCTGCCGATCGGCACGCCGACCGACAACAACCGGTTGTACCTGCTCGACGGAGCGCTGGAGTTGGTGCCGTTGGGCGCGGTGGGTGAACTGTGCGTGGCGGGGACCGGGGTCGGCCGTGGCTATGTCAGCGATCCGCTACGCACCGCCCCGGTGTTTGTGCCGAACCCGTTCGGCGCACCGGGTGAGCGCCTGTATCGCACCGGCGACCTGGCCCGCCGTCGCAGTGACGGTGTGCTGGAATACGTCGGTCGCATCGACCATCAGGTGAAAATTCGCGGTTATCGCATCGAATTGGGCGAAATCGAGGCTCGCCTGCATGAACAACCGGAAGTCCGCGATGCGGCGGTCGGTGTACAGGAGGGGGCGAACGGCAAGCACCTGGTCGGCTATCTGGTGGCGGTCGACTCAGTGCTCAATCCGGCTGAACGCCTGGAGCGCATCAAGCAACGCCTGCGTGCCGAGTTGCCGGAATACATGGTGCCGCTGCACTGGCTGTGGCTGGACAAGCTGCCGCTTAACGCCAACGGCAAACTGGACCGCAAGGCCCTGCCGGCGCTGGAGATCGGGCAACTGCAAAGCCAGGATTACCAGGCGCCGCGCAATGAGCTGGAGCAGACCCTGGCAGACATTTGGGCCGAGGTGTTGAAGGTCGAGAAAGTGGGCGTTCGCGACAACTTCTTCGAGTTGGGCGGGCATTCGCTGCTGGCCACGCAAATCGCCTCGCGGGTGCAGAAAACCCTGCAACGGGATGTGCCGTTGCGGGCGATGTTCGAGTGCAGCACGGTGGAGGAATTGGCCGAGTACATCGACGGGTTGGTGGCCAGCGAGATCACCGAGGAGAAAGTGGATCGCTTGAATGATTTGATGGCGGAGCTGGAGGGGCTTTGATTCTCTAGAGGCTGGACCGGCCTCTTCGCGAGCAGGCTCGCTCCCACAGTGGGTGGTGGTGAACACATCATTTGTGATCAGCATAAATCCCTGTGGGAGCGGCGGTGCGGCGATCCGACTTGCCCGCTAAGGCGCTGGCACAAACTTACACACTCCAGCGATTGACGAGGGACTGCCTGCCGCTCAGTCTTCCGGCTCCATTTTTACTCGCGGAGACAGTCGATGCCCTTCGTAACGATAGACGGACAAGCCCTTCACTACATCGATCAAGGCACCGGCCCGGCGGTGCTGCTGGCCGGCAGCTATCTGTGGGACCAGGCCATGTGGGCGCCGCAGATTGCCGCATTGTCGCAACAGTATCGTGTGATAGCCCTGGACCTGTGGGGGCACGGCCAATCCGGGGCATTGCCTGTCGGTACGACGTCGCTGGATGACCTGTCGCGTCAGGCATTGGCCTTGCTCGACCAACTGGACATCGAGCGGGTCACGCTGGTCGGGTTGTCAGTTGGTGGCATGTGGGGCGCGCGCCTGGCCTTATCGGCAGCGCACCGGCTCAATGGCCTGGTGTTGATGGACACCTACGTCGGCGCCGAACCGGAACCGACTCGCCAGTATTACTTTTCACTGTTGAAGCAGATCGAAGAGGCGGGCGTCATCACGCCAGCGCTGCTGGATGTCGTGGTGCCGATTTTCTTCCGGCCGGGCATTGATCCGCAGTCGGCGCTCTACCGGGATTTTCGCGCTTCCCTGGAGGCTCTACCCGCGGATCGCCTGCGTGAAAGCATCGTGCCGATGGGGCGGATTACGTTTGGGCGCGATGATCTGTTGCCACGACTGGGCGAACTGGACGCAGCGACCACACTGGTGATGTGCGGCGATCAGGACAAACCTCGACCACCGGGTGAAGCCCGTGAAATGGCTGAGCTGATTGGCTGCCCCTGGGTACTGGTGCCGCAGGCGGGGCATATTTCCAATCTGGAGAATCCTGGGTTTGTGACTGAAACCTTGCTGGCGTTTTTGACGGAGCAAAACTCGCGAAACGCTTGAATGCAAAATCATCAACAGCCTCGCTTTTACACTGATTCTGCGGTTTGCAGGGTTGTTGTAAAAGCGGGCCGATTTGGGCTGATATACCTGATACTCAAGATCTCGCTGTCCAACACCATTGGGTGTCACTCACATCGATACCCAATGCGCTTAACTTTTCTGCTACGTATCTCAGGCAAGATCCTCCATCAGGCTTATAGTGGCCGGACGCATCGTTGATGTGAACGATCACATTTTTAATTGGGGTGGAATTTGTCTTCGATTCAACTTTGAATTCGCCCGCGCAAATAACGGGGCGACCGCTGCCAAGTTGACTGTGTCGTATGTAATTCTGAGTGTCTGCATGTTTCCAGCGCCGATAAATTATTGATCCTTCCGGTGTATACACCCAAGTATAACTATCATTGTCTGCATTGGGGTGCAGGATCTCGGTTTCTCGTGTTTTCAAAAGCTCGCCAACCAGTTTCCCGTCTATCATTCCGATTAGTTGGCCCACACCTTCAATTTTCGACGGATCGTAAGTGCGCCAGGATTTCAGATCGGCGATGTAGGGCAGCCATCTGACCGGATAGGTCTGGGCATTCAGATCGATAGGACGTTTATCAGTGTTTGACCATGCAGACCATTTGATCTGTCCGGCCCAGACCTGATGCAGGTGTGTTGAGTGATTCCCGAGCCATTGGTGGATTTTTCTGAAGGATGAATTACTGAAAATGCCATTTGCGGTCAGCGTCACGCTTCCTGGTTCCCAATCATCATTGTCCAGCGGATGATCTGTCGGAATTTGATAAATTCCCACATGGCTTATTTCGCTGATGTGTATGCTTGGTTTTCCAAATAATCTCAAAATATCAACTTCGATGGTGGTGTTGGATCCGGCTCTCGGGGCCTGTTTCAGTAGTTGCATGTTGGCTGTGTGGCCCATGCTTATGTAAATGCTGTCGTCGGTGCCGGCCCAGTAATCGTTGTCGATGGTTATCGATACGGTGAGTTCGGCAACCATCGCGCTTGGTTCAAAGCTCTTGGTGAATTCGCTGACCATTTTATTCGTCCTTGAGTTGTATCGAAGGTCTATCCATTGCCAAGATAAGACTATCTGATGACTCTAATGGTCAGCCAAGTGTTTTAAGTGTTGTTGTATTGCCTTTTGTTAGTCCGGGATGTATGTCGGATTGTTATTTAGGCCCGAGAATCTTCGCCAGTTTGTCCGGTGACGGCGCGCCTTGCTGCTGTTGCAGATTGCCCTTGTCGTCCATGTAGAAAATCGCCGGCGTAGCCTGCAGCTCAAGCTCTTCCATCAATTGCATGTTGGCCGCGAACTTTGCCTGAATCGCTGGCGGCACTTCCTTCAAGGCCTTGAGCGAACTGTCCTTGCCAGCGGCTTCGTGATCCTGCAGGGCTTTTTCCGGGTCTTTGGCCGCGAGCAGTGCAGCGGATTTGCCCGGGCTGTCTTCGCGGATGATGCCCACCATGATGTGGCGCAACTGCACCTTGCCGGCTTTGACCCACGGCCGGGCCTGTTCCCAGAACATGTTGCAGTACGGGCAGTTCGGGTCGCTGAACAGGTACACCACGCGCGGCGCATCCTTCTTGCCGTCGCCGATCCAGTTGCTGGTTTCGAACTTGGCCCAGACTTCCTTGGCCATCGGGGCATACACCAGTTTCTGCAATGGCGCGCTGCTCAGGTCATTGCCTTCGGCGTCATACAGGTTGCCCAGCAACACGTGTTTGCCATCCGGGGTCAGGTACAGCGCCATGCCTCGGTTCTGGTATTGCGCGGCATAACCGCGCAAGCCGTCGGGGGCGTCGAACTGGCCGACGATTTTCGCGCCCTTGGCCTCGATTTTCTTGATCGCATCGGGCAACTCTTCGGCCTGCACCGATGGCAGGTGCAACAGGGCAGCACCGAGGCTCAGGGTCAGCAGGTGGCGGAGGCGGGGCATGGCAATTTCCTTGAAGAGGTGGCGGGTACGGTGTCGAAGTTTTCCAGCGCGCGGGCCAGGCTGGCTTCAGACAACTCGCCCAGATGGCTGCCCAGCAGGCGACCTTCGGGGTTGTAGAACAGCGTAGTCGGCAATGCCATGGAACCGACGGCCTGGCTCAGACGCCCGCTGCCGTCGAACAGCACGTTGGACAGGCTCAGGCCCTGGGTTTCCAGAAAGGTCGCGACGCTTTGCATACTTTCCGCCTGATTGACGAACAGGAACGTCAGGTCCGGCCGTTGTTGCTGGGCGTTTTCCAGCACCGGCATTTCCCGGCGGCACGGCGGGCACCAGGTGGCCCAGAGATTGATCACTAACGGGCCGCCCTTGTAGTCGGCCAGTTGCACGGTTTCGCCGGCGGCGTTGCGCAGGGTGATTTCCGGCAAGCGTGTGCCTTGTTCATAAATCGACAGGGAGAACGTCGCCAACAGCCAGAACGCCAGGCCACTGGCTACGCCAAAGCCCAATGGACGGCGCAGACCCGGGCGACGCCAGCCGCGATACAGCGTGGCGAGCAAAACCACGACCACCCCCGGCCAGGCGAGAAAACCGCCATCGCGCAGGTCGATGACCTGCCACGGATCATTGCGATAGTGCACCCAATAGACCGCCACGAAACTGATTCTGGCCGCCAGCATGCCCAGTAGAAACAGGCTGAACAGTACCGACTCGGGGTTGTCACCGCCACGCTTGGCCACCCGCCAGCCGACAAAAGTGGCCAGCGCCAGCGCACTGATCAACAGCAGGTGATTAAGCGCGATGGCGAAGGTGCCGAGGGTGAAGGTCAGCATTAACGGGCGTCTCGGGTGTCGGTCCAGCGTTGCAGGAAAGTATCGGCATCGACCTCGCCGGTGATGCGCTGGCTGCGCCGCTCTTCACCGTCCGCGCCAATCCACAGCAGGCTCGGTGGCCCTGGCACTTTGTAACGGCCGAGCAGTTCGCGGCTGGCGGCATTGTCGGCGGTGACGTCCAGTCGGAGCAAGCGCACATCGCTCAAGGCTTCGAGGACACGGGTTTTGCCGAAGACCTGTTTTTCCATGACCTTGCACGACACGCACCAGTCGGCGTAGTAGTCCAGCAGCACCCACTGGCCCTGAGCCTGCGCGGCGTCGAGTTCCCATTGCAGTGCCTGCGGATCCTTGATGGTGGTGAAGGCATCGTGGCCAACCGGCACGGCGGCCACAGCCTGGTTCGAGGTGCGGTAGACCTGCAATGGCTTGAACGGATCATCGCCGCCACCGGCCGCACCGATCACCAACAGGCCACCCCACAAACCGAGCAACAGCGAACTGGCGCCAAACAGGTGCGCGATACGGCCAAAACCTTCCGACTGTTTCCAGGCGCTGTAGGCCGCGATCAACAGCAGCGCACCGCACAAGCCCACCCACAGGGATTCATCCAGCACCGGGCGCAGCATCAACAATGCGGTGGCGAGGAACAAGAAGCCGAAAATGCCTTTGACCAGATTCATCCAGGCGCCAGGCTTGGGCATGAAGCGATTGCCGACGGTCACCAGCAACAGCAGCGGCACACCGATGCCGATACTCATGGCGAACAGAATCAAGCCGCCATGCACCGCGTTACCGCTTTGCGCGATGTAGAGCAGGGCGCCGGCCAGCGGTGCAGTCATGCACGGGCCCACCAGAAGACCGGACAGCGCCCCCAACACCCCGGCGCCGAGAAGGTTGCCGCCGCGTTGATTGCGCGAGACGTTTTCCAGGCGATCACGCACGGCCACCGGCAGTTGCAGTTCGAAAAAGCCGAACATCGGCAGCGCCAGCAGCACGAAAATCGCCGCGAAACTGCCCAGCAGCCAGGGGTTCTGCAACCAGGCTTGCAGGTTCGCCCCGAGGGAGGCGGCCAGGACACCCATCGCCGCATACACCAGCGCCATGCTGACCACGTAACTGCTGGCCAGGGCGAATCCACGTTTGGGCGTGGCGCCGCTGCCGACGATCAACCCGGCCAGAATCGGCAGCATCGGCAATGAACAAGGCGTGAAGGCCAGCAACAGGCCCAGGCCGAAGAACAACAAAAGGCTCCAGCCCAGCGCCCGTTGTTGCAGGCCGCTGGCCAGCGCCTGGTCCGGTGCTTCAGTGGCCGCATTCAGCGCAATGGTATTGCCCAGGTCCACGGCCCTGGTTTGCGGCGGATAACACAAACCGGCATCGGCACAGCCCTGGTAACTGACCTTGACCTGACCGCTCGCGCCAGCCGGAATTTTCAGTTCAAGGCCCTGGCGGTAGACTTGCTGTTCACCGAAAAACTCGTCGCTGTGGGCTTCGCCTTCCGGCAACGCGGGATGCTGCCCGACAGGCAATCCGTCGAACTTCAAGCGTTTCTGGTACAGGTAATAGCCGTCGGTGATCTGCCAATAGAGCTGGGTTTCACCGGATTCCAGGCGTTCAGAGGTAAACGTGAAGGCTTTATCAACCGGGAGAAATTCAGGTTTGGTGTCGAACGGATTGGTTCCCGCCTGGGCCAGGCCCGCGATCAAGAGAGTAAAAAGTAAAAACAGACGACGCATGGATAAGCCTTTGCCCTGTGCTAATGAGGTGCACAGTGGCGGGTGGCGATTAACCGATGATTAACCGCCCCGGCCTTGTGGCGGTGGCGCTTGCGGCATAATGTCGACTTAATCGGTCAACGGCTTAATAGGCTTTATTTCTACGAGGCTCCCCATGCACGTACTGGTTTGCGAAGACGATGAATTGATCGCCAGCGGTATCGTCGCCGGCCTGACCGCCCAGGGCCTGACCGTGGAACACGTCGCCACGGCGTCCGCCGCCCGGGCGATGCTCAAGGTCGCGGAGTTCGACGTGATGGTGCTCGACCTCGGATTGCCCGACGAAGATGGCCTCAAGCTGCTGCAGCAGTTGCGCCATCAAGGCCTGGAGTTGCCGGTCTTGATCCTCACCGCCCGGGACTCGGTCACCGACCGCGTCGATGGCCTGCAAGCCGGCGCCGACGACTATCTGCTCAAGCCGTTTGACTTGCGTGAACTCGCTGCACGCTTGCACACGCTGTTACGGCGGGTGGCGGGGCGCAGTGTCAACCTGATCGAGCATGGTGCCCTGACCTACGACCCGAGCAGCCGCGAAACCACGCTCGCGGGGCAGCCGGTGGACCTGTCGCGCCGCGAGCAGTCATTGCTGCAAGCCTTGCTGCATAACCGTGGCCGCGTGCTGTCGACCGAACAGCTCAAGGACAGCGTCTACGGTTTCAATGACGAGTTGGAAAGCAATGCCCTCAACGTCCATATCCATCACCTGCGGCGCAAACTCGGCAACGGCATTGTCGAGACCGTGCGCGGCCTGGGCTATCGCCTGGGGCCGGCTGATGGCGGAGAAGAATCGAAGTGATGAGCCTGCGTTTGCGCCTGAGCCTGACGCTCGGCGCCGCATTTGCCTTGATCTGGGCCCTGGCCGCGGCCTGGATGCTCAGCGATTTGCGCAATCAAATGATGTTTTCCCTCGACCAGCGCCTGGTGGCCTCGGCACGCATGGTCGCCGGCCTGATGGAGCAACTGCCGCCCGTGCCGAGCAAGGGCGAGGGCACTCATTTCAGCGCCGAACAGCTGAACATTCCGGGTGGCATGGCGTGCCAGGTCAGCTCGTTGCGCGGTGAAATCCTCGCCCGCAGCCATACCGAGCCGCAGCAGACCCTGGAGGCCGAGAAACTCGGTTTTCACGATCAGATGATCGACGGCGCGCCGTGGCGCAGCTTTACACTGGCCCGGGGCGATCTGCGCATCACCACCGCCGACCGGCAGATCGAGCGCGAGGCGTTGAACATGTCGATCCTGCTGGCCGCTTCGGTGCCGGTGGGCGTGGCGCTGCTCGGTTGCCTGTGTTTGCTGTGGCTGGGTATCGGCCAGGGGCTGGCGCCGCTCAACCGCATGCGCGACGCCTTGATGCGCCGCAGTGCTGACTCCCTCGAACCCTTGCAGATCCAGCCGCTGCCCAGCGAGCTGCAACCCTTGCTGGAAACCCAGAACCAGTTGCTCCAGCGCATCGGCAAGACCATCGAGCGCGAACGTCGCCTCACCGGTGACGCGGCCCACGAACTGCGCAGCCCGCTGACCGCGATCAAGACCCACCTGCAAGTGGCGCGGATGACTGACGGCAGCGCCCGGGATCAGTCCCTGGCCCGGGCCGAAGAGGGCGCCGACCGCATGCACCGGACCCTCGAACAATTGCTGTTGCTGGCGCGCGTCGAGGGCAGTCTGTCATTTGACGACGGTGTGCAGTGCAATGCCGAGCAAGTGGCGAAACTGGCGATCCAGGACGCGGCGAGCGGCGATCGCCAGCGCATCAGGTTTCAGGCACCGGGCAAGGTTTCCGCCGCGCCGGTACAAATGCCCGCCGTGCTGTCGATTGCCGCGCTGCGCAACTTGCTCGACAACGCACTGCGCCATACCCCCGCCGACAAAACGGTGGAGTTGAGCCTGGAAACCACCGGCAATCGTGTGCAGTTCGTGGTGCGCGACCATGGGCCGGGGATTGCCGAAGAGGATCTGCAACACCTGACCCAGCGTTTCTGGCGCAACGGCCAGAGCACCGGTTGTGGTCTGGGGCTGGCGATTGTCCAGGCCATCGTTCAGCGTTGCGGTTGCACGCTGCATTTCGATAGCCGGCCGGACGGCTTGCGGGTTGAGCTGACGATGCCACTGCAACCCATCTGAAAACACCACAAAACCCTGTGGGAGCGGCGGTGCGGCGATCCGACTTGCTCGCGAAGGCGTCGTGTCAGTCGAGATCAATGTTGCCTGATACACCGTCTTCGCGAGCAGGCTCGCTCCTACAAGGGATTGCGGTTACCTCTGAGAAAGCCGAGCCAAAGTCTAAATCTTCTCGACGCTGATGCGTTTCCAGAACAGGAAAACCTGACAAGTGCGCCCCGTGACCGGAACGCGCACCTGCCCGGTGTGCAGTTTTGGTCACTATCCGCAGCGTATTGAGGAGTCGAGAGATGTCAGTCGCTACCAGCCTTATCGAAGAGCAGCCGGCGACGCCCGCCGAGACGCTTTATCAATTCAACGAATCGCCGCTGCTGGCCCGTCAGAGCCGGCAGGAATCCAATGCCCGCAGCTACCCACGGCGCATTCCCCTGGCACTCAAGCGCGCCAAGGGCATCTACGTCGAAGATGTCGAAGGCCGAACCTTCATCGATTGTCTGGCCGGAGCAGGAACCCTGGCTCTGGGGCACAACCACCCGGTGGTGATCGAAGCCATCCAGCAAGTGCTGGCCGATGAACTGCCGTTGCACACCCTGGACCTGACCACCCCGGTCAAGGACCAGTTCGTCCAGGATCTATTCGGTCTGCTGCCACCAGCCCTGGCCGCTGAAGCGAAGATCCAGTTCTGTGGCCCCACGGGCACCGACGCCGTGGAAGCCGCGCTGAAATTGGTACGTACTGCCACCGGCCGCAGCACCGTGCTGTCGTTCCAGGGCGGTTACCACGGCATGAGTCAGGGCGCGTTGAGCCTGATGGGCAGCCTGGGGCCGAAAAAGCCCCTGGGCGCCTTGCTCGGCAGTGGCGTGCAGTTCATGCCGTACCCTTACGATTACCGCTGCCCGTTCGGGCTCGGCGGCGCGCAAGGGGTCAAGGCCAACCTGAGTTACCTGGAAAACCTGCTCAACGATCCCGAGGCCGGCGTGCAATTGCCGGCGGCGGTGATCGTGGAAGTGGTGCAGGGCGAGGGCGGGGTGATCCCGGCGGATCTGGACTGGTTGCGCGGTCTGCGGCGGATCACCGAGCAGGCGGGCGTCGCGTTGATCGTCGATGAAATCCAGAGTGGCTTCGCCCGCACCGGCAGGATGTTCGCCTTCGAGCATGCCGGGATCATTCCCGATGTCGTGGTGATGTCCAAGGCCATCGGCGGCAGCCTGCCGCTGGCGGTGGTGGTCTATCGCGACTGGCTCGACACCTGGCTGCCGGGTGCCCATGCCGGGACGTTCCGCGGCAATCAGATGGCCATGGCCGCCGGTTCCGCGGTGATGCGTTATCTGGTCGAACACAAGCTCTGCGAGCATGCCGCCGCGATGGGCGAGCGTCTGGCCGAGCACCTGCGCATCCTGCAGCGGGACTTCCCGCAACTGGGTGACATTCGCGGGCGTGGCTTGATGCTCGGTGTTGAACTGGTGGACCCGACAGGCGCGCTGGACGCCCAAGGCCATCCGCCGGCCTTCGCCCGCCTGGCACCCCTGGTGCAGCGCGAATGCCTCAAGCGCGGCTTGATCCTGGAACTCGGTGGCCGTCATGGTGCGGTGGTGCGCTTCCTGCCGCCGCTGGTGATTACTGCTGCGCAAATCGATCGCGTAGCCGAAATCTTCGGCCGGGCCCTGGCCGCCGCCACTGCCAATCCTTAAATTTTCCGCCCTGCGGAACGTTCTTTCTACATAACTGCTGCGCACACAGCGCAGCCCGCCCGATAACGATGGAGAGACACCATGACGTCAGTATTCGACCGCGAGGACATCCTCTTTCAGGTCGTGGTCAACCACGAAGAGCAATACTCGATCTGGCCCGACTACAAAGCCGTGCCACAAGGCTGGCGCACCGTGGGCAAAAGCGGGCTGAAAAAGGAATGCCTGGCCTACATCGAAGAAACCTGGACCGACATGCGTCCGTTGAGCCTGCGGCAGAAAATGGACGAGCAGGCGGCTGTGGCGCACTGATCCGTCATGTAAAAAGAAGCCCGCTGGACTGGTGACAGTCAGCGGGCTTTTTCAGGTCTTGAGTTTGTGTTGTCTGTCCGGCCGCCTTCGCGAGCAAGCCCGCTCCCACAGTGGATTTATGGCGCGACACAAATCCACTGTGGGAGCGGGCTTGCTCGCGAAGAACGATAACGCGGTCCAGCCGAGGTTACACGCCACTAAGGCCCTTGATGACCAGATTCACATTCCCCTCCAGCTCAGCCACCGGATCCTCGGCATCGGTGCTCAACACCACCAACCGGCTACCCGACCCGGCAATTACCGCTTTCAGCGCATCCGATGGCTGCCGGTGATGCAGTACCACCGCCACGTCATTGTCCTTGAGCGTCGTGGCCAATTGCGTGAGCGCTTCCGGTGTCCACTCGGCATCGGCGCGTGGGTCCTGGCCGATCAATTCCAGATTGAGACTGCCGATCAGGTAGCCGAAGTGATCGCTGAGGCTCATCACACTGAGGTTGTCCACGCTGGCCAGCCGCGCCTCGCTGGCGGCACTGAGCTTGAGCAAACGCTGCTTGAGCGCTGCCAGGTTGGCGTCGATTTTCGGCTTGGCCTCGGGAGCCAGGCGCACCAGGTCCGCCGCCATCACATCGGCCATGCGCCCCATGTTACTGCTGGAGAACCACGGCTGACTGTTCAGCCCGTCGACCTTGTTGTCGGGCTGTACGGCTATGCCGGGCAGGGCGCCGTCCACCGGGCGGGCGGCGTCGACTTCGACGATGCGGATATTGCTGCGCCGGGAGATCGGGTACAGCGGGTCATCCGGCCACAGTGAGCGCAGACCGATCACCGCATCGGCATCGTTCGCCAGCTTGGCCAGCGCCGGGGCGCCACGGCCGGTGAAGTAGGCGGTCTGGCGGCTGCCGGGCAGGTTGGCCGGGGCCGCACGTTCGAGGCTGACATCGGTGCCCTTGAGCAACACTTCACCCAACCCATAAGTAATCGGCAGAGAGGCCAGCACACGCAGCGGTTTGCCGTTGTCGGCGGCCATGGTCGTTGTCACCAGCCCACACAGGGCGACGGCGAGGGTCAGTTGGCGCAGTGAAAAAATCATTTATCCAAGGTTCCCTTTCAGGCTGGGGACAACGCCGCGCGCGAGGGCGGCCAGGGCGAAGGCGATACCGGCCACGAGGATGATCGCGGCACCGGACGGGATCGGCAGGTCAAAGACGATCGGCGCGAGAATCCCGCACAGGGTGCTGACGGTGGCGATCAGCACCGAACACCAGAAAAAGCCCTTCAGCGATTGGCTGAGCAGGCGTGACGCGGCGGCCGGAATCACCAGCAGGGCGCCGACCAGAATCGCGCCGATGACCTTGACGGCGGCGACGGTGATCAGCGTCACCAGAATCACGAACAGGTAATCCAGGGTTTTCACCGCCACCCCGCGTACCGCCGCCAGTTGCGGGTTGAAACTGGCGAGCATGATGCGGTTGTACAAAGGCAAGGCCAGGGCCATGACCAGCGAACCGACGATGGCCAGCACCAGCAGGTCATTGCCGTTGACCGTCAGCACCGAGCCGAACAGTACGTTTTCCAGAATGTGCACGTTGATCTTGCCCGCCAGAATCAACAGCAGGCTCGCGCCCAAGGCAAGTGACACCGAGAGAAACACACCGATCAAGGTGTCCGGCGCCAGGCCGGTGCGGTTGCGCAGGTAGTTGAGCAGGATGCCGAACAGCAGGCAGTAGCCGAACAGGCTGCCGTAAGGCCCGCTGTAGGGTTCGCCGAGCAGAATGCCGATGGCCACGCCGGTCAGTGCGGCATGACCGACCGCCTCGGAGAAAAACGCGAAGCGCTTGACCACCACCAGCGTGCCCAGGCCGCCCAGCACCGGGCCGATCAGCAGTCCGGCGATCAATGCGTTGACCACGAACCCATAGGCCAGCGCCTCGGGCAGATAACCCGACGACGCCCAGCCCTGGACCATCAGGCGAAAAGCTTCGTAACTCATCAGGCAAGGCTCCGTGGGTGGGTCGAGAACAGGGTCAACAGACGTTCCGGTGTCAGCGCCTGTTGCGGCGTGGCGTCGAACAGCACCCGGCGATTGAGCCCGGTGACGTGATCGGCCAGGCGTCCGACCGCTTCCAGGTCGTGCTCGATCCACAGCACGGTGATGCCCGCCGCTCGCCAGTCGCCGAGCAAGCGTTCGAACACCCGGATGCCGGCCTCATCGAGGGCGGACATCGGTTCGTCGAGCACCAGCAGCTGCGGAGGCGGAATCAGCCCCTGGGCCAGCAACACCCGTTGCCGTTCGCCACCGGACAGCGCGCCCATGCGGCGCTTGCGTTTGTCCTGCATGCCGACCCGCTCCAGCGCCTCGCCAATCGCCACCGCGTAGTGTTTGCTCAAACCGAGAAAGGCCGGGCGACGCTGGCACATGGCGGCCATGAAATCGTCGACGGTCATCGGCAAGCCCCGGTCGAACTCCAGCGCCTGTGGCACATAGCCGATGGTCCCAGGCACCGCAGGCCACTGCAGGCTCAAGCGACCCTGGTGCGGCATTTGCCCGAGCAGGGTCTTGATCAGCGAACTCTTGCCACCGCCGTTGGGGCCGACCAGCGCGTGCACACTGCCGGGCTGAACCTGGAAGGTGACCTTGTCGAGGATCGTCGTGCGCCCGAGGGTCAGGCTGATGTCGGCAAAATCCAGCGTTGGCCCCGAACTCTGTAGGAGCGAGCCTGCTCGCGAATGCGGTGTGTCAGTTGACGATGATGCTGACTGACTGGGCGCCTTCGCGAGCAGGCTCGCTCCCACAGGGGATTCTGCATCGGCCAGGATGGTTTCTTTCGATGTCATGCCCCCGACTCCTGAATCGCCCGCACCGCGGTATTGAGGTTGCCGGTCATTTCCTTTTCGTACTTGTCGGCGGTGTATTCGCCGTAGGAAATGTGCGACAGCGGATACAGCTTCACCCCGGATTCGCGCTGGATGGTGTCGACGTAAGCGGAAGGAAAGTCCATCTCCGAGAAGATCACTTTCACGTCCAGTTCACGCAGTTGATCGATGGTCTTTTTCAGCTGGCTCGGGCTTGGCTCGATACCGTGGGCCGGCTCGACCACGGCCGTCACTTCGAGGCCGAACTCACGCAGCAGGTAGTCGTAGGCCGCGTGCACCGTGGCCACCCGCAGTTCGGCGTTCGGTGCCTGGGTCAGTTTGGCCAGGGCATCGGCGCGCATCTTGCGCAGGCGCTTGCCGTAGGCGCGGGCGTTTTCGGTATAGGTCTTGGCATTGACCGGATCGAGCTTGCCTAGCTCCCGGGCAATGTTGTTGACCTGGGCGATGGAGGCGCTGATCGACAGGAAGGTGTGCGGGTTCACCACCTTGCCGGCACCGCGTGCGGCCACGCCGGTGGCAGCCAGCAGCGGCACGTTTTCGTTGGCTTCGATCACCGGGACCTTTGGGGTTTCGCTGGCGGCGATCATGCGATCGGCGAAATCATCATGACCGACGCCATTGAGCACGATCACGTCCAGCCCGCTGATGCGCTTGATGTCTTCGGCGCGGGGTTCGTAGGCATGCGGGTTGAAACCGGCCGGAATCAGCGGCACCACCTCGGCCTTGTCGCCGACGATGTTCGCCACGTAGCTGTAGTAAGGATGCAGGGTGATGCCGATACGCAGGCGCTTGGCTTCGTCGGCGCTGGCCAGGGATGGCAGCAGGCAGGCGAGCAAGCCGATCAGTAGCAGGCGCAAAAAACAACGTTGAGATGAATTGGGCATGGGAAAGCGGTCTTCTCTCGGATAAAGGCGAGGGTTCAGTGCCGGTGCTGGCGGGTTACGCCGGCATCGAATTGGGCGACGACCTGCTGCCAACCGGCGCTTTCGAGCGCGGCGTCGCTGAGGTCGGCCGGTGCCGTGAGCTTGCTGGCGCGGTTGAGCCAGATGTCCGGCGCATCATTGGCTGCGGCCAGGCGCATCAGGAATGAACCGGCGACCGTCGGCGTCTGGCTCTGGCCGAAATAGGCCTTGGCGTCGAGCAATTGCCAGGCATGGCCGCCCCGGCTGACGGAGCTGGCATCCTGGGAAAACGGGGCAAACCCTTCCCCGGCGAGGGCCTCGGGAGTCGGCAGCGCTTGCTGTTCCTGGCGCAACAGGTGGATCTCGTCCAGCGTCACCCGCAAATCGGCGTAGATACCTTGCTCGGATGCACTGAGGTCACGGCGCGCATCCAGTTGATGGCTGCTGACACTGCTCACCTCATGGGATTCACCACGCCAGAGCACCACCGAGCCGGCCACCGCCAAGATCATCAGGCACAGCAGCAGAACGTAGAGGGTTTCGTGACCGGCCCCGGCCGGGCGCACGACTTGGGTCGTTGGAGTGCTCATGGTGCCTCGATGTCCGCTTGGTCGATTTCCACGACGTGACCGGGGCCGGCATCGAACAGCACATAGAACTCGGCTCCGGGCTTCTTGAAGGTCAGGGTCGAATCAGGCCCGAGCTTACCCGGCACCAGAATGGTTTCGTCGTAGCCGATCACATCGAGGGTCACGCCCGGCGCGCCGCTGCCGTCGGAAAAACCACCGGTGCACTTGATCTGTTCGGCGTCGATGGCCTTGCATTCGCACATCGGGTTGTGGGCCAGGGCGCTGGCACTGAAACCGGCGCAGAGCACCAGCAACAGGGGGTTGAGCGAGCGAAGAGGGTTGATCATGGTTTGCCTCCTTGTTTGTTCACCCAGGCGATGGTGGCGGGGGAGGCCTGGCTCAAAGGAATGGATGCCTGATGCATGGCGCCGTCCCAGCCTTCCATGGTGATCCACAGCTCGGCGTCGGCCGTGGTCTTTTCCGGGACGGGCAGCGAAGCGCCCATGCGGTACGGGGCACCGAAGAAAATCACTCCGGCGGCGCGCAGGCTTCGGGGCTTGCCGATGCGCAGGTAAGTGGCCTTGACCTGGCCGATACAGGCCTCGCACAACGCGGCGTTGAAACCCTTCATGTAGCCGGCGGAGCCTTCGAGCATCGGGGCTGAGTTGCGCAGTTCCGCCAGGCGCAGGCTCCAGGGGCCGACCCGGACTTCGCCGACCTCCCGTTCGCCAAGGCCACTGTCGCCGCGCATCAATGCCTCGTCGGCGAAGTACTTGGGCATGAAACCGAGTGGGATCAGCAGCAACAGGACGTTCAGGTGAAAGCGCCATCTGTGCCAGAACACACTCAGGCGCGAGGGTTGCGGGGCTGCAATGTCTTGGCTCACAGGTCGACCTCCGACACTTCGTGGTTCGTGGCCGGTTGCGCCGCGGTGTCGCGCTGTTTCTTGTTACTGCGTTTGAAGGCATTGGCGGTGGCCAGCGCCGTGCGCTTGGTCCAGATCAGCAGGCCGCTGAGCACCATCATGCTCAGCAGCAGGCCGAAGAACGCCCAGATCAGTTTGATCCACAGTCCGCCGAAATCGCCGGTGTGCAGCGGGCGCATGGACTCAGTGACGAACTCCAGGGCCGAACGGTCCGAAATCAGGCGCGAGGCGGCGATTTCGCCGTTGTACGGGTTGATCGTGGCGGTCTGGAACATCAACGGGTACCAACCGCGTCCACCGACATCCAGATGGCTGTAGGCATTGCCCGGCAGGCTGACGAAACTAGCTTCCAGCCCGGAGATTTCCTGCGTGGCGATTTCAATCGCGCGATCAAGGTCGATACGCGGCGGGGGCGAGCCATCGGGCGACAGCGGCACTGCTTCGCGGGACATCGCCGGGATGATCTTCTCCGTGGAGATGGAAATCTGGTTATCGGACAGCAAGGCCTGGATCAGGAACCAGGTGCCGGTGACGGAGATCACCGCGATGAACCAGATCGACCAGATGCCGCTCAAGCGGTGAAAGTCGCCCCAGAAAATCCGCGCGCCGTGGCGAATGCGCAGGGTCGGGCGGAAGAAGCCTTTCCAGAAGCGTTTGTAGACCACCAAACCGGTAATTAGCGACGCCAGCAATGGCAAGCCGAGAAACGACACCAGGTACCAGCCCCAGCTGTAACCATTGGTGAACGGCACCAGCCACCAAGCGTGCAGGGCGCGGGTAAAGGCGCGGAAGTTGAACTCCGGCGCGATGCCCTGGATCACGCCGCTGTACGGATTGACATAAATCACCACCGAGCGCCCGTCGGGGTAGCTGACTTCGACATCCAGGGCAAAGTGCGACTCGTCGGGGCGACTGATGCTCTGCACCACTGTCTGCGGTTCGGCCCTGTTGATGGCCTCGATGACCTGCTGATAGCTGAGCAGCGGAGCATCATCCGAGGGCTGGCTGGCGCGCATTGGCGGGTTGGCCAGCCAGACGATCTCCTGGCTGATGACGGCCAGGGTTCCTGTCACACAGACGATCAGCACGAAAAACCAGATCGGCAGCGCCAGCCAGCTATGGACCAGGAACCAGATTTTTGAACGGGACTTCTTTGACATGTTGGAGGTCTTGGCTCGATGAGAGGCAGCTCGGCTGCGGGCTTCGCAGGGATGAGCGCCCTGAAGGTCCGATCGTGGCTTTTGCCTACGCGAAAGGACTGCATCTATGTAGGACGGATGAGCAGGGGAAATCCCGAAAGGGGAAATGAAAGAAAATGTTTCTCATTGCCGACAGGTCAATGGCGGGCATGCTTGCGCAAGTGATCAGCAAGTCGGCGGTGCTGTTGAAGGCGGGGCCCCGGCGGGAGCGAGCCTGCTCGCGAAGAGGCCCGCTCCAGCACCAAGGATTTCAACCCTGGGCAAACATCTCCTTCGCCCGTTGCTCGATCTGCTCCTGGGTCAGGTCTTCCTTGTGCGTGGCGAGGAACCACAGGTGCCCGTAGGGATCTTTCAAGGTGCCCGAACGGTCACCGTAAAACTGATCCTTGACCTCCGATACAACGGTTGCGCCGGCATCGATCGCCTGTTTGTAGGACTTGTCGACATCCGTCACGTACAAATGCAGACCCACGGACGGCGAATTGTCCGGGTTGCTCAGCGGTCCTTGATCGCACGGAGTGCCCAGCATGATCGGGCAATCGCCGATGCGCAGTTCGGCGTGGCCGACACCGCCATCGGGCATGTCCAGGCGCATGATTTCAATGGCGCCAAAGGCTTTTTTGTAGAAAGCGATGGCTTCGGCGGCTTTGTTGATGCCCAGATAGGGGGTGACGCTGTGATACCCCTCTGGAATGGGTTTGACGCTCATGATGGATCTCCCTGTTCCTGTTTTGTGAATAGAAAGTACCTGTGCCGTTGTACGACCGAATAAATATAGGCCAGCCTCTTTCGACTCACCGAGTGCCCGACGAGCAGCAGCGCCATTCAAGTGCCATCAAGTCGACTCTAACCAGTGCGCTCCCGGGCCGCGTTCTCCCAGCACATCGACAATGATCGCCATTTCTTGATAGCCACTATTGAAAGCGTTGATTTCTGCAGCACGGGGGGCGCGCGTAGCCTGTGTTCATTGCCTCGAACCCAGTCGCCAGGACGCCAATATGAAACCGATGATTGCCACTTTGCTGATGCTCGCCGTCTCTGTACTCGCCGGATGTGCCAGCCATGTTTCCCCGGAGCTTCGGCCTTACACGGCTGAAGAAAGCAAGGAACTGGCACTGGAGGCGCTGAACCGCCGCGGTTTGTCCTTCGACGAATACCACGCGAAAAAAGCCGAACTGCTCGGCCAACTGCAAAAGTCGTTCAACTTCGACAACCAGGGTGAAATGAACGTCGGGCGATCTGTACAGCTTCACGGTCGTCCAAGCTGAGGCGAAACTGTACTGCTCCAAGTTTTGCCTAACTGTCCATGGGTTTCCTCCAGGGTGTGCGATAGGGTCAACATCTGATCGACTTTGACGGATTGCCACCCATGACGCTCTCACTCGACCTGCTGCTGGGGTTCGCCCTGTTTGCTCTCGTCACCTCGATCACACCCGGCCCGAACAACACCATGTTGCTGGCCTCCGGGGTGAACTTCGGTTTCAACCGCACGATTCCGCACATGCTCGGCATCACTTGTGGCTTCTTCATACTAGTGGTGGCGGTCGGCTTTGGTCTTGGCGCGGTGTTCCAGACTTACCCCTTGCTCTACACCGTGCTGCGTTATGTGGGGGCGGCGTATTTGCTGTATCTGGCGTGGAAAATCGCCCATTCCGGGCCCATGTCGGAGAGTCAGCAGGGCGAGGCGAAACCGATCAGCTATCTGGGCGCTGCCGCGTTCCAGTGGGTCAATCCCAAAGCCTGGATCATGGCCATTGGCGCTATCAGCACCTACACGCCGATGCAGGGTTACTTCACTAATGTGATCGTGATCGCGGCTGTCTTTGCGATCATCAACCTGCCGAGTGTCGGTGTCTGGGCCGCTTGCGGCACGCTGTTGCGCAACGTTCTGAAGGATCGCCGCTGGCTGGGCCTGTTCAATTGGGGCATGGCCGCGCTGCTCGTGGGTTCGCTGTATCCGCTGTTGCTCGAAAGCTTTAGCTGACGCATTGCTTCAACCGGTTGCCCGATGCCTGTTAAGCTGACTTTTCAGGAGCGTTCCTACGCACTATTAAATGAAGTAATTCTTCTTTAACGGCATCCGATCAGGTATTGGTAGCGTTCTGAAAACAGCGCGCAGCTCACAAGGCTGCGTTTTGCCGTTTGCAGTCACGAGCTTCCTGATCCCGGAACACGCTCTGCGAGTCTTTTATGAATAAACGTCCGTTGTATTTCGATTACGCCGCCACCACGCCGGTGGATGAGCGGGTCATCAAGGTGATGGTCGAGTGTCTGGGCTTTACCGGCAATTTCGGCAACCCGGCCTCCAGCTCCCACGTCTTCGGCCAGCAGGCCCGGCAATCGGTCGAACAGGCGCGACGCCAGGTCGCCGAACTGGTCGGCGCGACACCCGGGCAGATCGTCTGGACTTCCGGCGCCACCGAATCCAACAACCTCGCGCTCAAAGGCGTGACCCAGGCCCGCGGCACTGGCGGCGGCCATATCATCACCAGCCAGATCGAACACAAGGCCATTCTCGATACCGCCAGGCAACTGCAGGATGCCGGTGTAGCAGTGACTTACCTGGTGCCGGACGCCGAGGGCCTGATCACCGCGCAAGCGGTCAGCGAAGCCATGCGCGAGGACACCTTCCTGGTGTCGCTGATGCTGGTCAACAACGAACTGGGCACCCTCAACGACATTCCCGCCATCGGTCAGGTCGTGCGTGATCGCGGGGCGTTGTTCCATGTCGACGCCGCACAGGGCGCGGGCAAAGTGGCGATCGACCTCGCGCAGTGGCCCGTGGACCTGATGTCGTTTTCCGCGCACAAGCTCTATGGCCCCAAAGGCATCGGCGCGTTGTACGTCGGTCCGCGCGCGCAACAGCGTTTGCAGGCGCAGATCCATGGCGGCGGGCATGAGGGCGGATTGCGTTCCGGCACCCTGGCTACCCATCAGATCGTGGCTATGGGCGCGGCCTTTGCACTGGCGGCGGCTGCGTTCGATGAAGAGAAAGCCACCATCGTGCGTTTGCGTGAACGCTTGCTCGAGCAATTGCAGAGCATTCCCGGCGTGCGTCTCAACGGCAGCCCGACCCGGCGCATTCCCCATACCCTGAGCCTGACCTTCGACGAAGGCGAGTTCAACCCGGCGGCGTTGCTGGCATCGATCGCATTTTCCGCGACCTCGGCCTGCAATTCCGCGAGCAATACCCCATCCCATGTACTGCTGGCCCTGGGGCACGATGCCCGCTCGGCCGGCCGCACCATCCGCTTGAGCCTCGGGCGTTTCACCACCGAGCAGGACATCGACCAGGCGGTTCAACTGATCAAGGCAGCCTGCGCCAGTGCTCCGGCATTCTGGCAATAGGGCGACGAAGCGCCGACATTGATCGGCACTCAACAATAATGAACAAGTGATTAGCAGGAGAGACGATGAATACGCAGCTTTCGATCAATGGCTCGGTGCCCCAGCGCCTGGCGCAAACCCGCGAACTGATGAGCCGGGAGGGCATTCACGCCTTGCTGGTGCCGTCGGCCGACCCGCACCTGTCCGAATACCTGCCGGGTTACTGGCAGGGGCGCCAGTGGTTGTCGGGCTTCCATGGTTCGGTCGGCACCCTGATCGTGACCCCGGACTTTGCCGGCGTCTGGGCCGACAGCCGTTATTGGGAGCAGGCGACCAAGGAACTCAAGGGCAGCGGCATTGATCTGGTCAAGCTGCAACCGGGTCAACCCGGGCCACTGGAATGGCTGGCCGAGCAAACCCCCGAGGGCGGCGTTGTCGCGGTCGATGGCGCGGTCATGGCCGTGGCTTCGGCACGGACCCTGAGCGGTAAACTTGAAGAGCGTGGCGCCCGCCTGCGCACCGACATCGACCTGCTGAGCGGCGTCTGGAGCGACCGCCCAGGTCTGCCGAACGAACCGATCTATCAGCACCTGCCACCACAGGCGACCGTCAGCCGTGGCGAAAAACTCGCCAAACTGCGTGAAACCCTTCAGGCGCGGGGTGCCGACTGGCATTTCATCGCCACCCTGGATGATATCGCCTGGCTGTTCAACCTGCGTGGCGGCGACGTGTCGTTCAACCCGGTGTTTGTTTCTTTCGCCTTGATCAATCAACAGCAGGCCACGCTGTTTGTCGCCTTGAGCAAAGTCAGCGCCGAGCTGCGCGCCATCCTTGAACAGGACGGCGTGACCTTGCGCGATTACAGCGAGGTCGCCGCCGCACTGCGCGCCGTGCCGAGCGGTGCGAGCCTGCAAGTAGACCCGGCGCGGGTCACGGCGGGGTTGCTGGACAACCTGAACAGTGGGGTGAAGCTGATCGAAGGCCTGAACCCGACCACCCTGGCCAAATCGCAAAAAAGCCTGGCCGATGCCGAACACATCCGTCAGGCCATGGAACAGGACGGCGCAGCGCTGTGCGAATTCTTCGCCTGGCTGGACTCGGCGCTGGGGCGCGAGCGCATCACTGAACTGACCATCGACGAAAAACTCACCGCCGCCCGTGAGCGCCGTCCGGATTATGTCTCGCTGAGCTTCAATACCATCGCCGCGTTCAACGCCAATGGCGCGATGCCTCACTACCATGCCACCGAAGAAGAGCACGCTGTGATCGAAGGGGACGGCCTGCTGCTAATCGACTCCGGCGGCCAGTACCTGGGCGGCACCACTGACATCACGCGCATGGTTGCGGTGGGCACACCGACCGATGAGCAAAAACGCGATTGCACCCGCGTGCTCAAGGGCGTGATTGCCTTGTCCCGTGCGCAGTTCCCGAAAGGCATCCTGTCGCCGCTGCTCGATTCCATCGCCCGTGCGCCCATCTGGGCGGAAAGTGTCGACTACGGTCACGGCACCGGTCATGGCGTCGGTTACTTCCTGAACGTCCACGAAGGTCCGCAAGTCATCGCTTATCAGGCCGCACCTGCACCGCAAACCGCGATGCAACCCGGCATGATCACGTCCATTGAACCGGGCACCTATCGTCCGGGTCGTTGGGGTGTGCGTATCGAAAACCTGGCGATGAACCGTGAGGCAGGCAAAAGCGAATTCGGCGAGTTCCTCAAGTTCGAAACCCTGACCCTGTGCCCGATCGATACGCGCTGCCTGGAAACCTCGCTGCTGTCGGACGAGGAAAAGCAGTGGTTCAACACCTACCACGCTGAAGTGCGCGAGCGCCTGAGTCCATTGGTCGAGGGTGCTGCACTTGAGTGGCTAAACACTCGCACTGCGGCTATCTGATTGGCTGTAGCCGGGCGCTGTTTCCAGCGCCTGGCTCATATAGTCGACAAAGGCTCTGACTCTGGCGAATTGGCGCCGATTCGCCGGGGCAAACAGCAGAGGCCGCCCATGTACCGCTCTTGTCGGGAGCGGCAAAGGGGCGGTTGATGGTCGGGCCTTAACTCAAGGCTTCGAGCACGAAGTCCAGTCGATCCTGGCCGAAGTACAACTGGTTATCGACAAACATGCTTGGTACGCCGAATACGCCGCGCTGCACTGCTTTCTCGGTGTTGTCCTTGAGCGTTGCCTTGACTGTTTCGTCGGCGGTCAGTGCCAGCACCTCATTGGGATCGAAACCGTTGCCGCTCAGCACCGTGGCCACGGTTGCCGGGTCATTGAGGTTGCGGCCGTCGACCCACAGGGCCTTGAACAGGCAGTCAATGAAGGCGACAAAACGCTCGGGATGGTGCAGCTGAATGCCGGTCACGGCACGCATCAGCACCAGGGTGTTGATCGGGAAATGCGGATTGAACTTCAGTGGCACGCCGTAGCGCCGGGCATAACGGTCGAGGTCCTGAATCATGTGGCGGCCCTTGGCTGGAATGGTCGCCGGTGAGGCGTTGCCGGTGGCCTTGAACACACCGCCGAGCAGGATCGGGATGTAGATCAGCTGGCTGTCGGTTTGCTCGCAGATTGCCGGTAACTGGGTATAGGCCAGGTAAGTGGTGGGGCTGCCCAGGTCAAAAAGGAATTCCACGGTTTTGCTCATGTTCGGTGCACTCTGCTTATTGTTGTAGGGGAGGGCTTACCAGCGTTCGCTCCAGGGGCGCAGGTCCAGTTCGAAAGTCCAGGCGTCGCGGGGCTGGCTGTGCAGGTACCAGTAATTCTCGGCAATGTGTTCGGGGTTGAGGATGCCGTCCTGATCCTTGGTCGCGTATTTCTCGGGGAAGCTGTCGCGGATGAAATCGGTATCGATGGCGCCGTCGACGACGACATGGGCAACGTGAATATTCATCGGGCCGAGTTCTCGGGCCATGCTTTGCGCCAGCGCACGAATGCCGTGCTTGGCACCGGCAAATGCGGCGAACCCGGCTGCGCCACGCAGGCCAGCGGTGGCACCGGTGAACAGGATTGTGCCCCGCTGGCGCTTGGCCATGCGTATGGCCACTTCCCGCGCATTGAGAAACCCCGAGAAACAGGCCATTTCCCAGATCTTGAAATACTTGCGGGCGGTTTCTTCGAGAATGCTGCACGGCACGTTGGCGCCGATGTTGAACACGAACGCCTCGATGGGGCCGATCTCGCTTTCGATCTGCTCGACCAGTGCCACCACATCGTCTTCCTTGCGAGCGTCGCAGGCAAAACCGTGGGCCTCCCCACCATCGGCCCTGATGGCATCCACCAGTGGCTGGAGCTTGTCCGCACTGCGGCGGGTGACGCAGGCGACAAAACCCTCCTCGGCAAAACGCTTGGCAATGGCGCCGCCCGTGGCATCACCTGCCCCGACGACCAGTACGACCTTCTTGTTATTCATGGGTAGATCCCTTTTGGTAAACGATCGTTAACTAAACGAACGTTATGCTATGATTCGACAGACGTCAAGGTGAGCAATCCAGGGGGAAGGACAATGCGTTATTCGGCCAGTCACAAGCTGGAAACCAGGCAAAGGCTGCTGGAAAGCAGTGCTGTATCGGCCAAGAAGTCCGGATTTTCAACGGTAGGCGTGGACGGCCTGATGAAAGCGATTGGCTTGAGTGGCGGCGCCTTCTATAGCCACTTCTCGTCGAAAGACGAGTTGTTCGCAAGCATAGTCGAGCGTGAGTTGGGGCAAAGCCTGACGCGACTGGGGGAGGGGCAGGACCGTGACAAGCTTGAGCGCTGCTTGAAACAGTACCTGAGTATGTCTCACGTCGAGAATCCGGAGACCGGTTGTGCATTGCCGGCATTGGGGGCGGAAATTGCCCGTTCCGACGTGACTGTCCGCCAGCAGGCAGAGCACTGGATTTGTCGGCTTCAGGAACGTTGGGCGGGTGTTCTGCAAAGCGACAGCCTGGCGTGGGCGATTCTGTCGCAATGTATTGGTGCGCTGGTCGTAGCGCGCATGCTGGCTAGTCCGGATATCCAGCGCACTGTGCTGAAGTCCAGCTACGAGGAAATTGGCCGTCAGATCGCAAGTCCGAGAACCTGACGCGACGGCCCTGCCTATTTGCAGATGACAATCATGCTGCGGCTGGTATAACCCGCTGGATTGAGGCCAAACGGATAATCGCCGGGCTCTTCCACGGCATCTCCCGACTTGGCGATGACCTTGTATCCCTTGGGTGCGCAGGAGTTGGCAGCGCTGGCGTAGCACTTGTCCCAGGACGAAGATAGTCCGGAACAGTTGATGTGTAGCCCTTTCTTGCCGTGCTTGATCTGTGTGTTTGATGTCGCCGCGCAGCCCGCAATTGCAAGTACGGCGATCAAAATCAAAATTCGTTTCATTACTGTCCTTATAGCGTCCCCGGATCTTGTGCCCGGGTCTGGCTGCATTCGCTTTCGCTAGACGCGTACCGATATCCCTACCTGAAATTATCCGTGGTATGACTCTGGGTTGCGGGGCTAAACATGGCCTAATTGGGCGGCAAATACCAGACCCGTGTCATATCCGCTCTCAATCTGCCGTTACTACTGGCCTGGCAGCAGTGCTCATGGTCATGGTTGCGCCGATGGATGCCAGAATGATGCACATGATTGCCATCCATTGTGACAGAGAGAGGTATTCATGAAGGAACAGTAAGCCAGATAGCGCGCCGAAGGCGGGCTCGATACTCATCAGTGTGCCGAAGGTTCTGGCCGGCATGCGGGTCAGCGCGACCATCTCCAGGGTGTAGGGGAGGGCCGTGGACAAGATGGCGACGCCGAGGGCTATAGGGATCAATGACGGGCTCAGCAGAGCGGAACCTGCATGGACAATACCGATGGGGGCTACGAACAGCGCAGCGATCATTACCCCCAGTGCGGCGGTTTGCACGCCATTGTCGGCCCCGGCTTTTTGACCGAACAAAATGTACAGTGCCCAGCAGACCCCGGCACCCAAGGCATAACCGGCGCCTACCAGATCGATGCCGGAGGTCGCTTCTCCCATCGGTATCAGTAACAGTAAGCCGACGGCAGCCAGGGCGATCCACAAAAAGTCGATCACGCGACGCGAGGAGTAGATCGCCACCGCCAGTGGGCCGGTGAATTCAAGAGCCACCGCGATGCCCAGCGGGACTGTTTGCAATGACATATAGAAGAGGAAGTTCATGCCGCCCAGCGCCATCCCGTAGACGATGACGGTGCGCAGGGATCTTGCGGTGAGTTTTGCCCGCCATGGACGCAGTATCAGCATCATTATTATGCTGGCAAAAATCAGTCGTAATGTTGTCGTCCCCTGAGGGCCAACAACCGAGAACATGCTTTTGGCCAGAGAGGCTCCGGACTGGATCGACGCCATGGCTATGAGCAGCAGCCCAACCGAGAACAAGGTAGAGGCTAGGCTGCGAGGATGGTCATTCATTGCGTGGCATCGTCCGAAATATAGGAATCAAGGGTATTTCTATTTGTGTTGGGCAATATACTGCGCATTCCCTGCAGGCGCGTCTATATATAAGCAG